>JBEEOW010000017.1:0-85807 GCA_041191405.1 Bacteroidota bacterium
AATACAAATGTAAAGCTATTTTAGGATAAATTTTAATTGTAAATCCTTTTTAGGATTAAGAAAATTAGTGTAAATTTATATCAGGATTATTAATCAAATCTGTAAACATTTTTTAGGACGAGACAACCTTTGTAGTCTGATTGTTCAATTAACAAATTGTCTGACAAAACTTTATGTTCAATCTGTCCGTCACTCCAATTTACAGTAGCTCTTGTTTTAGCAAATTGAGATATTCCATAAGGTCTTGATGGGATTGTTGTTGGTGTATCTCCAAAATGCAAACGTGTTCCGTCTTTCAAAATGACATTAGGCAGATTCTTGTCAATCTTCCAATTTCCTTGTCCATATTTTTCATTTAAGCGTTCAACTGAATATTTTATTTTGAAATTATATTTTGCTACCAATCGCTTGTCAGCATTCATGTCGCCATTTATTTCTCCACGATATAGTGAAGAGATTTCAAAATCCTCATCTTTCCAAATTGGGTCTGGTAATTGCAACCACTCGCTATTAATAAGAACTTCCGCATTTGTAATCTGTCCAAAACGACTGATATTATTTTTGTCCCAAACTTTATTACCATTAGTTACTCCAAAAGTTGGCGAGGCTAATTTTATAAAGTTCTTGTCCTGAATAGACAAATAACCACCTTCCATTCCTGTCTCTGAATATAAAAGAAGTTTTCCTTCAAGAATTTTTTCTGTCATTGAGTAGGGTCTGATATAATTGCCACCAACTAATAAATATGCGCAATTGTGCTATATTCTTTTAAATTAAAAAGATCTACTATAAAGTAATTTTAATCAATTTGTTAGCTAAATAAATATTCATTTTACGCATTGCGTTTTTTTGTATATTTTTTTAATTGACTATACAAAATGCGCATATATTTAAAGTATTATTTACAATTGTACAATATTTTATTTTTACTACAAAATGTTGATAGTTGATATTGTGTATTTAATTATTAATAAATGTCTGTTTTCAACAAAAAAGGAGTACAGCCACCCACTGTACTCCTCTAACACTCTAGAATAAAAAAACTCCCAAAAAGTATTTTTAATGTTTTATTGTTTAATAAATTTTTGACTTGAAAAAGCCTTGTTGTTGATGATGGTAAGTATATAAATACCAGCACTTAAGTCTGCCACGTTGGTTGAAGTTGAATGAATTGTTTTTAACTTTTCTCCCAACAAATTGCTTATGTAAGCTTGTTCAAAATTTGTATTACTTAAGTTTAGGTAATCAACAACGGGGTTTGGGCTAATTTGTATTGAATTGTTCAGCCAATTATCTTCTATGGCTGTTACTTGCGATGTTGGTATAAATTTCCATTGTCCGCAGGTTTGGTTATTGTTGTCAAACTGTTGAATATTGGCTGAGGAGGCGATGCTTGCGTTTACAACTTCAATAACTTTTCCACTGTGTTTGGGGATTAATTTATAATAACCATTTCCCGCAGGGTAAACTATAAATTGCTGATTTGGTGTGCCGTAATAGGTCCATTGTTGTACATTGGCTCCGTTATTTTTACTTATTGCGTCAATATCTAAAGACTTATTGCTGTGCATTGACAATATTTGGTAAGTGCCATCGCCTATATGTGTGAATTTAAATTGTTGGTTTTTGGTGCCGGTTGAGGTCCACTGAAATACATTTATGCCATCTCCTGTGGCTACTTCTCCACCTGCAACATCCATAAAGAAACCGCTGTTTCTGTTTTGAATAAAATAGATGTTATCCAAACCTGTTTGCCCGTTGGTTTGTACTTTTATGGATGAAACCACATCATTAAAATCAGACAAACAGCTTGAATTTGCGGTTAATACTTTGGTATTTCCTGTGAAATTGTCATTTGCGTAGAGGGTAACTTTGTAGCCTTCGGCAACTTTTATAGATGAAACTGTATTGTCGTTCACACCGATGGCAGTTAATTGGGCTTGGGTATAATTGCCAACACTTAATCCACCTGAAAAACCGCCATAATTACAATCGAAATAGGTAGTAACCACATCTGTACTTGGTTGAATTACATTTACACCATCTTGATATACACGTACATAGTCAACATACATGTTTACAGGCATGGCATTGTTATCAATATTGTTTCCTGGCCAATTGCCACCAACTGCAACATTTAACAGAATAAAGAAATTTTCATGGAATTCAGAAGTTCCATTTATTCCATTTTCAATACTTCCTTCATGGTATTTTACCCCATCCACAAACCATTTAATTAATTTTGCATCCCACTCTACGGTATAAGTGTGGTAATTGGTGATGGTATTTACTTCGGTTTTGCCTCCGTATTCTACTTTTACACCATTTTCATTTTCCCAGTGTATGGTACCGAAATTGGTATTTCCTAAATTTACATGTTCCATAATGTCGATTTCGCCACATTTAGGCCAACCAACGGAGCCAATATTTTGCCCTAACATCCAGAATGCTGGCCAAATTCCTTGTACAGCAGGCACTGCAATACGTGCTTCTATTTTGCCGTATTTGAAAAACTTTTTGCTTTCGGTTTTCATTCGGGCTGAGGTATAGTTTCTGCCTCCGAAATCTTCTTTTTTAACTGAAATTTTTAAATTACCATTTTCAATACTTGCATTTTCCTGACGGTAATATTGAAGTTCATTGTTTCCCCAGCCTCCTCCGCCGGTTTCAAATACCCAGTCGGAACTGATATTATTGGTAAATTCATCTTGCCAAACCAATTGCCAATTTTGGGCAAAACATATTTTAGAGGAAATGAATAAGAATAGAAATGCTATTGCGGCTCTGTATATTTTATGTTTCATATTTTTTAGACTTAAGATTAAAGACGTAATACTTGAGATATTTTAATTTTTAACTACTAAAACCCACCCCTAACCCCTCCCAAGGAGGGGAATATCGAATGTGAATTCTTGTTAAGCTTAAATACTAACTGAATACCGATAACTGACAACTGATTACTGAAAACTAATTAATAACTATTTTTACTGCTAAAACTTTTTCATTTTCAGACCATTGCAGAATATATACGCCTTCTGGTAAAGTAGAAATGTCTATTGAGTTGTTTTCTTTTTTGCTAACTGTCCAAGTTTTTCCGTCTATACTTCTGATGATGATTTGTGTGGCATTTTCTGGAACAAATACAAAATCTTTACTAGGGTTTGGATATACTTTGTTTGATGATGAGGTGTTCATATTATCTTCAATTCCTGTAACTCTTGATACAAAACCTCCAAATGTTGCAATTACTTTGGTTGGGTTGGGAGTGTGTAAGGTTGATGACTGATCCCAAACATCGTCGTAAGCAAATCCATACGATTTTTGATTATAGCTTATTCCTGCTTGGTGCCAAAATTTAGCATAATGATTACAAGGTGATTTTAGGTAATATTTGCTTGGGTCAGACCAATTTTGTTGTCCAACATTGGGCGTTTCTACATCAATTACGTGGCGAGTAATGGCAGCACAAATCTGAGCTTGAATCATTAAATCTGTTGGTGCATCTTGTATGACTTTGTCGAGTACACCTTTGCCTTCAAAAGCTTCTTGGGTAGTTGGTCTGCGGTCAATAATTCCTTTTCTGCCTGTAAAACCGCCTGATTGTGCAGTCATTATTAATTGTTCGCCAACAACTCTGCCTTTCCAAACTCCAGCATCACCAGCATTGAAAATTAAATCTTCGTTTTTGTATTTTTCCCAAATTTGGTCAATATATGGTTTCATGTAATTTACATACGGACCAATATTGGGCATAGTGCCAATTGTTCCATCAGCCCAAGCTTCGGTTTTTGTTGGGAAAATTATTGAACCATTTGAGCTATTGAAACATCCTTGAAATTCTGTTGGTACATTTGCTTTAAATGCAGTACCAATATCTTCATGAGATTTTAATTCACCAGATTTTGCATAGAAATTATTATTTCCAAAAAGCTCTAAGCCCATAGCGTAGTTGTATGAGTCAACTCGTGTAGTATTGCCCCAAAAGCCATATTGGTTTGAGGTTAATTCAATAATTTCGTACTGAATACCTTTGTTTGGGTCAGTTGGGTCGGAGTGACTTGGGGATGTATAGCCAGCTGGCGACCCACTTGAACCAAAGAAATAGAAATACAATTGTTGTCCCACAGAAATGAACACTCTACAACCTTGAATTGGAGGTAATTGTACAGTTTTATTTGGAATGTCGCTAAGTTTAGTAAAACAATTAGCGTACATTCCGTTTGTGCCTGGCCCTTTATTGCCACCATAAACTGGTCCGGCTACGGTGTTGTAGCTTGGGGACATTAGTTTTTGTGTGCTTGTTTTGCAATCTATCCAAACACGGTTGCCGGGAGGGCCAGTTAAATCTTCGCCAACTATGGTTACATATAGTTGGTTGTCGGGGAAATTGGAGTTGTTTACTATCTGGAACGGCAAGGTTACTTGTGCCATTGACATCCTTGCAATAGTAAGTAAAACAACAATAAATGCTGATACTTTTATTTTAGCTGAGATAAGAGGTGTATTAGCTTTATTCATGGGTTTTGGCGTTTTGATTTGATACAAAGCTACAACCACATTGATTGAAAATTTATTTGAATAGTATAATTTATTGTTAAAATGGTGCTATTTTTGAGTGTTTTTTAATAATAAATTACGTTTTATTACCCTGTTGATTGTTAGGTTTTTATGTGTTATTTTATCTCTTTTAAGGGTAAGTATTTTGTTAAGGAGAAATATTGGGTATATATTGCAGAAAATAATATGTTTTTATAGTAAAATAAGACCTTCAAGGTTTTTGAAACCTTGGAGGTCTATAGATAAAACAGACAAATAATATGCATGAACCACTTCTCCCCGAAACTGTTTACCATATTTATAATCATGCAAATGGTGACGAAAATTTATTTCGTTCAAATGAAAATTACCATTATTTTTTAAGGAAATACGGAGAATATATTTACCCTATAGCTGAAACTTTTGCGTATTGCTTAATGCCAAATCATTTTCATTTGATGGTTAAAATTAGAAGCGAAGAGGAAGTGTTTAAGTTTTTTAAATCAAAAGCTGAAGCGAAATTACCAACTGGAGACCTCCAAGGTTTTCAAAACCTTGGAGGTCTTGCTAAAGAACAACTGCCGAATTTGCTTTCAAAACAGTTTAGTGATTTTTTTAATTCGTATGCAAAAGCAATCAACAAAATGTTTAATAGAAAGGGCAGTTTGTTTATCCCTAATTTCAAACGCAAATCAGTTACCGACTCCCAATATTTTACACATTTAATCGCTTATATACATTTGAATCCTGTAAAACATGGATTTTGTTCACATATACTTGATTGGGAACATTCATCAATTCACAGCTATTATCTTGAAAAAAATACTAAACTAAACCGTCAATATTTGATATATTATTTTGGAGACAAACAAGCTTTAATTGATTTTCATACTAATTTAAAAATTGATGATAATTTGTTTGATTTGTAATTTTTAGACCTAACAGGTTTTTAAAACTGTTGATTTCTATTATCATTTAGACCTCCAAGGTTTCAAAAACCTTGGAGGTCTATTAAAAAACTAAACTATATGGTATCTAAACAATTTTGTCTATTTGTTTTAATAATGCTGTTGAACTGTATCAGTTTATACGCTAGCAAATTTGTACACTTTTCGGGCAATGATAAACTAGTTGTTGAAGCGCCATATTTGGAAATAAAATCTCAAAATGCTTGGAAAAACTTTGTAAACGAACAAACTTCTTGGCCTGCCATTACACCTATCGAAGCTCGTTTTTTTATTACAGCAAGCAATAAAAATACGCTATTTTTAGAATTCCCAGATAATAAACTTGAATCCGTATTTGTAGAAGTGCTTGATAAAAATGGCAAGCAAATTTGCAACCTGAATTACAAGGATGAAAATGGTTACACTTCTCCTTTTTCAGTAAAAAACCAAGTGCTTTCATTTACACCTCCCATTGCAAATGAAGTTTATACTGTTCATTATCAGTTGTTTTCACATAACGTTTCTTATCCTATTTGTTGGGTTTTGAGTGCTGAAAGTTTTACAAGTAGGTTTAATGCTGAAAATACTTGGTATGGTTTACTGGCAGGAATTGTGCTAACTGTGGTATTACTGAATGTATTTATGTTTGTAAATACACGAGAAAAAATATTTGTATTTTATGCCATTTATGCATTTTGCCTCGGACTTTTTCAATGGGCATACACAGGGTTGGGCTTTCAATGGCTTTGGAGTGATTTTTACCTTTGGAACAGAATTTCAAACTTAGTTTGTTCGTTTTTATTAATGTGGAGCCAGTTTGTGTATTTGTATTTTTATGTTCGAAAAATAAAATTAATCGAAAAACAATTCATTATAGCAATAATTGTATTTAGATTTTTGGTTTTGATAATCAGCTTATTGTTGCCTAAATTTTCACTTTGGCATCCGTTACTTGATGCCTTTACCATAGCCTATCAATTAGTGTTGATGTATAGAGCAAACTTGTTTAAATCATTACATGGTAGCTTGTATTTAACATCAATTATTATTTTAGAATTAGCATATTTAACTTTTATAGCCGCTTATTATCAATTACTTGAAACCAATTTCATTACATACAACGCTATAGCATTTGGCGGAATAGCTGAGTTGGTTATTGGTATGTTTGCTATAGCTTTACGCTACAAATATTTGATTCAACAAAAGCAAAATTTACAAAAACAAGAAATTGAAAACCTGCAACAAAATGCGCAATTACGTGAACAATTATTTGAGGAAATATCTGAAAAACAGCGTATTCAAACCGAAATTAACAAAGCTTTAGAAATTAAAGTATCTGAACGGACCCAAGAATTGGCACAAAAAAATGCCGAATTAGAAGAACTTTACAAACGTTGGGAGCAAATTAGTAGTAATCTTGATAAGCAAAACTGGCAACTTAACCGACAACTTGAAAGTGACCGTCTGAAATTAATGTGGGGCAAAGGGGTTGATTTTAAAGGTTTTCAAGAAATATTTCAGTCTGACGACCATGTGATTAAATTCATAGCCGATATAAAATGGAAAGGCGAATATCAATGTAAAAAATGTGCACATACCCAGTACATGAAAGGTGCGCAATACCTTTCTCGTAAATGTACAAAATGTAAATACGAGGAATCGGCAACGGCTGGCAGCCTTTTTCATGGAGTACGATTTCCATTAGTGAAAGCCTTGTATATCAGTTTACAAACTGTTTTACACAGAGATACTTATACTGTACAACAGATAGCCAAAGAAATAGATTTACGTGAAGCTACCTTGTGGGCATTTCGCAAAAAAATACTACAAGAATTAGAAATTATAAGCAAAAAGTCCCCACATGGCGATATGTTGACGATGTTGATTTTGGGTGGGGAGTAAGTTTTTGATGAATTAAAAAATATATTTAAATTGCTAAAAGTAAATTATATAAACTTTATGAAACAGATAGTTAAAGCATTAATAATGTTCTTGTTGATGTTTATTTCATTACAGATTTTTGGGCAAACTCAATCTGATATGAATCAAGAGTCCTTAAATGATTTTTTAAAAGTTGACAAAGAATTGAATGATGTTTATAATAAGATTTTAAAAGAGTATAAGTCTGATATTGAATTTATTAAGAATTTTAAAAATGCTCAACGTATTTGGATTCAATTTAGAGATGCTGAACTCAAAGCTAAATATCCAGACCGTGAAGATGGTTATTATGGTAGTGTTCAACCTTTATGTGTTAGATCATATTTAACTGAATTGACAGAAGAAAGAATCAAAAAGCTTAAAATTTGGTTAACAGGTATTGAAGAAGGTGATGCTTGTGCAGGTTCAATTAAAATGAAATAGATTATGTTTTATTTGTAAAATAATAAACTATCATTTGGTAAATCATATTCATATATTTTTGATTTTGAGCTATCTATATAAATCCATGCATCTGTTACAAATCTAGGATTAGATATATTTTCATCTCTTTGTTGATGCCCTATATGAATTATATGAAATTTGTTAGAGTCTGTAACTGCAGTATTGTCAACAAACCATTCAATATTTTTTTATTTATTTTTACTAATTCATTGTTTGTGGTTTTTATGTAATGATTTACTAATGAATCAATTCTGTTAGTTGATTTTAAGGTAATTATATTTTTATTTGTATAAGTTGCTTTTTTATTGTCATTATTATTACAAACGCAAAAAATAGACAATACGAATAGGTTTAATATATACTTCATTGATTTTTAATTTTATATAAATTAGTCTTAAAAACAATATCCAACTCCAACATAAGGTAATGGTAAAAAATCAGTTGTTGCATAATCATCGTCCCAAACTTTAAAAAATGTACCAGCTAGTCCTATATTAAACATTATTCCTTTTTTATAGAAATTCTGAAACCTATAACCTACAAGTACTTGTTTTTGAGATAATATATGATTTCTTGAACTATAATTGTTCTTTAATTCAAAGTTGCAATATTGATATCCAAATTCAAAATGTGATTTTCTTTTACCCGTAAATCCTCTTAAACCAAGTTCTAATCCTAAACTATATGGTGCATCAAAAGAGCTTTTGCATCCAAGGTGGGCGAAATAGGAAAAACGTTTTAATTTTATAATACATTTCTCATAAGAAATCCCAATTTGCCCCATCGCATTAATATCTGTTACAACGATATTGTTAACTTTTTGGGTTGAATCAATTGATTGAGCAAAAATATTGACTGAAAATAAAATTAGTAGGATCGAAAATACTTGTTTCATTTTGTTGATTAATAAATGGGATTGTTTAATTACAACTTTTTACTATCCACAAGCACTTTAAATGTATCTCGGTAGTTATCTCCAATAGGAATTGTTTTCTTAGCAATAGTAATGTTGTTACGTTCTATTTCATCTATTTTGTTAAAGGCAACTATAAACGAACGGTGAACTCTTACAAACTGTTCGTGTGGTAAATGTTCCTCTACTGATTTGATACTCAGTAATGACTGTATTTTCTCGGTTTTTAATTGAAATGAAACATAATCTTTCAAGGATTCAATATATAAAATATCTTCTAGGAATATTTTTACTGTTTTGTATTCTGTTTTTACAAAAATAAAATCGTTGTTATGGTTTGATGAAGAGATTTCAATTAATTCATTTGTTGGCGTGTTTGCACCCAAACGAAGTTTTGCCTTATTTACAGCTTTTAAAAATCGTTCAAACGGAATTGGTTTAACCAAATAATCAACTGCATCGAGCTCGTAACTTTCAAGGGCATAATTAGGATATGCAGTTGTGAAAATTACCAAAGGTTTGTTGTTTAAAGTTCTTAAAAACTCAAAACCTGTAATTTGTGGCATCTGAATATCAAGAAAAATTAAATCTATTTTTTCATTATGAAGCACTTCAAAGGCATCAAATGGATTGTTTATTTTAGCTTTTAAATCTAAAAAAGGAATTTTACTCGCCAAATGTTCAATAACATCTAATGCAAGTGGTTCATCATCAATAGCAATGCAGTTTATTTTCATGTTTTTTTGTCGGAATTATGATTAGAAGATTTTAATAAGTCTTAAGTCTTTAATCTTAAGTCTAATTTATTACAAATTACTTATTTTCAAACTCAAAATATTGTTTTCAGTAAAATAAATTACCTCAAAATATTCATCTTTAAAATGTTGAAATTGATGTTCTAAGTCTGAAATATTAAATCCTGAACTAATGTTTAATTGTAAAATTATTTCATTATCAATGGATTCTAATTTTATTTGTTCATCTTTCTGAAAATTGTTATGATTTAAATTTAACCATAAAGCCACAAATCGAACCAAGATATTTGGTATTATTTGTAAATTTTCATTTACCTTTTCGTGATTCAATTGCAGCGTATAGTTGTTTTCAATTTGATTGTTTAGCTGAATAAATTCTTTTAAAATTTCAATTTCGTTGTGTAAAGGAACTGCCTGTTTTTGAGATTCATACAAGCCAAATCGAAGTATGTTTGAAAGAGAAATTATGGGTTCACTTACATTTTCTGGATTTTGTTTTGATACGTTTTCGGCATAAGTTAATGCTTTTAGCATGAACGGAATGTTAATATTGGACTTAAATAGTTGCAATTGTGTATTCGTTTTTTCCCATTCGAGCGTTTTGTTTTTATCTAAATTTTCAAACCAATGCGAAGCAAAACGTAAACCCGTACTTACAGCTCCATAATAAAAACCTAGGTATCCACTTATTAAAATACGTTTGGATAATGGCCAATTGTTGTTTAATTCGTAATCTGTAATATATATCCAACTTGAATAGAAGGTTATAAAAATGATATAAAAACTCAAAAACCAAATTAAATAATTGATAGGTGTAGATTTTTTTAAAACAATGGGAACAAGCCAGAAATAGTTGATATAGAATAAGGCTCCTGTAACTAAAGTATTGCCTGCATTCATCCAAAGGTTTGTTGAATCCTCAAAATAATCTCTACTAATATTGGCTACCCAAAATAATAAATGTAGCCAAAATATATTTTTTACTATTTTATTCATTTTTTAATACTAATGCTACAACAAATAAATCGTCAATAATTTCCGTGTGCAAATGGTGTTTACTTGGGAATAGTAGTTGTAGTCTGCGTTGTACATTTTTGATTCCAATACCTCCATTTTTGTCTTTTCTTTTGCTATTATCAATAAGGTTGGTAATTGAAAAATGAATTTCTTTCTCTGTAAAATTCAATCGAATATTAAATGTTGATTTTTCAGATGTATCACCATGTTTAAAAGCATTTTCAATAAATGGTATAAATAGCATAGGTTCAATACATTTTTGTTGATTTTCAATATTTCCATTTATTTCAAAATTGATAGTGTTGAAATATCTCATTTTGTTCAATGCAATAAAACTTTTTATATGTTCTATTTCTGCCTCCAAACTAATTTTTTCTCCTTTTTCAAAACTTTCAAAATATTGCATCATATTTTTTAGTTGTGCAATAGCAACAGAAGTTAAATTTGATTTTTTTAATGATAAGCTGTAGATGTTGTTCAGGGTGTTAAATAAAAAATGTGGGCTCATTTGTGATTGTAAATACAATAATTCAGTTTTTGATACTTCTTGTTCAAGTTTTTGTTTCTGTTTTTCACTTTCCATCCAATAGTCAAACATACTCAAACCTGTACTTATAAATAAACCATACATCCATGTAAACGAATATACTTTTAGTTGATAATCATTAAATAGTGGTAAGTTAAAATTGAAATTATTCCACAAAAAAGCATCTGAAACCGTGAGCATTAAAAGGTTAAAACCAACGCCAATTAAATATTTTGAGTATTGTTTTTTTATCAAAAATTGAGGTACAAGGTATAAATAATTAAAATAAAAATAGGTTATATAACTGCATTGGATACAAAAACTTGCTGTAAAAAATACAACTGCATTTGATTCTGTTAAGTAAGGTAATTGTTGGGTAATAAAATCAATCCCTATGCTAAATAACCAAAATAATACATGTATAAATATTTTTAAACTTTTGGGCATTGGTGGTTAATTAATAATTAGCAATTAAGAATTAATAAATTTTTTGCTCTACTGGATTCAGAATGAATCCCCTTATGTTTACTTAATATTTTCAACTCATTTATATAAACACAATAGGGATATAGTTTTTAAATTATTAATAATCAGACCTATATATCTGTTGTGGTTAATAAGTATTCCGAAAACATAGTTTTATTTTCTTCGAAAATCTTTTAAGTCTAATAAATAATTATATAAATTATTTAATCCATTTCTTAAAACTAATAAAACAAATCATAATAATATTCAACAATCTTTATAAAGCTTGAAAATGACGATTAATACCATGATTTTATCTATAAATGTAACTTTATGAAGTTCGTCGATAAAAATAAGGTTTATATCTGGTGTTGTTTGCTTTTGATAGAAACTAATTTTTAGAGTCAATTATATTTTATTGATTTGATAAATAATTAATTAAAATAATTGGTTGGCTTATGGGAACTACAATATTATTACCAGACTTAGGTTATAAAATTTTAAGATTTAAAATTTCATTACCCAAAATTGACGTTTTGTTAGTTATTTTGCATGCTTTTTTGTTACTTGCAGTGTTTTCTATTTTTTATGTGAATCACCCTCGTATGGTTTTCAAAAAGCCATTCTTAAAGCATAAAGCCAACCTTGTTTATGCTATTAAGCCAATAATTTAATTTGTATTATTTCTATTTGAAAATAATATATTTTGAAATACAATTTATTAATTCACAATAACTGATAACTTAATTTTACTCATGAAATATTTAATATACATTTTATTATTTTGGTTTGGAGCGAGCAATATTGCATTGGCTCAAAATGCTTCAATTACAGGCACAGTAACTGACGAAAATAACAATCCAGTTGAATTTGTGAATATAAAACTGATTTCTTTACCTGATTCAGCAAAGGTAAAAGTGCAAACTACCAACGAATTTGGGCAATACCGATTTAATGAATTACCTGCTGGTAAATATGCATTGGTTTCACTGTTAATTGGTTATGATAAAAATGTCAGTGAGTCTATTATTTTGTTGCAAGATGAGAAAAAGACTTTTAAAGTAAGTATAAAATCTACAGTTCTTAAAACAGCCGAGATTACTGTTACCGCAAAACGCCCATTAGTACGTGTAGAGGATGGTAAAATGATTGTTGATGTTGAAAATACATTGTCAAATTCAGGACAATCGGCAATTGAAGTTTTGAGGAAATCACCAGGTGTATTTATTGACCAAGATGGTAAAATTCAGTTAAAAGGGAAGTCAGGTGTGCAAGTTATGCTTGATGACAAAGTGATGTATATGAGTGAAGATCAATTGGCAAATCTTTTGAAATCTATTCCTGCTGACCAAATTAAAGAAATTGAGTTAATTACAAGCCCATCTGCGAAATATGACGCAACTGGTACTGCTGGTATTATAAATATTAAGCTTAAAAAAGGTGCTTATGAAGGTTGGAATGGATCAACAAATTTATCAGTGGGTTCTGGGAAATTCAGAAAAAGCAGTGTTGGTGCAAATTTAACTTACAAGAAAAATAAAATATTCTTTAATACAGGTTTGCAACATCAAAACAGTGTGAATTACTCTGATTTCTATAACGACAGAAACGATTCGGATCCAACAGTGTTGAATAAAAGAATATACAATTCAACGCAATACGAAATGCCATTTACAAATACCAATTTCAATTTGAAAGGTGAGTATAAAGTAACTGAAAAAACATCTTTTACTTTTGACTTAAATGATGGTTTTGGTAGATACAATTGGCATGGAAACGGATTTTCAAAACAATATAACCAAAGTGATGCTGTACGAAGTTCATTTTCAAATAAAGACGATGGATATACTCAATGGTTTAACGTATACACAAGTTTAGGTTTTAAACATAAATTTGATACAAATGCTACTGTATTAGATGGTTATGCAGCTTACAATAGTAATTTTGGCCATGAAGAAAAATTGCAAAGTCTAATCCAATTCGATTCATTAGGTGCTGATGCCAAAAATCCTTTTTATTTTAAAAATAATCTAAACTATTATTCTAATAAATATAATGCACAATTAGATTTTAAGAAAAAGTTAGGAGAAAAAATAAAAATAGAAACAGGAATTAAAGGTGTGCACTTGGATGATAATAATCCTAATAATATTACAATTACCCAAAATCACGCAGAGAAAGATGTTAGTAATTATTTTATTTATGAAGAAAATGTGTATGCGGCATATGGTTTAAGTTATTTGAATTTTGGGAAATGGAATATTCAAGCTGGTTTAAGGGTTGAAAATACACAAACAAAAGGTACTTTGTCATTGATTGATAGTGTGTTTACTCGTAATTATACAAACTTATTTCCAACGGGTAATATTACTTTTGTACCAAATGACAAACGTTCACATGCCCTGATGTATTCTCGAAGAATTACTCGTCCTGAAGGTGATCAATTAAACCCTGTTTTAAATATTATTGACCCATATAATGCTTGGGGAGGGGATCCATATTTACTACCTCAATATGCTGATAATACTGAGCTTACTAATACATTCTTTGGAGGAGGTTTAGTAGCTTCAGCAAATTACACTTATGTTAAAAATCCAATTGTTTGGACAAATAAACTTTCTAAAGTAGATAATAGATTTATTAATGGTCCACGCAATCTTGAATTTCAAAAAAGTTTTGGTGTAACAATTTCCGTTAATGCTCCAATATTTAAATGGTGGCAAACAAGTAATAGTGGAGCATATATTTATAATCAGTTTGTTGGCACAACAGATTTTGGAAAAATTGATAACCAAATGGGAGGTTGGACAGCCAATTCAACACAAACATTTAGTTTGCCAAAGGATTTTACTGTAGAAGCATCTGGAATGTATAACTCGCCAACTTCATATGCATTTTCAAAATCTTATGCACGTTGGCAAGTGAACTTATCAGTACAAACAAAAATTTGGAAGAAAAAAGCATCAATAAAACTAGCATTTAATGATATGTTTTGGACTTTCCAATATGGAGGTTCAAACCAAATGGGCACATCGTTTCAAAAGTCGGGTTACCGTTGGGATAACAGAACTGTAATGTTTACTTTCTCATACAGATTTGGAAATCAGTTAATGAAATCGGAGTAGCAGTTGTAATTGTTTAGACGAGGCATTCATAGTCACTTCGATAAAAAATCAAAAATAAATAATTGTAGAGATATGGCATGCCATGTCTCTTTTTTATTGTAATTTTTTTCTTTTTTACATTCAATTTAACTCCCCAAAAAAATATTTTTCAAAAAATACCGTGACCTTTTCAAATTTTGACATTAAGTCTACAGAAAGCAATTAATTTTACTGCATGACAGATCAAGAAATCATATCAAGCCTTAAGTCGAATAGGCCACAACTTGGGCTTAAGGAATTGTACAAACAGTATACGCCAGTTAAAAAGTTTATTATCAATAATGGCGGTTCGGCTGATGATGCTTATGATATTTTTCAAGAAGCTATTTTGGTTTTTTATGACAAAGTATTACACACTGAATTTGAACTCAGTAGCACTATTGGCACTTATTTGTTTAGTATTTCAAAATACAAATGGAAACAGGTTTTGATTGCAAAAAATAGATTAAACGAATATGTCGGTTTATTTTCAGAAGGGGACTTTATAGTGGAAGAAAATGAATCGTACTTTCAAATAGCTGAAAATGCTCTGGCTCAAATTGGCGAAAAGTGTAAAGCTATTTTAGTGTCGTTTTATCACTACAAACTAAGTATGACTAAAATTGCCGAAACTTATGGTTTTACTTCTGAAAATGTGGCTAAAAATCAGAAATACAAATGTTTAGAAAAAGCTCGAAATGCATTTAAGTCGCTTTTAGTACAAGCCAATGTTTAATTATTGCCAATATGAGAAATGAATTAAATACCATAGAACAAATTGAGCGATTTTTAAACAATGAACTCAATCCTGATGAAAGAGAAACTTTTAAACAAGAAATGGCCTTGGATCAAGATTTACAAGAAAATGTAATTGCTCAAAAAGTAATGCAAAGAGCAATTATGCAACTCGGAATGCGAGAAGAAATTGCAAATGCAGGTAAAAGCTACCAAAAGGAGTTGAAAATAAGAATTACAATTTGGGTAATGGTAGGTATTGGAATGGCTTCTGTAATTGGGTTTTCAATATTTAAATTATTGCAACACGACTCTACAGGAATTCAGAGGGTTAGGTTTGAGAATAACAAATTGAAAGTATCTAATCAATTATTGGAAAAACCAACATTCAGCAATTTAAAACTGGATAATATAAATAATAATTCAACAAAAAAAATATCCAATAATGAAAGTTTAAAAGAAGATATTGCTCATCAAGAACATGATTATAACAAATTTGTTCATTCAGATTCTCTTTTAAATAAATCCATTTCTGAATATAATGCAGAAAAACCAAGCTCGAATAAAGAGCATGAAGCGAGTGCTAAAATTCAGAAACAAGAAATTTTAACATCACAAAATGCCAAACTTATACCTCAAAAAACCAAAAGAAAAGATGAGTCAAAAATGGATGATGTTTTGGAATCTATAGGGGGAATTTTTAATAATTGGGGCTCAATATTTAAGTCAAAACCCAAAACAAATAAAGGAAAAATTCAAGCAGCTACAATAACCATTACTAATAATTTGTCGAAGGATGTATTAGTTTTTTGGGTTGATGCTCAGGGGAATGAAATGAAATATAAGTTGATAAGAGCAAACGAAGGTTATGTACAAGAAACATATTTGGGGCACGTTTGGGTGTTACGAACATCAGATGATTCTGAGAAAGTAGTTGAGTTTAAAATCACCAAAAGAAATCAACATTTTGATACAGAAGGCGAAGTTTCAAATGCAAAATTTAAAGAAACTCAGAAAAATATATTTTGGGCACCAGTTTTTAAAGAAGCAATTAAAGCATCAACAATTACTGTAAAAAATACTTTACAAGAAACTGTTGCTGTGTATTGGCTTGATTACAGAAATATGGAAATTCAATATTTTAAGCTTGCAGCAAATGAAGAAAAAAAGCAAGCAACATTTATTGACCAAAATTGGGTTATTCGCAAATTAAGTGACTCCACAAAGGTGCTCCAATTTACTGTAACTAAGTCTGAAGAATATTTTGAAGTTAAATAATTTTATTACAAACAGTATGAAATATATATTGATATTTATTGTAGTGATAACAAATGTTGTCAATACCTTCGGACAAGGGAATAATACCTTATTAGTGGATGACTTTTCAGGTATTCATTTGAAAAATTTATTTAATAATTATTGGTACGAATACACTGATAAGGCAAATAATGGCAACTCAGTGCTAAAGTTCTATTACGAAACCGAGGCAACCAACAAAGTATTACGAGTTGATTATAAGCTAAATAAAGGTGCTTGTCCTCTCCATGCTTATGCAGTTTTAAGCTGCCCAATAAAGCCTGAAACCGTTGATACTGCTGATTTTAATGGTATTGCTTATGATTTCAAAGGCGATGAACACACTTTTAAGTACCGTATTTCTGCGGTAAAAGACTATTCATTTCATGAAAAAAATGTTGATTACTCAGACGATTGGACTACAGTAATTATCCCGTTTTCTGAATTAAAACAAACTTGGGGAAACCCTGTACCTTTCAATAAAAATTTAATTGAAACTCTACAATGGGAAATAGTTAGTTATAGCAATGATACTGGCTATTTTCAAATAGACAATATTCGATTGATAAAGGATATTGATAAATTTAAAGCTGAAGTAAAACGAACTACGCCTCGTTATAATCTTGATACTACTTTTTCTGCTGAAGGTGTAAAGAAAGATATAATTGCATTCAAAAATGGTTTGGAAGAGGTTCACCCTAATTTGTATCGTTATATTTCAAAAAAAGCATTAGATTCTTTATTTAATCTAACCATAAATTCAATAAATAAGCCTCTAACAGTTTCTCAAGCATTATTAAAAATCAAACCAATAAAGATTGCCATAAAAGATGGTTTTGATGTTGCCTTGCCAAGTAAATATCTTGAAGCACTCGAAAACAATAAATTATTCCCTTTTGATATTAAAATTTTCAATGAAAAACTATATATCTATAATAATTATACTTCTGATACTACCATTAAAAAAGGAGATTTAATTGTTTCAATCAATAATCAGTCTGCATCTGATATTGTCAAAAATATGCTTGCTCAATGTACCAATGCTGGTAACATTACCTCAAAATCAAAGTATTATGTTGAATGGGCGTTTAATACATTGTTCCCTACTCTTTATGGGCTTAGCGATTCTTATCAATTAGAATTTAAAAATTCAAAAGGAGAAGTTTTAAACAAAAAAATACAAGGTATAACTGCTGACAAAATAGAATATTATCATAATAATAGAAACAAAAAGTCTGATTTTGAGCCTTATAAATTAAGTTTTGATAAAAAGAAAAGTATAGCTACATTAAAAATATCAAGCTTTAGAGATGAAGATTTATACAATGATAAATATAAATTTTTCAAATTTTTGAAAGCATCTTTCGAAGAAATAAAGCAGAAAAAAATTAAAAATTTAATTCTTGACCTTCGATACTGCGATGGTGGAAACGGTTTTAGTGCTTTAGAGTTAATGAAATATGTCAGTGTAAAAGATTTTCATTTCCTTGATTCATTAAGGTTGAAAATCAATAACAAACCTTCATTTTTTAATGGTAAAAACCCAATAAAAATAGGTAGTAATTTGGTGAAGCGAGCAACAGGTTATTACGGATACGAAGGATTAATTAAAAATTATGAAAATGAATCGCCAATTACTCCTTATAAATCTCATTTTACAGGTAAAATTTATGTGCTAACAAATGGAGCAAGTTATAATCCATTTATGCTGAATGTTGTATTAAAAGAGCAGCCCAAAGTAGTGTTTATTGGAGATGAGAGTATATCGGAACGTTTAGAATTATCAGGTTATGGTGCACCTCTTGTTTTGCCCAACACCAAAATTGTTACTTACATCCCGATTCAAAACTATTATTATTCAAAACCTGAGAATGAAATTTATCAAATAGGGCGAGGTTTAATGCCAGATTACGAAATGCAGGAAGACTTAGAAAGTTTTTTGATTGGCAAAGATAATTTAATGGACTTCACTTTGGACTTAATCAATAAACCAACAAAATAATTCGGTCGATAAAATCAACCCATTTGTCTGCCAAATATAGGTGTGTATATAATCTATTTGGCTAATAATTAATAATTATCTTCTTTTGTATCAATCATAAATCAGTTATTATTTATTAAAATTTAGAATTATGAAAAATTGTATTTTATTACTAGCAAGTTTGTTCATTGCTTTCTCAGGAAGTGCCCAAAGATATGGCGTTCCTAATTTTAAAATTGTATCTGATTTTACAGATAAAGCATTTGTCAAAAATATTGATGGTATTGCCATTGATAAACGTGGTTATTTATATGTGCCTAATTTTCAACAAGAAGGTACAATTGGTATAGTTGATTATTTTGGAAAAGTTTCATCATTTGTTACCTTACCAGAAGGTGGCGTTGCGAGTGGCTTAACAGTTGATACCATTGCAAATACACTTTATATTGCTGATTATATAGGTAAAAATATTTATAAATGTGATTTGAATACCAAAGTATTAACATTATTTGTTCATAATAATAGTTTTTCTTCTTTGAAAGATATTTTATTAACATCAAATGGAAATTTGTACGTTACCGACCAAGATAATACAATTGGTACGGGGAGTATTTGGCTTGTAAAACCTGATGGACAAGTTACTATGCTTGAAAGTTCATTGGGTCTTACCAAAGGAATTGCAATTAATAATCAACAAGATATACTTTATGTAACTGAGGAAATTCAAAGAAGTGAGCAAAAGCTTAGAAATCTATTGAGTTTTGAAATTGACTCGAAAGGTTTTTTATCTAATAAAACCAGATTTTCAACTTTCTTTGATTTTTCACTTGCAGGAATACAGGTTGATAAGTTTGGAAATATATACATTTCTCGAAGTGAAAAAGGCGTAATTACTATTCTAAATCCAGAAGGAAAAGTAATTAGAGAAATTACCTTGCTTGGCAAGAATCCAAGTGCCATAACTTTTGGAGGTATAGATAAAAAAACTGTATTTGTAACTGTAAATGATTCATTAACAGTACAAAGTTTCAGGATGCCATTGTTAGGGCAGAAGTAATTAAAATATAATATTATGGAATTTAACAAAGTAGTGCGTGGAGCAAACCGTGCAGTAAACAACGAAGCTTCAGTTTTTGAAATTTTAGATGCAGGATTTTTGTGTCATGTTTCGTTTCAGCATCAAGGTCAAACCATGATGATACCAACAGCTTATGGTAGAGATGGTGAGTTTGTTTATTTACATGGCTCAACTAAAAATTTTATGTTGAATCAAATTTTAGACGGACAAACCATTTGTATCGGAGTAACCCATTTAGACGGAATTGTGCTAGCTCGTACCTTATTTGATACCTCTGTAAATTATCGCTCGGCAGTTTTATTTGGCAAAGTAGAGCTGGTTACAGACGAAGAAGAACGTTTGTTTGGTTTAAAACTAATCACCGAAAATGTAGTGAAAGGTCGCTGGGACGAAGTATCAATTGGTACCCAAAATGAGCTCAAAGCAACCATGGTTGTAAAATTCAAAATAGAAAAGGCCTCAGCTAAAGTGTGTACAGGTGGCCCAGCTGGCGACGAAGAACAAACACAAGATATTTGGTCAGGTCATATTCCTTTAGTTACCAAAGCCCTTGAACCTGTACAAGATATGAAATTCGGCAAAACCTTACCACTTTGCTATTCAGTAAAAAACTATTGGGAAGTGAATAAGTAAGTTTTTTAAACTTACTTATCCTCAACCAAACCACTTTCTTTTTTTGTCCAAATTAAAATTGGGTACCCAAAAGTAAAACCAATATACGAACCTCTTGATGCAATATCAGCGGTGTATTTATATTGGTTATTAAATTTAAAAGTAAATTTTGCACTTTCCATTACATTTAAACCTTGGTTATACCAAAGCAACATTGATAATCGTTCTTTACCTGCATGATAAAACAAAAATCTAACACCCGCCTGTAAACTAGCTCCGTACCAATTTGGCTTTTTGAATTCATACCAATATTCCCCCTTGTCATATATTAAAGGTGCAGAAGTTGTATCTTTCATTGATAAACATTACCTCTAATTGTAAACCCCAAACCTAAAAAAGGAGATATTGACATATTTAAGAGATAGCGTCGTTTCTCATTCAGTTTTATTGGAAACATTGACCTAATTCTTCCATTTTTAAAAATAGTAAATGTAATATAATGTTGCTCTATCCCTTCATTTGAGATTAATTTAGGGTTTGCATAAGGGTTATTACTCCCCGAATTTGGTTTCATTTTTACAGAGAGATTTGCTTCGCCCAGTTTATAACCAATTGCATAATCATATTTTTTTGTTTTATAATTTAAATCAGTCGAGAAACAAAAATTAACATCAGTGAAATTTTCGGAACTTAAAACTTTATTGTTTGGTTTTTGATTACTTATTTTACATTAAAAACTGCCAAGCCCAGCTTGAGGGCTAATAGTTATTTTTTGAGCAAATGCATTAGTGGCAAATAATGTTGCACAAATAAGTATCAATTTTGTTCTGTTCATAATAAATAATTTTATTATTTGGAAACTTCTAGA
Source organism: Bacteroidota bacterium (assembly GCA_041191405.1). GTDB lineage: Bacteria > Bacteroidota > Bacteroidia > Cytophagales > UBA9547 > JBEEOW01. Next base: position 21,258 of record JBEEOW010000017.1, read on the forward strand.
TAAGCGATACTTGAACTTAATATTGTATAAAGTGTATTTTAATTATTTGTTAAATATGTTAGATGGATTTAAAAATTAATAATTTAACTTTATATTATAACTAGATTATATCCTATATAAACTTAGGTTAGTTTAATTATTTTCACAACGAAAATAACATTTACTAAGGCTACGCTCAACCAACGTAAACGCTATTTTTCGAGTAAATTCAACTCGAATACGGTCACTGAGCGTAGCCGAAGTGTTAGTTTTCGCTAGATCAATTAAGAAAAACAATTGATATTATATTTTACTAATTGAAATTATAAGAAAATATCCTAATTCTCAATTTCAAGAAAGGGGATATTTTTTGACTCTTTAGTCTAAAAATTTACAAAATCGTTTTCAACGCAAAAATTACCCCTGCATGGTAGCCTTCATGGTGATAACTATACATTATTGCATCATTAATATTTTGTAATTCAAGTCCTGCCGAAGTCATATAAGCTTCATAGTTGTTGAATTTTTCTGCTTTAAGGTCAGCCTCAAAAGCATCAACAGTTGATAATGCCAACGCTTTTAATGTTTCAACATCAATAGGAGATGTCCAATCAGCAGGCGACGAAGCCTTTTTGAATGAATCAACCAATGCCGAAGGAATTTGCAATGGCACATTTGCTTTAGCATAACATAACAATTGTTGCGAAACAATGATATGTCCAAAATTCCAAAGAATATTATTGTTAAACCCCTTCGGAATAGTAGTTAATTGCTCAGTACTTAAACCCTCTATTGCATTAACTAATTGATTTCTTGTGGTTCTCAATGAACCTATTACAGATGATATCATATATTTATATTAGTTTTCGGTTGTCAGTTTATTAGTTTTCAGTTGATAGTTTCTATAAATCTGTAAATAATTTTATGTACTCGTTTTTTGTAGTAAATATTTTTTAATATTCAATTTCTCTTTTCACGTTGACAACGGTCCAAATACCTTGTCAACCGTAATTTTAATTGAGCTACTACATATTACAGACTACTGAAAACTGAAAACTCAAAAAAACTAAAAACCAGTCAATTCTCTTACTTTCTTCAAAATTGGCAACGAAATAGCTCTTGCTTTTTGAGCACCAACTTTTAGAGCTTCTTCAATTTCGTTGGTATTAGCCATGTAATAATTGAATTTTTCACGTTCAACAGCATATTTTTCTTTAATCAAATCAAATAAAGCTTGTTTTGCATGACCATATCCAAAATTCCCAGCTAAATATTTTGCTCTTAACTCTTCAATCTGAGCATCATTTCCTATAACCGAATATATTTTAAACACATTACAAGTATCAGGATTTTTTGGCTCTTCTAACGGAGTTGAATCTGTTTGAATGGTTTTAATAACTTTTAATAACTCTTTGTCAGGCAAGAAAATATCAATAAAATTTCCATACGATTTACTCATTTTCTGCCCATCTGTGCCGGGAATAGTCATTATTTTTTCATCCACTTTAGCTTGTGGTAACACCAAAGTTTCGCCGTATTGCAAGTTAAATTTAGTAGCTATATCTCTAGCCATTTCAAGGTGCTGAATTTGATCTTTACCAACAGGCACAATTTCAGCAGCATACATTAAAATATCCGCAGCCATCAATACAGGGTAAGTAAACAAACCCGCATTTACGTCAGCCAATTTTTCAGATTTATCCTTAAACGAATGTGCATTTGCAAGCATTGGGAAAGGAGTGAGGCAGTTTAAATACCAAGTAAGTTCGCACACTTCAGGAATATCCGATTGGCGATAAAAAACATTTTTATTTACATCAAATCCAAAAGCAAGCCACGCAGCAGCTGTTGAATACACATTTTGTTTTCTAGTTTCGCCGTCTCTTAAAGTGGTAAAAGAGTGTAAGTCAGCAATAAAAAATAGCGATTCGTTACCTTCTTTTTCAGATAATTTTATTGCAGGAATAATTGCTCCCAATAAGTTACCTAAATGTGGGCGTCCTGAACTTTGAACACCAGTTAATATTCTAGCCATATAAATTTGAAATAAAACTCTGAAATTTGCTGCAAATTATGCAAATATTTATTATTCACCATAATTGATGTGAAACATATCTTTTTTCTCTATTTTTGTTGAATTGAAAAAGATTGATTTATGAAAAAGATAGTTGTATTAATTAGTTTAATTTTTAGTGTAATCTCAATGGTTGTGGCACAAAATCAGTTGGTTAAGTTCGAAACCAATTTGTATGATTTTGGAAAAATAAAAGAAGAAGCAATCGAACATACTTATGAATTTAAGTTTGCAAATACATCTTCAACTAAAATTTTAATATCGAATGTAATTGCAAGTTGTGGTTGCACTACGCCAACTTGGACAAAAGATAGCGTTTCTGCTGGCAAAAGTGGCTTTATAAAAGCCGTTTTCAACTCAACCAATCGTCCGGGTTTGTTTGAAAAAACTTTGAAAGTAGTAGTAAGTTCTCCTACCAAAACTGATACTATTCAATTGGGAATCAAAGGTGAGGTAATGCCCAAACCAAGAACAGGAAAACTTGATTTTCCCGATAAATTGGGAGCACTTCGTGTACAATCTCGTTATTTTAATCTTGGAAATGTAAAAACTACAGACAAACCTGCTGAATTTAATTTTGGTATTTATAACGATACCACTTTTGATTTAACATTAAAAGTGAAAAGTTTACCAATGCCAAAATACATGAATGTGCAACTTGACCCTGAAGTGCTAAAGCCAGGACAAAGAGGGAATATTAAAATTACATTCAATGCAAAAGAACGTGGTGATTATGGTTATGTGTCTGATTATTTTGAACTTGAAACAAATGAAGAGTCAGGTGCTAGTAAATTGATTTATATTGCTACAACTGTTGAAGAATATTTTCCGCCAATGACTGAAGCGCAACTAGCCTTTGCTCCTAAAATGGCTGTTGATAAAAAAGAATACGATTTCAGAACTGTACGTGAAGGAGAATTAGCAAAAGTTGCATTTGTTTTAACAAACACAGGCAAAACAGAATTAGTTATCCGTAAAACAAAAGCAAGTTGTGGTTGTACTGCATCTGAACCTGAGAAAAGTAACTTAGCTCCTGGCGAATCAACTAATATTAATGTAACATTTAATTCAGAAGGAAGGTCAGGAACGCAAACAAAAACTATTACAGTTTTTACAAACGATCCAACTTCACCTGTTCAATATTTAACAATTAAAGCTTTTGTTGTTAAATAGTAGAGCTTTAAATTAATATAAAATCAAGTATTTATAAATTTAATTATAAAAAATATGTAAATACTTGTAACTTGTTTCCTGAAATTCGTACAAGCTAATTACTAAGAATAAATTGTTCAATTAAAACATATTGTTATGAAACGTTTAATTATTGCATTCTCACTATTATTTACTTCAATTTTTAGAGTTTCTGCTCAAGATTCTCAAAAAGAGCAATTGAATTCAGATGCATATGAAGTAATAATCCAATATTTAGATGGTACTTCCGAAACCATTCAGTCTGAATTTTATGCAGATGAAATTACAGGGAAACCATTTTTATTTAAAAACAGTTGCGAGCGAATCTATGCTGATCAAACAAAGCAATTGATTGTAAAAAATTCAAAAAATGAAGTTGAAAAAGCAATTTCTTTTGATAACTCTTGGTACTTTGAAGTTGAGGAGTTATCAGGACCTAAATTGAAAGTATATAATGATCGTCCTTACAAACAATCTATTAAAAGTTATTATTTTAGAAAAGGCGATGGACCATTTTTAGCATACAGTGGTCACAACGTACATGATGTTTTTGGAGATAATCCTTTTGCTTACAAATACGCACAAAAACATTTGTTACTTAGAGATATTAGGTCTTTTGCAACTTACGGTTCTGCTGTGGGAGGCTTAGTATGTTTGTTTACACTTAAAGGATTAGTAGTTGTAGGTTCTGCATCATTACCTGCTTCATTATTAGTATTTGGAGGAGCAATTGTAGTTTCTTCTGTAGCGTATCCTTTATTAAGAGGTCCATCAGATAAAGCACTTATCAAAGCAATCAAGATTTATAACGGTCAAAAAGTTGAATAAACTTTTGTAATTCAGATATTGGATTGGGAGCTAACCAAATAGCTCCCAAAATTCCAGCTCCTTTAAAATGTAACGATTTTAATTTTTCAATATTTTCTAAACTTACGCCGCCTAAAGCAATAGCATTTTGTGTTGATAAATTTAAATGAATCAATTCATCTTCATTAAAGTTTCCTTCGTAATTTTGCTTTGATATACTTTTAAATATCGGACTTATAAAATAATACTCAAACCTTTCTCCATTTTTTATAGCATCTTCAATCTTGTGAAATGAAGTTGAAATCACCTTTTTGTAATCAATTTGAATTGGTCTATCTTTTTCTTTTAAATGAAACCCTTTTAGGTTTTTGAATTCTTTGATTAACTCATGATGTTCGTGAATAACAATTCTATTGTGGAAATTTTCATTTATTGATTCAATAAAAATTCTGTACTCAACTTTTGATAAACTTGGTTTTCGGAGATGAAATACAAAAGCTGTATTTTTAAAAAAATAGTCAATTATTGCTAACTCATTATTAAGGTTAGTTTCTGAACTAATTAAAATTAAATCTTTAAAGTGATTCATAGTCAGTTCGTTGAGTTTTTTGTAGGATTCTGCAAGAATCCTCTTTTGTTTCATTAAAAATTTTAAATCAATCTGTTTGTTTTTAATCTTCTAATCTATAATCCTATGTGGCAGATAGTTGATTAATTTAAATAAGTCTAAAATAAAAAAAAGCGTTAAGAAAACTTCTTAACGCTTTGTGTAGCGAAAACGGGATTTGAACCCGTGACCTCAGGGTTATGAATCCTGCGCTCTAACCAACTGAGCTACCTCGCCATTTTTGAGAACACAAAGGTAGCCTTTTTTTCTTAAAGTCAAAATATAATTGCCAATTTTACGTTTAAAAAATCAAAAAATAAATTGATGACTCAAATTTCACTTATTTAATTTATATTTGGACTTCCTTTGCGATTCTCGTTTTTTTAATGAAAAAGATAGATAAATTAGTATTTAAAGCATTCATCGGGCCATTTATTTTAACATTGGCTGTAGTGATATTTATACTCTTAACCCAACAAATGATTCGTTATTTCGAAGATTTTATTGGGAAAGGTCTTGGTTTTGAAGTGTATGCTGAATTATGTTACTATTTTAGTTTAACATTAACACCTATGGCTTTGCCTTTAGCAATTTTGATTGCTTCATTAATGACATATGGTAATTTAGGAGAACATTTTGAGTTGACTGCAATTAAAAGTGCAGGAATTTCTATGGTCAGAACCTTATTGCCAATTTTTGTTTTTGTGCTATTGCTGACTTACGTAGGGTATTTGTTTAATAATATAGTAGTTCCTTATGCAAATTTAAAGGCTTATAGTTTACTGTATGATATTAGGCAACAAAAACCAAGTTTAGATTTGAAAGAAGGTGGATTTTATAATGGAATTCCTGGTTATAGTATTAAAGTTGCAAAAAAGTACCCTGATGGGAAAACACTAAAAGGGGTAATAATATATGATCATTCTGAAGCAAGAGGCAATACTGATGTTATTCTTGCCGACTCAGGGATTATGCAAACAGTTTTACATGACCAATATCTTGAATTAAAATTGTTTAATGGTAACCAATACAGTGAAGTTGCTAATGCAAACAATGCTCCTACAAATGAATTTATTAAAAGTAAATTTGATAAAACCAATATCATGTTTAGTTTGGAGTCGTTTAATATGCAACGTACTGATGAAGAGTTATTTAAAACAAATAAGATAATGCTATCTGTGGATAAGCTTAAGTTTGCTGTGGATTCAATTAGAAAAGATAGAGATACTATGATTACATCATTATATCCTAACTTAAAACCATTTTTTAATTTTAACTTGAGAGACGATAGGAAATTTGACACAACAATAACAGCAAAAGTGCCTGATTATTCAAAACTTACGCAAGAACAAAAAATTAGAATTTTGGGAAATGCTATAAATAATGCTAGGAATGTTGCAAATTGGACCGAAAGTTTCAAGTCTAGAATTCAAACTTTGAGTAGAGATGCAAATGATTTTGATATTGAAAGAGTAAGGAAGTATTCGCAATCAATAGCAATAATTATTATGTTTTTAATTGGGGCTCCTCTAGGAGCAATTATTAAAAAAGGAGGTTTAGGTGTGCCTATATTGGTGTCTGTGATTTTCTTTATTGTATATTTTGTGTTAATGACTTTAGGTCAAAAATACGCTAAAGAAGGAGTTTTGTCAGTATTAAATGGAATTTGGATGGCCAATTATGCATTGCTACCCTTCGGATTGTTCTTTTTAAAACAAGCTCGAACAGATTCAAGGTTATTTGAACTTGATTATTTTTCAGTAATGTGGGATAGATTGAAATTGAAATTTAAGTAGTAATAAAATTATATAAAGATTTTATTTACACAATTAATTCATTATCTTTGCAAGCTAGTAAGTAGAATTACAAAATTATATAAGATGTATTTAAACAAAGAATTCAAGGAAGAGATTTTTGCAAAAAACAGTCCAGCTAAATCTAAAACTGACACTGGTTCTGTAGAATCTCAAGTGGCATTGTTTACTGCTCGTATTAATCATTTAAATGAGCATTTAAAACAAAACCACAAAGACTATTCTACCCGTCTTGGCTTATTAAAGCTAGTGGGCAAGAGAAGAAGCCTATTAGATTATCTTAATAGAAAAGATGTGGCGAGATACAGAGCATTAATTGCTGAGTTGGGTATTAGAAAATAATATTTCTATCCAATATAAAAGGACAAAAGGGGATTCTGCAAAGAGTTCCCTTTTGTTTCTTTTATCAAGTATTGAAAAAAGCCTTTTAGATTGATTCATTTCCAATTAAAAAATATTTTATGCTCCGTAACGTAGTAACGAAATCGTTAACACTTAATGATGGGAGAACAATAACACTTGAAACAGGAAAGTTGGCAAAACAAGCTGATGGTTCAGTTGTTCTTCGTTGTGGAAACACAATGTTGCTTGCAACTATAGTTTCAAATGTAGATGCTAAAGAAGGTATAGATTTCTTGCCTCTTTCTGTTGATTATCAAGAAAAGTTTGCATCTGCAGGTCGTATACCTGGAGGATTCCTTCGTCGTGAAGGCAAATTAAGCGATCACGAGGTTCTTGTTTCTCGTTTAGTTGACCGTGCACTTCGTCCACTTTTCCCTGAAGATTATCACTCTGATACTCAGGTGATAATTACTTTAATTTCTGCTGATGCAGAAGTTTTACCTGATGCTTTGGCTGCATTGGCAGCATCTGCTGCAATTGCAGTTTCTGATATTCCTTTTAATGGTCCAATTTCAGAAGTTAGAGTTGGTAAGTTAGATGGTAAATTAATCATTAACCCAACATCTTCTCAATTAAAAGATTCTACTATTGATATGATTATTGCAGCTTCGGCTGACAATATTTTGATGGTTGAAGGTGAAATGAAAGAAGTTGCAGAAGAGGAAATGATTGAAGTTATAGCATTCGCTCATGAAGCAATCAGAGAGCAAATCAAACTTCAAATCGAACTGGCTGAAGCTGTAGGCGTGAAAGAAAAACGCACTTACTGTCATGAAACAAATGATGAAGAACTTAGAGAGTTCATCAATAAAGAGTTTTATGATAAAGTGTTGGCAGCTGCTCGTTTGTGTCACAACGACAAAAACTTAAGAAAAGAAGTATTAAATGCTCCGTTTAAAGAATATGTAGCTTCTTTACCAGAAGATCATACTGTTAATTTAGACTTAGCTAAAAAATATTATGGCGACGTAATTTATGAAGCATCAAGAAACTTGGTGTTAGAATATGGCGTTCGTTTAGATGGTAGAAAAACTGAAGAAATTCGTCAGATTACTTCTGAGGTTGATTATTTACCTTCTCCACATGGTTCAGCTTTATTTACAAGAGGCGAAACTCAGTCTCTAACTACTGTTACTTTAGGTACTAAGTTAGATGAACAAATGATTGATTCTGCAATGTTTAATGGAACAAGTAATTTCATTTTACATTACAATTTCCCATCATTTAGTACAGGAGAAATAAAACCAAATCGTGGTCCAGGTCGTAGAGAGGTAGGGCATGGTAACCTAGCTTTACGTGGATTAAAAAATGTATTGCCAACAGGCGATGACAATCCATATACAATTCGTGTTGTTTCTGATATTTTAGAGTCGAATGGTTCGTCGTCAATGGCAACTGTTTGTGCAGGAACGCTTGCATTAATGGATGCTGGTGTTAAAATTAAAGCACCAGTTTCAGGAATTGCAATGGGATTAATCCTAAATGAAAAAACAGGTAAATATGCAATTCTTTCAGATATCTTAGGTGATGAAGATCATTTAGGTGACATGGACTTTAAAGTTGTTGGTACTGCTAATGGTATTACAGCTTGTCAAATGGATATCAAAATCAATGGTTTATCATTTGAAGTTTTAAAAGAAGCTTTACACCAAGCAAAACGTGGTCGTTTACACATCTTAAATGAGATGGCTAAAACTATCACTGAGCCAAGAGAAGACATGAAAGCGCATGCTCCACGTTCAATTAAATTGAGAGTTGAGAAAGAGTTTATTGGTGCTATCATTGGGCCTGGAGGTAAAATTATTCAAGATATTCAAAAAACTACAGGAGCAACTGTTGTTATAGAAGAAATTGATAACGTAGGTGTTGTAAGTATTTTTGCTACAAGCAAAGATGCGATGAATGCAGCAGTGAAACGTATCAAAGATATTGTAGCAATTCCTGAAGTTGGCGAAACTTACGAAGGTGTAGTTAAAGCTATTCAAGCATTTGGCGCATTTGTTGAGTTTATGCCTGGAAAAGATGGTTTATTACATATCTCAGAAATTAAATGGGAAAGACTTGATTCTATGGAAGGTGTACTTGAAATAGGAGAAAAAGTTAAAGTTCAGTTAGTTGAGATAGATAAAAAAACGGGTAAATATCGTTTATCAAGAAAAGTTTTGTTGCCACGTCCTGAAAAACCAGCATCGGCAGAAAAAACAAGTACTGACGAACAAGCTGCACCTGCAGCAAGCAAATTTACAAGACAAAATCCTTAATACTTTTTATTACAAGTATTACAAAAATAAATGAGGCAGCTTAAGATAAGTAAACAAATTACCAACCGTGAGAGTCAATCGCTTGACAAATACTTACAGGAAATTGGTAAAGTAGATTTGTTAACACCTGATGAAGAGGTAGATTTAGCAAAACGAATAAGAGATGGGGACCAGTTGGCTTTAGAGAAGTTGACCAAAGCCAATTTAAGATTCGTGGTTTCTGTAGCTAAACAGTACCAAAATCAAGGTTTATCTCTAGGTGATTTAATTAATGAAGGAAACTTGGGTTTGATTAAAGCAGCTCAACGTTTTGACGAAACTCGTGGTTTTAAGTTTATTTCTTATGCCGTTTGGTGGATTCGTCAGTCTATTCTTCAAGCTTTAGCAGAGCAATCTCGTATTGTACGTCTGCCATTGAATAGAGTAGGTTCTTTAAATAAAATCTCTAAAACTTTCTCAGAACTAGAGCAAAAATTCGAGCGTGAACCATCACCAGACGAGCTTGCTGAAGTACTTGAAGTATCAACTGCAGAAGTTGTAGATACTTTGAAAATCTCAGGCCGTCATGTATCAATGGATGCTCCATTTGTTCAAGGTGAAGAAAACAGTTTGTTAGATGTTCTTGAAAACGATAGTGAAGATAAACCTGATTCAGCATTAATTAACGACTCATTACGTCGTGAGGTGCAAAGAGCTTTATCTACATTAACACCAAGAGAGGCAGATGTAATTACATATTACTTTGGTTTGAATGGAGAGCATTCAATGACATTAGAAGAGATTGGAGAGAAATTTAATTTAACTCGTGAGCGTGTACGTCAGATAAAAGAAAAAGCTATTCGTCGTTTACGTCATACAAGTAGAAGCAAAGCATTAAAAGCTTACTTAGGTTAATATCTAAGTGTTTTTGAAAATACAAAAGGCTTCTCAATCCATATTGAGAAGCCTTTTTTAATGAAATTCTAAGTCATTTTATTAAAATTGTTAAAGGTTGAAAATTTTCAAAAATAAATTTTCCAAACTACTTTATAAACTTTAAAAAAATGATTTAATTGCTAATCAAAACTGAAAAACTCGTCGGAAGTTATGAGCGATTTAAAAGATGATTTCGAATTAGAAGATTCGGCCTTATATGCAAATTATGATGCATTTAAAACCTTAGTAGATGCTGGATTAACAAGAGCTGAAGCTCTTGAAAGAGTTGGTTTAACCGCAGCTGAGCTTAAAGAATTAGAAGATGAAGAAGCTTCTCTTGAATTTCAAGATGAATTTAAAGATGAAGTTTGGGAGGATGGAGATGATTTTGATGATGAGTGGGGATCGGAAGGTGAAGACGAGTTTGGAGAAGATGACGAATTTGGTGGTAGCGGCGGAGGTGGCTACGACGATTTTGATTAATTCTGATTAGTATTTTGCAATCAAAGTATTATCTTTGTAAAAGCAAACAAAAATATATTATAGAATTATAGAAAACGGTTAAAACTTAACCGTTTTTTTTATTGTGCTGACATTAAATAAATTATAAGAATATTATGGCAAAGTTTACCTATTACACAGAAGAAGGATTGGCTAAGTTAAAAGAAAAATTACATCATTTAACTACCAAAGGGAGGTCAGATATGGCAAAACAAATTGCTGAAGCTCGTGATAAAGGTGATTTAAGTGAAAATGCAGAATACGATGCTGCTAAAGATGCGCAAGGCTTATTAGAGTTAGAGATTTCAAAATTAAATGAAGTTATTGCTAATGCTAGAGTAATAAATGAAGCTGAAATTGATACATCTAAAGTTTCAATTCTTTCAAAAGTAAAGATTAAAAATATTGCAAACGGCGCTACTGTAGTTTATTCACTTGTTGCTGAAGAAGAAGCTGATTTAAAACAAAATAAAATATCTGTTAAATCTCCATTCGGACAAGGTTTACTTGGTAAAAAAGTTGGAGAAACAGCTGAAATTAAAGCTCCTGCTGGCGTTGTTAAATTCGAAATTCTTGAGATTAGCTTGATGTCTAACTAGTTCAGTGTTTAGTGTTCAGAGTTTTTCAAAAAAATATAACTATTAACTCTTAACCCTAAATTCTTAACCCTAAACTCTTAACTTAAAATGTCTTCTATATTTTCTAAAATTATTGCTGGAGAAATTCCTTGTTATAAAGTTGCTGAAAATGATAACTTTATTGCTTTTTTAGATGTAATGCCATTAGTACCTGGGCATGTTTTGGTAGTACCTAAAAAAGAAGTAGATTATATTTTTGATTTAGATTCAGAAACGTATCAAGGTTTATGGAATTTTGCTCATACTGTGTCGCATGCAGTAAAAAAAGCAATTCCATGTAAAAGAGTAGGGGTAGCAGTAATTGGCTTAGAAGTGCCTCATACACATATTCATTTAGTACCTTTGAATGGGATTGATGATATAAATTTTACCAGACCTAAATTAAAGTTAAGTCCGGAGGAAATGAATAAAACCCTTGAAAAAATAAAAGCTTGTTTATAAAACAAGCTTTTATTTTTATAATATCTAGTATTCGGTATTTAAATTTTATTTTTTTAATTTATATTGTATAAAAATTACTTGGTTATAATGGAAGATATTATTTTAGACGAAATTCCAAATGAAAAACAAATGGAGTATGCAGGTTTTTGGGTAAGAATATTAGCTATGATTGCTGATTTTTTTATTCTTCTTGCAATAATGTTTATGCTATCTATACTTTTTTTATTTTTCGGGCTGACTTCTGTTCCGTTAAAAGAGGTATTTAGTGGGTATGCTAGTTTTTTGAAATTTATGTCATTGTCTTCTTTAGGGATATTTGGGAATATTTTATCAGTTGTTTTTACAATTACAATTGCTACAATGTTTGATATTTCAAAATGGCATGGTACTCCAGGTAAACATTTTTGTGGTGTTCAAATAACTGAAATAAAATCCAATGAACCAATATCATTGAATACTTCTATATTAAGGAACGTAATAAAAAATAGTTCATCAATTTTAGCTCTTGTTCCTGTATTTGGTGCATTAAGTGGTTTAGCAGGAATAGTTTTGTTTTTTGGTTTTTTTGCTTGTGCATTTACTTCTAAAAAACAAGCTCTTCATGATATTTTGGCAGGAACAACGGTAACTTATAGATATTAAAGTTTTAGATACGAATAGATGTCAAAATCATTTAACAAGATGTTGATATCTATATTTTTAGTGATTACTTCAGTATTGGGTCCGTAATGTTTATTTGCTATTTGTGTCAAATAGATGAAATTACCTAATATTTCAAATTTGAAATCTGTATCATAAATATTATTTCCTCCACCCCAATTTGTAGAAATTGAAAATCCGTTTTGAGTTTCAATTATTTTTGAAATTGAAAAATTTTTAACTTCTATATCTGCAATAGGAAGTTTTATTGAGTTGATAATTTTATTTTCTTGGAGAATAATTATTTGGCTTGTGAGTATAGAATCATTAGTATATTTGGAATATAGTATTGTAGTTTTTGGGTAAGCGATATTTGAACTTTTTAAAGTTAAATATGAAATAGTATCAGTTTTAAATATAGTTGTTTGTCCTTTACATAAAAGAGAAGCGAATATAGATATCGCTAGGAAAATAGCTTTATTTAATTTTTTCATATCAAATTATGAATTGATAGTTTTTGTTGTTTATTTAAACCAAAAAAAGCTTGTCCTAGAACAAGCTTTTTAATAATGATATTATGATTTGAATATTATTTTATTTCAACATCTATTCTATTATTTTCATTCAAATCTTTAGTATTTAGAGGCTGTACATTTCCTGCAGGTTTGTATGAAAGCCTCGTTGCTAAAATTCCTTTAGATTTTAAATAATCAACAACTGCTTTTGCTCTTTCCTCTGAAAGTTTCATGTTGGATTCAGCGTCTTTTTCAGTAAAGCAATGAGCTACTATTTGTATTTTCATTGATTTATGACTTGTCATAAGAGTGATTATTTTTCCTAACTCTATACTGCTTTGCTCTTCTTTAATTTTTGATTTTCCATCTTCAAAGAAAATGTTGTATAAAGTTGATTTATGACCCGATTTTGGAATTTCCATAAAAATTGAATCTGTTATCAATTGAAAGCTTTTGCTACTTGGTACATTAATATTTCTTGACGAGAATAAATGTTTAGCAGCATCAAATTCAAATCCATAATCTTTTCCAGGTTGTAGTACTACAAGGAATTTACCTGTTGAGCTGTTTGATGAAGTTGTGGCAATAACTTTATCTGTGGCTTCATCAACGATTGTTATATTGGCTCCAATTGGTGTTTTACTTGTTGCATCTTTTATTTTTCCACGATACACTACTAAATGTGAAGCTTCGTTAGTTTTAGGTAAGGATAAAACAAAAATATCTTCTTCTCCAAGTGAACCTTCTCTTACTGATGAAAAATATGCTCTTAAACCATCTGCAGACCATGATATAAATGTTTCATCAGCATAGGTATTGATTGGGTATCCTAAATTTTCTACTTCAGAAACTACTGAACCATCAACAGGATTAATTTCAACATCAAATATGTCGAATCCTCCCATTGAATTTAATCCTTTTGAACTAAAGTATAAGTGTTTCCCATCAGCATGAATAAATGGTGATTCTTCATCGTATGAAGAGTTAACTTTAGGTCCTAGGTTTATAGGTGTTCCCCATTCTCCTTTTTCATTTAATTTACTCATCCAAATATCTAATCCTCCTTGACCTCCTGGTCTATCTGAACTAAAAAATAATATTCTACCATCAGGAGTTATAGAACATGAATTTTCATTAGTAGTTGGTAGGTTAATTACACTTCCTAAACTTTTTGGAGCTAACCAGCCTTTTCCTTTTAGGTCACTTACATACAAATCTCCCAGACCTTTGCTGTTTATGATATGAATAAATATTTGTTGACCATTTGGAGAAATTCCCACTGCTGCGTCGTGTGATGGAGTATTTATTGTTGGTCCAATGTTTTTTGGAGCGCCCCAAGTGGTGTCGTTTTTCTTTTCAACAATGTAAATATCTTCGTAATATTTTGAATCGTGATCGTCAAGTTGTCCTCCTGTACTTCCTTGTCTTCTTGACGTAAATATCATTGTATTCTCATCTGCAGAAACTAAAGGCATGTAGTCAGCAGCTTTGGTATTGATACCCTTTCCTAAGTTTTTAATTTCAACTTTTACTGGTTTTTTTACAAGTTCTTTACCATTCTGGCAATTTTCAATGAGTCGTTCTGTGGTTGAAATTGCTTTATCTTTGTCTTTTAGAGTAGCTTTGTATTTTTCAAATGCAGCAATTGCTTCATCAAATTTATTTACTGATTGGCAAGCTAAACCTAATTCAAGATTTAGTGTTTTTTCATCATAATTTGCATCAGAAGCTACTTGTAGATATGAAACAGCTTTATCTGGTCGTTTAATTTTTATATAAACTTTTCCTAATAAATAGCTGATTTCTGGGTGTTTAGGTTGAAGTTTATCAGCTTGGGTTAAATATTTAATTGCTTGGTCATATTCATCTATATCAAGATGCCCTTCTCCTGTATTAACTAGTTCTTTTACTCCTTTTTCGTATTCAGGAACATTACTTTTCTTTTGCGCTACAACAATTGTTGATAACAAAAGAAATATGATTGCGAGGATATTTTTATTTCTTTTCATTTTTAGGATTAATAAAAATTAATATTTAGGGTATTAATACTTCAAAGATATTGATTTTGCATTATTTTTTATTGGTTTAATGCAAAAAAAACTTTTTTTTAAAACAACATTCCTTTTAAATATTCAAGATTGATGTTTGGGTCAAGTATTTCTACCTGAGATTCTTGATAAAATTTAATTCTTTCGGCTAATTTTTCATTAATAAATACTTCGATTTCACTAGCAGATTTCCCTTTGAGCATGGGTCTGTGTTCGTTATTTGCTTTTGTTAATCGATTTGCAATTTCTTTAGCTGAAATATTTAAGAAAATTGTTGAACCTTGTTTGTTCATAAATTCCATATTGTCAAAAAAACATGGAGTACCTCCACCTGTTGCTATTACAATATTGGTTTGGTTTTCAGAAGCTTGGTGTAAATATTTTTTTTCAATTTCTCTGAATAAATTTTCACCACCTTCTTCAAATATTTGTGGAATAGATTTATTGGTTTCAGAAACGATATATTCATCTAAATCTAAAAATGGATATTTAAATTTTAGTGCAAGTTGACGTCCGAAGGTTGATTTACCAGCGCCTGTCATTCCAACAAGATAAATTTTCATATTTTTTTAGTTTAAATGATGTAAACTAGTTTCCTTTTTTCTTAAAAGCAATAAAAGCTATCCAAGATAATACCCAAAGAATTAATATACCAATACTTTGGATACCATGTGCAACTGCAGCGAATGGGGCAGCTTGAATATGAGTCATTCCGAAGATGATAAGTCCTTCAGTAACAAATGTGTGAAATGTACCAACACCGCCTGGGGATGGCAAAATCATTCCTAAGCTTCCCATAGTAAATATTACTAAAATAACATCTAAACCAAATACGGATGTTTGAGTAAATGCTTTAAATAAACATAATGTGCCACCATAATACATTACCCAAATTAATGATGAATAAAATATAAATAATGGAATGTTTTTTACATTTTTAAAACTAAGTATTCCACTTAATAAACCTTTGAAAAAGTTTATTATACCATTATATACTTTTGTAAATAATTCTTTTTTAGTAAAATATAAAATTGTTCCTATAATTAATATTGCAAGAAATCCAATTTGATAATAATTTATACCTGTATCGGCATTTACTTTAGCTGGAGCATTTAAACGTGCAGAAATAAAATTAATTACAGTATCTTTTTCAACCCAAAGCGTAAGTAAAATTACTGCTACCATGAATAATAAATCCATCAGTCTTTCAGCAAGTACAGTTCCCATGTTATTTTCAATGGGTATATCTTCTTCTTTGGTTAAAATAGCACATCTCGAAACTTCTCCTAATCGAGTTACAGCCATATTAATAGCATAACCTGACATTACAGCGTAAAATGAAGTTGAAACTGCTGGAGTTTTACCAAGTGGACCAAGCAACATTCTCCATCGCATGGCTCTAGCCCAATGTGCAAAAAATGCGGTAATTATACATGCTATAACCCAATAGATGTTAGCAGCTTGTAATTGTTTTATTAATGAAGCTGAATCTATATCACGATATACATACCATAATAAACCTCCGCCAAGTCCGAATGAGATGAAGTATTTTAAAAAAGTTTTCATAAATATTGGATATTATAAACGATTATCTTCGTTAGGGAAAACCAAAGTAGGAACGTGATTTTTAGCTTCGTTTAAGTCAACAGTTCCATAAGCAATGATTATAATAATATCACCTGCCTGACATTTTCGTGCAGCAGGTCCATTCATACAAATTACACCAGAATTTCGCTCACCTTTGATTACATACGTTTCTAAACGTTCACCATTGTTTAAATTAACAACTTGAACTTTTTGATTTTCTACAAGATTGGCAGCATCCATTAATGCTTCATCAATAGTAATTGAACCTACGTAATGTAGTTCGGCCTGTGTAATTTTTACACGGTGAATTTTTGAATATAAAACTTCAATAAGCATTATTCTACTGGGTTTACAACACCTACAAAATTACACATTAAATGTTAAATTATCTATTAATCTCACATCTCCTATGTAAACTGCTATACAAATAGCTATTTTTCTGTCAGTTATAGATGGTTGGAGTAATGTTTTTGCAGATACTATTTCTAAATATTCCAACTTTATGTTTTCAAATGTGTTTAAAAAGGCAAGTGCTTTACTAATTGCATCCTCTTGATTTTGAAAAAAAGTGTATTCTTTTTGTGCAATTTGTAAAGTTTTATAAATGTTGGAAGCCAGATTTTTTTGGTCTTCAGAAAGCCTTTGGTTGCGAGACGACATTGCTAAACCATTTTTTTCTCGCATAATTTCACATCTAATAATTTCAACATCAATTGCTAAATCATTTACTAACGTTTCAATAACAATACATTGTTGAAGGTCTTTTTCTCCGAAATAAGCTTTATGTGGGGATACAATATTTAATAGTTTTGAAACAATGATTCCAACACCGTTAAAGTGACCTGGTCTAAATTCTCCTTCAAGAATAGTATTAAGGTATCCAAAGTCAATTGAAATAGTTGATTGAGAAGGGTAAATTTCATCAACACTGGGTAAAAATAGAATATCACAGTTTACTGATTTTAATAATTCTGTATCTGCTTCAACTGTTCGAGGGTAAAACTGGAAGTCTTTAGTGTTATTAAATTGTGAAGGATTTACGAAAATGCTACAAACAGTTAAATCATTTTCTTGTTTAGATTGTTGTATTAAACTAAGATGCCCTTGGTGTAAAGCGCCCATAGTAGGAACAAAACCAATACGTTGCCTATTATTTTTGGCGTTTGAAATACAATTTTTTAATTCGTTAATTTTCGTAAATACTTGCATTACACAATAATGTTGCTGTATGGAAATAGTTTTTAAACGCCAAAACTAAAGGTTAAAATGATAATTCCTTGAAAATACGAGATTTTTTTTGTAATTTTGTAAAAGTAATTTAGCAATTCCGCATATTTCTAACCCAATTTTATGTCAAAAGTGAAAGTTCTGTATGTGGCCAACGAAATGAATCCTTTTCTTGAAACCTCAGATGTGGCAAATTTCTTAAGAATGTTGCCTCAATATATGCAAGAGAAAGGATTGGAAGTGAGAATTCTTGTACCTAGGTTTGGGATAATTAATGAGCGTAAAAATAGACTGCATGAAGTTGTAAGACTTTCGGGAATTAATATTGCAGTAGGGGACGATGAAAAACCATTAGTAATTAAAGTAGCTTCAGTTCCTAACGCAAAACTGCAGGTTTATTTTATTGATAATGATGACTATTTCCATAGGAAATCAGTATTTGCAGATGATAAAAATAATCTACATCCAGATAATGATGAAAGAGCAATTTTTTTCTGTAAAGGTGTTTTAGAGACTGTAAAAAAACTTGGTTGGTCGCCAGATATTATTCACTGTACAGATTGGATGACAGGTTTAATACCAATGTATTTGAAAACAACTTATGCAAAAGATCCTGTTTTTAAAGATACTAAGTGTGTATTCTCTGTTTACAATAATCCTTTTAAATATACGTTTGAAGGTAACTTAGCAACCAAAGCAAAAATGTTTGATTTGGATGCTAGCGTATTTGATACTTTAGAAAATGCAAATTGCGAATCGTTCATTCAAATGGGAATGCAATACGCAGATGCAGTGATTAAAGGAGATGAAGATTTAAGTCCTACTTTAAATGAATTATTTGCTGGTGTGGAGTCAAAAATCAAACGTCATATCAATATGGAAGACGAAAATGTATCTGAAACACACTTTGACTTATACAATGAACTTATTGGCTAAACTTACCTTAATTTGTGTAAGTAGTATAATTTTATTTTCGTGTAAATATAATCAAAACGAGCTTGGCCTTGATGAAAAACCTGATGGCGGGCTCGTAAATGCTATTTTTACAGACACTGTTGGTTTTAATATGTCAACAGTAATGCTTGATACTGCAGGTAATACGGATATTCTTCAAAACAAAGATTTTATTATTGGTACCTACACTGATCCTGTTGTTGGTAAAATTAACGCAAGTTTTTATACCCAATTTGTGCCAAATACTTTATTGACAAGTGCTTTTAACGCTAATTGTGTTTTTGACTCGATTCAATTTGTGTATTACTATGGAGGTTCGTTTACAGGAGATATTTCGAGTTCTCCATTTAATATAAATGTTTTCCGACTCACTGATAGTATATATAGTGCTAGAAAATATTTGTATAACTCTCCGGAAATTGCATCTGAAAATACTCCATTAGGGACATTTAATGGTATTTTAAATTTTAAAGTTAGAGGGGCAGATTCTGTAGCATTTAAGTTGGATAATGCTTTTGGGGCAGATTTGTTTTCTAAGTTGACTTCGTTTACTGCTGAAGCTAAATCAAATTTAGATTTTGTAAAGTACTTTAAAGGTGTCAAAATTACTTCAAATAGCAACAATGCAATTGTTGGAGGTGTATGGGGGAGCAGTGGAACCGGTTTAGTAATTTATTACAGAGATGAGAATGGAACACCCAAAAAATTCAGGTACTCTATTAATTCAAACAGATTTACTAAATATAATTTTGATAGAAGCTCAACTTCGTTTAGTAGTTTGGTGAATTATCGAGATTCAATTTCTTCTAATTCTACCAATAACGTATCTATACTTCAGGGAGGAAGTCCTTTAGCAATTAAAATTTCATTTAATGATATTAAAAATTTACAAAAAGCAACAGGGTATAATATTGCTGTAAATAAAGCGATATTAGAGTTGAAAAATACTTTTGTTAAAGATACCCTAGGTCAGCCTGTGATTTCTAATTTAAAATTAATTGAATGTGATTCTGAAGGGAAAATATTGCTGAATTCATCTGATTCAAAAGCAACTGTTCAAAAAGAAAAGGTAAATATTTACGGAGGTTCAAATACTCAATCAGCTATTTATAATTCAACATCTAATTCTTACATTTTCTATATCTCTGATTATATTCAAGCTCAATTGTTTGATAAAAAAACAAGGTATTATTTAATTGTATCTGACGACACTTTTGGTTATGGAAACAAAGTTGTTTTAGGAGACAATAAAAATGTGAATTTTGCATCTAAATTAAAACTTTATTACACTGTTATAAAATAATGAGCAAAACTATAATCAATAGTAATTTGGCTCCAGCACCTATTGGGCCATATAGTCAAGCTGTTTTAGCTGGAAATACTTTATTTATTTCTGGGCAAATAGCTATTAATCAAGCTACAGGAGCGTTGGTTACAAACGACATTGTAGCAGAAACGAACCAAGTAATGAAAAACTTAGAAGCTATATTAAATGAAGCTGGTTTTTCATTTAGTGATGTTGTTAAAAGTGGAATTTTTGTAAAAGATTTAAATAATTTTGGCGCAATCAATGAAACTTATGGCAAATATTTTTCAGCTAATCCTCCTGCTAGAGAAACTGTAGAGGTTAGCAGATTACCCAAAGATGTTAATGTTGAAATTTCTATGATTGCTATTAAATAAATTAAAAAATGAAGAAACTGTTTGTACTTTCAATTGCGTTTGTAATTTCAAATACAATTTTTGCTCAAAGCGAAAAATTAATTACAAAATTAAATGCAGAAATTTGTCCTTGCATTGAAGAAGCTGTAAAGAAAAATCCTAAAGTTGGCGTAATGGAAGTTACTCAAACTTGTATGGTTGAAGCTTTTAAAAATAATGCTGATGAGGTTGGAGCTGTAACTGATAAATTTCAAAGTGAAACAAAACTACGTAAATTAGGTGAAAAACTTGGAGGGAATTTAGCTCAAACTTGTCCTGCTTTTGCTGCACTTGCAGTTGAACAAGCTGGTAGTTTAATGAAAGAAAATGATAAAAATCCTTTTGACGAAACTCTTTATACAACTACAGATTGTAATGCATTTAACTCAGGTAAATTTGTTACACTTGTAAGTTATATGAATGGCAAAGTTGTTCCAGAATCTGATAAATCAGCATATTCATTAGTAAGTAATAATGAATGGACTGATGTAACAGAAAATGGTAAATATAAGTCAATCTCTACAGTAGCGAAAACAGATGATTGTAATTTAAATTTAACTTTAAAATCAAATACTAATCCTAAATTTGATTCATTTCTTAAAGTTGGAGCAAAAATGAGTATAACTATTTTAGGTGTTGATAAAAAGAATCCTAAAATATTTTATGTATTGATGACTTTTAATGGTATGAATATCTACCAAAAAATTGAAAAGAAAGCATAATCGAAATAATTACTAAAAAATAAAAATCCCTTTTGATTGAGTTCAAAAGGGATTTTTATTTTTTAGTGTTTCATCTTTTTCTTCAAAAATCTTTTTCATTAACCAACCCATCATCACCAACGAAATCAATAATAAAACTACAAATGACCAAATATCTTTTGGGGCATCGGTAGGGGAGAGTAATGCTTGTTTTATTTTAATTCCTGCCCATACAGCTAAAGTTGTTCGTGGTATCATACCAACAGCTCCAGCAATCATAAATGCTTTTAAATCGCATCGAACATAGCCTAAAAGTGCATTCATAAATGCAAATGGTAAAACTGGCGAAAGGCGGCCACCAATTACTAACAAATATTGATTTTTAGATAATCCTTTTACAATTTTTTGACCTTTGCTTGAGTTTAAAATATCTGATAATTGAGCATCTCCCAAAAGGTATCTATAAAATTGATATCCTATTAATGCAGCAAGTGTGTAGGATGGAATCATAATCACTAAACCTGTCCAACTCCAAAAATACCCAACTATAATTGAAGCAAATGTGGTAGGTAATAAGCCAAATGACATTAAAAATACACCAATAAGCACCACTGCAACAAAATACCACGAAAAAAATGGAATCATACCTAAAGATTGCTTGTAGGCCCAAGTGCTTACTAATGAAGCTCCTAGCAGTGGCAAGACCAATGCAAAAAGCATGTACCACAAGCCTTTTGTTTTTTTATTAAATATTTTTTGCAAAAACATAGTTTAAAGATAGTCTTTTTTTGAAATTTGCAAGATAAGATATTGTTAAAATTATGAAATTCGGAACTAAAGCTATACATGCAGGTGTAAATCCTGACCCATCTACAGGAGCAATTATGACTCCTATTTTCCAAACTTCAACTTATGTACAAGAAGCTCCAGGTGTACATAAAGGTTATGAGTATGCTCGTACCCAAAACCCAACTCGTGATGCATTACAAGCAAACTTAGCTGCGCTTGAAAATGGTAAATATGGTTTGTGTTATGCATCTGGTTTAGCAGCTACTGACAATGTAATGAAACTTTTACAACCAGGCGATGAGGTAATATGTACAAACGACCTTTACGGTGGTACTTACAGAATTTTTACAAAAGTTTTTGCAAAATATGGTATTAAATTTCAGTTTATTTCATTAGAAAACGCTGAAAATCTAAAATCATATATTACTCCAAACACTAAAATGATTTGGATTGAAACACCAACTAATCCATTGTTGAATATTGTTGATATTGCTGCGGTTAGTGCTATTGCTAAAGAAAACAATATTTTAACAGTTGTTGATAATACATTTGCAACACCGTATTTACAAACTCCTTTAGATTTAGGTGCTGATATAATTGTACACTCAGTTACTAAATATCTTGGCGGACACTCAGATGTGGTGATGGGAGCTGTAATTACAAGTAATGACAAAGTGTATGAGGAATTAAAATTCCTTCAAAATGCGTGTGGAGCAATTCCTGGTCCACAGGATTGTTTCTTGGTATTGAGAGGTATCAAAACCTTGCATTTGCGTATGGAACGTCACTGTCAAAACGGTGAGAAAATCGCTAACTATTTAAAAAATCACCCTAAAGTAGATGAGGTTTTCTGGCCAGGATTTACAACTCACAAAAACCATGATGTTGCTAAAAAGCAAATGAAAGGTTTTGGTGGAATGATTTCATTTAGTTTAAAAGGCGATAAAATTGAAGATGCACTTGCAACTTTGAAAAACTTTAAATTATTCTGTTTGGCTGAATCTCTTGGTGGAGTTGAATCACTTTGCGGACATCCATCAAGTATGACACACGCAAGTATTCCAAAAGAAGAACGTTTGAAAGCTGGATTAAAAGATACCTTGATTCGTTTGAGTGTTGGTGTTGAAGATGCAGAAGATTTAATTGCTGATTTAGAACAAGCAATTGGGTAATATTTTAATTAAATTATAATTTTAATCCTTGCAAGAGTAATAATACTTTTGCAAGGATTTTTTTATTTAGCATCTTATATTTTTGTATCTTTATAAAAGTAAAACTTCAAATTAAATGTTAGGATTAAAATTAGCCACTGACCCACGTTGGGTAGATATTGTAGAAAGTAATATTTCTGAGATTTTAACTGACCATGCCTATTGCGAACAAAAAGCAACGTCAAATGCTATTTTTTTAATTGTCAACTTTCCTGAATATACTGATTTAGTTACAGATATGATTAAGTTGGCGCAAGAAGAACTTTCTCATTTTGAAATGGTTCACGAGAAAATTAAAGCGAGAGGTTTGGTACTTGGTCGTGAACGAAAAGATGAATATGTTGGCGAATTATATGCTTTTATGCGTAAAGGTTATCAACGTAAATTTGTTTTGATAGACCGTTTATTGTTTGCAGCCTTAATTGAAGCACGTTCATGTGAACGATTTAAATTGCTTAGTGAACAAATTAAAGATAAAGAACTTAGTGAGTTTTATCGTGAATTAATGATAAGTGAAGCAGGGCATTATAAAACCTTTATTTCTTATGCTCGCCAATATGCAGAAGGAGAGGATATTGATAAACGTTGGCAAGAATTTCTTGATTATGAAGCATCAATTTTAAGTAAATACGGAAAAAAAGAAACCATTCACGGTTAAAAATATGGCTCATACAAAAAACTGGCATCAAACGCATAAAGACTCCTTATCTTTAGGCAACAAAATTGCCGATGCTGTAGCAAACGGTATGGGCTCCTGGACATTCATCATCATTCAAACAGTTTTTGTAGTAATTTGGATGGGATTGAACTTCGTTGGTTTTGTGTATAAATGGGATCCATATCCTTTTATATTACTTAATCTTGTGTTTTCTACCCAAGCAGCCTATGCAGCGCCTATTATAATGATGGCACAAAATAGGCAAAGCGAACGTGATAGAATGCAAGCACAAGCTGATTTTCAAACAAATTTAGATGCCAAACAGGAAATTGAAGCTTTAACCCAAAAACTCAATGCACTTGAAATAGAAAAAATTGACCAAATGATTATTTTACTTCAAGAGATTAAAAAACAGAAAAACTAAATGAAACAAAGAAGACTTTTTAGTCAGAGAAATGCGTACACATGTTTTTGTTTTTTGCATTTTTATTGTTTAGATTAATGTTGCCATAAATAAACTAAATATTCAATCCATTTCCCATTTTCGTATTTTAAAATAGAAAACATACCATAATTGAAATTTATTTCATGATAAAATGCGCATAATTTGTTTTTACGTAGAAATATTGGCATTGAAAATCTATGAAAATCTTTGCCATATTTTTGTTCAATGAAATTCCATCCTTTATTTGGGTCGTTTAAAATTTCATTATACTTCTTTGATGACATTTTTTCAGAATTGGGAATATTTATTGAATCTTTTGCAAGATCATTTTGAGTATTTAATGCTTCAATTATATAATTAATCTCTGAATTAGTTAATGTAATAGTCCCTTTTGATGTTGAATTTGAATTTAAAATCGCAAAAGTATTACGAGTTTTTAAATCTTCAATTATAATTTTTTTATCAGTAAAATTATAATTAACAGAATATGCAAACGTTGTTTTATTGTTTAAATAGTTGGAGTAATATTGTTTCAAAAAACTATTTCTTAATTGACTTAAATTTTGAGCATTTGTTGAAATAGAATTAAATAAAAACAATAAAAATAGAATATTTCTCCAATTTCTCGTTTTAATTAAATGTTAATTTACAAATGATATTTTTAGCCCTTATTAGTTTTATAATCCAACAAGGGCTAAGATTTCTTTATTACAATTTTATCTCAAACTGTTTACCCAAAATTTCTAAATCATCTATTACTGGTTTAAGTAATGGAATTCCTTTGGTAATTCTTTCGGCTTCAAATTCACGTTCTGGGTCGCCAGGTATAATTACTTTTTGGTTAATGTCAACTGGGTTTGCATTTCTAAAGGTACGAATCCAATTGTCCATGTGATTTTTAAAATCATCAGCTGGTCTGAATGCATCTACTCGCATTGCTCCAAAGAAATGCCCTATTCCATTTCCTACTGGGTTTGCTGGTGGTGCTAAAAAACTAACAAATGGAGGCACCCACGGGCCGTAATTCGCCCCTGAAAGTACTGCAGAAAATATATCAACAATTGCCCCTAAACAATACCCTTTATGACTACTATGTTCACGGTCTCCTCCAAGTGGTAACAATGCACCTCCTGATTTTAAAGCATTTGCGTTTTGGGTATTATTACCTTCTGCATCTTGAATCCAACCAATGGGAGCATCTAAATTTTTTCTTTGTAAAATTTCTAGTTTGCCATTTGCTGCTGTAGTAGTTGCAAAGTCTGCAACAAATGCTGGTTCTTCATTGGCAGGTATTGCTACTGCAATTGGATTGGTTCCCAACAATCTGTCTTTTGAGAAAGTAGGAGCAACCAATGGAGATGCATTGGTCATTGCAATACCTATCATATCTTTATCAAGGGCTTTCATTGCATGATGCCCTGCAATTCCAAAGTGATTTGAATGTTGCACTGAAACCCAACCTGTACCTACATTGGTTGATTTATTAATCGCAATTTGCATCGCTACTGGCGCAACAACTAAACCTAAACCTCCATCACCATCAACTGTTGCAGTAGAAGGTGTTTCGTGGATAATTTTAACGTTAGGTTTTGGGTTTATTCTTCCTGCTTGCCATAAACGAACATAGCCTGAAAGTCTGGCAATACCGTGCGAATCTACACCTCTTAAATCAGCCGACAATAAAACAGTACTTGCTGTAACTGCATCTGCTTCACTACAACCTATTTGTGTAAATACAGATAAACAAAAATTATATAGTTGTTTGTATTCGAATGTCATTTTTTTTTCAGTTTAGGGTTGAGAGTTGAGAGTTTAGGGTTTGAAAAAAGAAAACTCTAAACCCTGAACTCTTGACTCTAAACTAAATTGCTCTCTGTCTCAATGCTTCATAAACAATTACCGCTGCAGAAACCGACACGTTTAACGAGCCAACTTTTCCGTGCATTGGTATTTTAACCATTTCGTCAGCTACACGAATAACTTCGTCAGAAATACCTGTTTCTTCTGAACCCATTACAATTGCAATTGGTTGAGAATAATCAAATTCGTACATCGTTTTCTTTGCTTTTTCGCTACAAGCAACCACTGCAATTCCTCTATCTTGTAGGTATTGAATGGTTTTTTGTAGATTATCTTCTCTGCACACTGGAATAAAATGCAAAGCCCCTGCTGATGTTTTTACAGCATCCGCATTGATTTGAGCATTTCCTCTTGCAGGAACTATAATGCCATCTAAACCAGCTACTTCTGCTGTACGAGCTATTGCTCCAAAATTACGAACATCAGTAATATGGTCAGTAATTAATAAAAATGGAAGCTTTCCTTTTTCGTAGCAAGTATCAATAATATGATCTAATGTAGAATAAGTAATTGCAGAAATAAATGCTACCACACCTTGATGTGTAGCTCTCGTTAATGCATTTAATTTTTCAATTGGCACTTGCTGAACAGGAATTTTAAAAGTCCTTGCAAGTGTCATAATTTCGGTGTGTTGAGTACCGCTTGCACCTTTTTGAAGTAATATTTTTTCAATTTCTTTACCTGCGTCAATTGCTTCAATAATCGGACGGGTACCAAAAATCATTTCTTCTTTGCTTGGAGCTGGTTTGGTGAAATGTTTACGAGGAGCTGAAAAACTACCTTCTCTACTTTCTCTGTTTGCAGCTTCTGAGCGACCCCCATCGCTTATTCTACTGCTTCCACTTGTTGGTCTTGAAAAACGAGTAGATTCGCCTTTGTTTTCAAAACTACGTCCGCCTTCTGGTCTCGAATAGCCACCTCTTTTTTCGCCACTTCTACCTTCGTTTCTATTGTCACCACCTTTGTAGTCTTTACGATCTACCTTATTAAACCTTTTCTCCATTTGTCAATTAATCCGTACCAAATTTCTTTATAATCACCTAGACGTTCCAAGTGTAAATTCCTTCCTTTTGTATAATTATCAGCTTTTGTAAAATAAAAGTTCAATTCATTGTACAAAGCATTTTTTTCATAACTCCAATCTTCGGCATTATTTTCTTGGTAAACCCTATCTGGCATACCAAAAATAATAAAAATCATGCCTTTGTCGGTTTGCCAACCTTCGGCAGAGGAGCTAAATAATTCATTTGCCAAAGTTACTCTTTGAAAATAACTTTTCATAAATCTTCTTGATTGTTCTCTTGTTCCGTGAACAGTTAACAAGTAATCATCAAGTGAAAGTTTAAAATCTTTATTCTTTTTTAGATAAGTATCAACTTCTTCATCTGTACTAATATAATGAAGTGGTTTTAATAAATCCTTTGCTTTGGTGTATTGAGGAAATGTTTTTATATCAGTACTATAGATATATGTTTGGTGTTCGGCAGCCGAAATAATGTACGAACCAGCTTGGTTTGGTGCAAAATAGTGTCCGTTTTTAACCCAAAAACTTCTTATTTGTCTAATTGGCTTTTTCACATCGCCAGTAAACATGGGCGGCAAAGGAAATGAATCAGGCATAAAATGGCGAACCAAAACACTATCCAACGACGATTGTACTAAAAAACTATCTTTCACGGAGCAATAATTAGCCATGTAAGGCAACTTCCCAGATTTACCTTTTAAAAGAGTATAGTTTTTTTGAGTGCTAGTCGGAATATTTAAATATTTTGCTGTAAATAATCTGTTGCCTCGAACTGTTTGTTTAAAACGAAGCGACATAAATGCCGTTTCTTTCTCAATTTTGGGCAAAGTTATTTTTACAACTGCATATTTATTATTGTAAAATAAATTGTCGGTACTTAAAACAACTGAATCTCGAACCAATGGAGGATTATCTTCTGGTTTTTCTTGTACATTCCATGATAAAGTCATTTCACCACTTTGTTCTAAAAAATCAAACAACATATCGTTACCTGCATAAGTGATATGCACATATAAATCAAAACCTCCATCTGCCCGAGGAACAAAGGTAGTTTTTGCTTGTTCAGCCAAGGGCATACGCCAAATTAACTTACTTTGCGAGTAAGCATTTTGTACCAAAATCAGGGCTAAAAACAACGTATAGAAATAAACTTTCAACAAACCTTATCAATATTTTACCATAAAGTTGCAATATTTTTTTAATAAAGCTTAATTTGTGAAAGTATTTGCTTCAAAATTTAGTTTTTATTTAGATAAAAGGATATGTCAACACATTATACAACCGAGATTGCTTCTGCTGAAATTCCATCAGACAATCCTGTACATCAAAGACTTAGATATGCTTACGTGGCAGCAACTCAGTTTGTACAAGGCGATTTATTAGAGATAGGTTGCGGAGATGGTCGTGGTGTTGAATTACTACATCCTTTGGTAAAATCGTACACTGCCATTGATAAAAATGATTTATTGATAGCTCAGTTAGGGAAAAAATATCCAGACATAAAATTTATCTCCACTTTTGTTCCTCCACTTGCTGATTTACCAGATAATAGTTTTGATACTGTGGTAACTTTTCAAGTTATTGAGCACATTGGGCCAGATAAAGAATTTGTAAAAGAAATTCACAGAGTATTACGCCCAGGAGGAAAAGCATTGATAAGTACAGTGAACCGTAAATTTTCACTAGCTCGTAACCCTTGGCATGTACGTGAATATTATGCTGATACATTAAAACAATTATTAGCAAAGCATTTTACCAAAATCACCACCAAAGGTGTTCATGGAAATGCAGATGTAATGGCATATTATGAACAAAACAAAAAAGAAGTTCAAAAAATAACTCGTTTTGATATTTTCAATATGCAATGGTGGTTACCAGCGGCTATTTTGAGAGTTCCTTATGATTATTTGAATCGTAGAAACAGAAAAAATTTAATGGTTGATAATGATAGTTTAGTTGCAAAAATCACAACTGACGACTTCTTCTTAACAGACACACCTGCAGATTCTCTTGATTTATATTTTATAGTTGAGAAATAAAAATTAGAGAGCCATTCAAGTAAAATTGGATGGCTTTTTTTGTGAATTTATGATGAAAAATAAAATCTTAAAATTTCAATACGTAGCAATTTTAATTGTTTCAATATTTTTATTTTTCAAACATCAAGAGTTTGTTAAATTATTAATCTTAACTGAAGATTCTTCATGTTTCAAACTTAAATATCTAGAAACTAAAACCATATTAGATTTTGCAATTTATACATCAGTATTTGCTTTTTTATTAAAAATATACCTTGACATTAAAGGAAAAAGTTACATTTCATTATTGCCATTTATTTTAATTGTAACAATACCATTATTCCTTTTTATTTATGAAAAATACAATGAAATTTATTTCAAATGTTAGGTTTCGTTTAATTAATAATGACCTTTCGCTGAATGAATTATTGCAAAATTTTCTTCTATAGAATACACAATTCTGTCTTCATTATTGATTCTTCTAGACCATTTGCCTGCAAGTTGATGTTTTAAGGGTTCTGGTTTTCCTGTACCTTCGTATGGATGATCACAAATTTCAGTAAGTAGTACTGCAATTTTTCTCAACAAAGATTTATTTCCACTTTTTTTGTGCTCATCTATATCATTTTGAGCATCTTTAGAAATTTTTAACTCAAAAGCCATTACAAACCAAGCAAATTGTTTATATCATCTTTTTTTACAGTAATATAATTTCTGTCCTTAATTTGTTCTTCACTTTTTTTGATTTTTGAAACAAATTTAGGGTCATATTTTTTCTCATTGCTTACTGTAAATTTTATTTTAAGTGCTTTAAGTAAAGCTTTTACAGTATCAAGTTGACTATCGTCATTTAGGTTTAAGGTTACAGAGTTCATTTTAGAATATTTTTATTATTTATGTCTATAAAACTTAGATATTTATTTTAAGTTCAAAAATAGATAAAAATAATTAATAATTTGAAATGAATTTTATTTGATTAACACCTTAAAATTGACTCAACAAAATTTTTATTTAAATTTTCAATTCATATTTCAAAAATCCTACAACAAAAAATACAATTCATCGCTTAATATCTCTAATTAATTACTATATTTGTAGCTTAAGTATTATTATATAAATAACGAAGATGAAATTCGTAGTTTCTTCCCAAACATTACTTAACCAGTTAAATGCATTATATGGTGTAGTTACCACTAATCCTGTTGTGCCTATTTTAGAGAATTTTCTTTTTGAATTAGGTGATAATAGCTTGGTAATTACAGCTTCTGACTTGCAGACTTCCATTGTTGCGGAGATGACTGTTGAGTCAAAATCAAGTGTAAGTATTTGTGTGCCAGCAAAATTATTGATTGACACACTTAAAAACTTACCAGAACAACCTGTTACTTTCACTATCGACGAAAATACTTACAGTATTGAGTTGAGTTCAGATAATGGTAGATACAAGCTTGCTGGCGAAAACGCTACAGACTTCCCTCGTATTCCTGCTGTAAAAAATGGTTTCTCTGTTAATGTATCTTCTGATGTATTAGCTCAAGCTATTTCGTGCACTATGTTTGCGACAAGTACTGATGATATGCGTCCTGCTATGACTGGTGTTTACTTTAGTTTAGGTGAAAGTTATTCTACTTTTGCTGCAACTGATGGACATCGTTTGGTTCGTTATCGTAGAGTTGATGTTACTTCTGACAGTGGTATGTCGATTATTATTCCTCGTAAAGCATTGAGCTTATTGGAAAAATCGTTACCAAAAGAAAATGCTAATATCGAAGTTGAGTTCAATCCTTCAAATGCATATTTCAGTTTCAACAATATCAAAATGATTTGTAGATTGATAGATGAGCGTTTCCCTGATTTTGAAAACGCAATTCCTCTTGATAATCCAAATGTATTGACAATTGACAAAGCTGAGTTAATTAGTTCTTTAAAACGTATTCAAATTTACGCTAACAAAACTACGCATCAAGTTAGATTAAAAATCTCTGGTTCTGAATTGCAAATTTCAGCAGAGGATTTAGATTTCTCTAATGAGGCAAATGAGCGTTTAGCTTGTGAATATTCTGGTGAGGATATGGAGATTGGTTTTAACTCAAAATTATTAATTGAGGTATTAAACAATATCACTCCAAGAATGATTAAATTAAATATGTCAACACCAAGTAGAGCTGGTATTATTACTCCTCTTGAAAATGGTGAAAATGAGGATTTATTAATGTTGGTAATGCCAGTGTTATTAAACTCTGTTTCGGCATAATTAAATAGACTGAAGACTAAAGACATAAGAATTAAGAATTATTTCTTTTAAAATAATTAATATAAAAACAAAAATGCCTAGCAATGTAAAATTTGCTAGGCATTTTTGGTTTATAACTTTTTTAATTTTCATGGGTTAAAACCCATGGCTATGATATCTTCGTCCCTATGGGACTAATCGTTTATTAACTGATTACCGAAAACTGACAACTGAAAACCCTTAACTCTCAATCCTTAACTCTTTATACGCCGGTTCAAGTAATTCTGGTTCAATGTTTTCCTTGTTCCAAATTTTGTAAAAGAATACTCTTATATCACTAAAAATGAGTATCAAACATGGGAAAAATAATAAAGTAAATATGGTAACAAAAAATAATCCCCAAGCTATTGATACCGCCATTGGTATTAGAAATTGTGCCTGACGACTTTTTTCAAGTATTAATGGATACAAACCAACTATGTTTGCAAATGAGTTTAAGGCTATGGCTCTAAATCTTGACACACCAGCATTATAAATTGCATCGTGAATTTTCATTCCTTCGGCAATGTTTCGGTTAAATGTATCTAAAAACACAACCGAATCATTTACCACAATTCCTGCAAGGGCAATGATACCATAAAAACTAAGTACTGAAATAGGTTTATCTTCAATGCCATGTCCTAAAAATGCACCAAATACACCCAATGGAATCATTAAAAATATTAGTACTGTTTGAGATTTTGACCTAAATGTTAATATAATTGTGATAATTAAAAAGGCAATTGCCATTGGGAAAACTTTTTTTGCTGATTTCGCAAATTTTTGGGTTTCTTTGTCTTGCCCTTCCATTACAATATGAATATCAGGATATTTGCTTTCTATTTGAGGAATTAACTCAGCTTTTATTTTTTCAACAATAGGAGGGAGAGGTTCTTTTTGATTCGCTAAATCGGCTTCTACTTTTATTTCCCTAGCTCCATTGGCGTGGTTTATACTTACAACACCTCTTTCAATTTCAAAATCAGCCAAAGAGGTGAGTGGATATTCTTTATCTGCAACTTTAATGTTTACATTTTCAAGTTGAAAAATATCTTTTCTTTCAATATTCGGGTATCGTACCCAAACTTTAACTTCATCTTTGCCAACTTGTAATTTCTGTGCTTCTTCACCCCAAAAGCCTTGTCTTATTTGTTTTGCAATATCCGCAGTTGTTAAGCCTAAAAAATAAGCATTTGGTTTAAGTTTTAGTGAAATTTCTCTTCTACCTACTAAATTATTATCAACTACATCTTTTAAGGTTGAAAAGTTTTTAAGTGCTAGTTTGAATTCATTTTTTGCTAGTTCTAATGCTTCAAGATTTTTCCCTCGTAAACTCACTACTATAGGTTTCCCGAAAATTTGTTTTGTACCAATGGTGAATTTCTCTGCACCAATAATGTTACCCACTTTTTCTCTTATCGCCTCAGTAATTTCATAACTATACTGATTTCTAATTTCACCATTGAGTAATTGGATATCAATATTGCCTTTTTCTTCACTGCCATCTTTGCCTATTTCTATTCTAACAGACTCGATAACAGATAATTTATCATCTCTTTTTGCAGAAATTTGCTTGTTTACTTCCCAAATGTCGTTTTCAATTTCTTTAAGAATAGATTCAGTTTGTGTGGCTCTAGCTCCTGGTTGTAAAGCCAATTCAATTGTATTATTGTCGCCATCCACAAAAGGGAAAAAGGTTGATTGTATAAAATCTCCTTTCATTAATCCTAAAGTAATTACAATAAATGCAATTGCAAATGCGAGTGGTAAATATTTGTTTTGTAGTAATTTTAGCAATGTTTTTCCATAAAAATCAATTCTTATTTTTTCAATTAATTTTTCGGTAAATACTCGTAATTTATTTTTAGGTTTTGGTTCAAATGCTTTTGAATGAGCTAAATGGGAAGGTAAAAAGAAAGCAGCATCCAATAACGAAATCCCCAAACACGCCACCACAACTAATGCCATGTCCCAAAACATTTCGCCCATTACACCATCTAAAAAGAAAAATGGACTAAACATCACCATGGTTGCAAAAACGGAGGTAAACACCGAAGGGAAAACTTCCCAAGTTCCATCAATGGCAGCTTGTGTTCTGGATTTTCCCATTTCGTAATGCGTAAACACATTTTCTGAAATCACAATGGCATCATCAACCAAAATTCCAGAAACCAAAATCATCCCAAAAAGCGAAACAGAATTAATAGTTATACCACAATAATAAGCAATGATAAACATGCCCATGTATGAAATTGGAATGCCGAAAGCTACCCAAAATGCAATTCGTGTATTTAAAAATAAGCCTAAAAGTATCAGAATTAATGCTAATCCAGTCCAACCATCTTGAACCAATAAATCAATTCGTTCTTTTACAATTTTTGAGGTATCATTTAAAACCGTTAATTTAATATGTTGGTTATTATTGCTTTTGTTGAAATTTGTTACATATTGATTTACTGTATTGGCAACATCAAGTAAATCTTCATCAATAGTTTTGTTAATGTTAATAATTACACTTCTTTTTTGGTTAAAAAGCGTTTTATTGGGTATTTCTGCAAATTGAAGTTTAACATTGGCAATGTCTTTAAGTTGAACCAAAGCAGCATTGTTATTTGATTTTATTACAATATTTTGAATATGTTCAACACTTGCCGATTTGTTTTTGAATCGAATTAATAACTCTTCTTTTGCACCTTTTAAAGCTCCGGCAGTAATGTCGATATTGTTTCTTTTGATGGCATTGGCAATGTCATCAAATGTAATGTGGTATTTTTTTAGATTTGCTTCATTTACTTCTATAGCTATTTCTTGGCTTGGTAAACCTTTGATTTCTAATTGAGTAATAATGTTGGTTGCCAATAAATCATCTTCAATTTTATCAGCTTGTAGTTTCAGGGTTTCTAGTGAAACATCTTTGCCTTGTAAAACTATGGTAGCAACTCTATCGGTGTATCTAACTTTAAAAATTGCAGGTTTTTCAGCTCCAACTGGGAAAGAGTTTATCTTGTCAATTGTGTTTTTTACATTGCTTAATAATTCGTCAGTATCAAATCCTTTTTTCCCTTCGATATAAATTATTGCTCCGTTTTCTTTTGAGGTTGAATTGATTTGTTCAATGCCTTGCATGCCTCTTAAAGCATTTTCGGCTTTCAAAACCATACCTTCTTCAATTTCTTGAGGTGATGATCCTGGAAAAATTAACTGAACACTTATAACTCTTGATTCAACTTCGGGGAAATAACTTACTTTCATTGAAAGCATGCAAATAAGGCCCACAATTAAAATGGATGCAATCAGTAGCTGACCCCAAATTGGATATTTTACAAAAAGTCCTACTAATTTTTTCATTTTATTTTTACAATATCGCCTTCAATTGCATTGCTAATGCTTTCGTTTACAATAGTTTCGCCTTCTTTTAAACCTTTTATAAAAGCTTTGTCTTCAAATGTTTTTAAAACGAATACTTCTTTCAATTGAAGTTTATTATTTTCAACTAACCAAACTTTTTTTTCTTGAAAAATAGCGCTTCTTGGAATTTCTATTACATTTTTAAGAGATTGATTGCCAAGTTTTATATTGACATACATACCTTCAAAAATGGTGTTTTCTTTTGAAATATTTACATGAGCAAAAACAGTGATTGATTGCGTATTTGCATCAATGCTTTCACTTATTCTTGATACATTCGCTGAAGCTATTGGATTTCCTTCTAAATTATAAAGTTGAAGGTTCTGCCCAATTTTTAACCAATGAATATCTTCAACTTTTACAGGAATTTCAACTTCTAAATCGGCAGATGAAATAATGCGACCAAGATTAGTATTTTGACTAACAGCAGCCCCTGCTTCAATTTTTAAATCAGCAAAACTACCATTATATGGTGCTACAAAATTTGTTTTTCCAAGTTTTTCTTCGTTTGCTTGAATATTATAATATAGGCTAAATATTCTTTTAGTAGTTAAAAAGTTCTTTAGCGTTTTATTTTGTGAATCAGGAAGTTTAGGGAATTTGTTGTAGATATTTAATTGATTTAAATAATTTTCCCAAACAGCATATTCCGCTTTAAAATCCATTTTCAAATCAGGAATAATGGCAGTTAATGCAGTAATGAAATCACTTTTTTGGGCTTGTAAATTAAGTTTTGTGTCAGATGATTCAATACTAAATAGAATATCTCCTTTTTTGAATTTTTGTGCTTTCTTTAATGGAATTGAACCTTGAAGTAATCTGCCATTTGCTTCAGCAACCAAGTTTATTGGTGAAGCAGCAATTATTTTTCCGTTTAATGCTATTGAAAATGAAGCATCTTTATAAAATACTTTTGAAGTACTTACATATTTTATTGGAGCTAAATCTAACTTTTTGTCAGTATTTTTTTTGAATGAAGCTAGCCAAAAATAGCCAACTACACTCAATGTGATAATTACACTTACTAAAATATGTTGTTTATACTGCTTCATTAACAAATTGAATGTTTGAAAACTAAAATAATTGCTAATCTAATAAAAAAATCACAATCCATAAGCTTGTAATAATTCGGTATAATTTTTGTTAATTTGCTACCGAACAAAAAATGTTAAAAAAATGAGAAGCTCAAATCCTATTTTAGATTCAAATGCTTTCGAAATTAGAGGCAAAGTCGCTTATGATGGCGGAATGACAATAAGCGGAACAGTAAACAAAAGTTTAATGTTATTGGCGTTAGTTAGTACAACAGCTTTGTTTACATATTTAAATCTTGGTGCTGCCACAATGCCAATAGCAATTGGAGGAGCAATTGGAGGTTTTATTTTCGCATTAATTACAACATTCAAAAAAGAATGGTCGCCTATAACGGCACCAATTTATGCATTACTTGAAGGCTTATTCCTTGGAGGAATTTCAGGTGTGTTTAACCAAATGTATCCTGGAATAGCAATTCAAGCAGTTATGTTAACATTTGGTGTTTTCTTTTGTTTATTAGCTGCTTACAAAAGTGGCTTAATTAAAGCAACTGAAAACTTTAAGCTTGGAATAGTTGCTGCAACTGGAGCTATTTTCATGGTTTACATGGCAAGTATGATTTTAGGTTTATTCAATATTGAAATGCCATTAATTCATAGCAACGGTACATTCGGTATTATATTTAGTTTAGTTGTTGTTGTAATAGCTGCTTTAAATTTAGTATTAGACTTTGACTTTATTGAAGAAGCTGCAGCAAATGGTTCACCTAAATATATGGAATGGTACGCTGCATTTGGCTTACTTGTAACATTGGTTTGGTTATACCTTGAAATTTTAAAATTATTAGCTAAACTTAGTAAAAGAGACTAAGCTTAAAACAATTAAAATTCCAAAGCTCCGTATCTGAAAATGATGCAGAGCTTTTTTTGTTTTAAACTAAAAACCTATACCAAAGGAGCTTACATAAAATGCATTTTTTCAACTATACAAAACAATAAAATCATAGTAACACTAAACGTATTTTTTGTATATTAGCGAATTCATATCATTTGCTTGCAAACATATCTTTATGAAGATTTCATACAACTGGATAAAACAATTAATTGCCCTTAATAATACACCTGAAGAAATTTCAGCACTTTTAACTAAATCAGGACTTGAGGTTGAAGGACTTGAGCCTTTTGAAAGTTTAAAAGGTGGACTTAATGGCTTTGTTGTTGCAGAAGTTTTAACTTGCGAACGTCACCCTGATGCTGATAAATTAAGCAAAACCACTGTTGACTTAGGAAATAATGTTGTAGTGCCAATTGTTTGTGGTGCTCCAAACGTTGCTGCTGGTCAAAAAGTGATTGTTGCTACAGTTGGAGCTACGGTTTATCCTTTAACTGGAGAGCCTTTTGCTATCAAAAAAGCTAAAATCAGAGGAGAGGTTTCGGAAGGAATGATTTGTGCCGAAGATGAAATTGGAATTGGTTCTGGCCATGATGGTATTTTGGTTTTAAATACTGATTTACCAAACGGAACGCCTGCCGCTGATTATTTTGGAATCGAGAATGATATTGTTATTGAAATTGGTTTAACGCCCAATCGTGCTGATGCAGCTTCACACTTAGGTGTAGCTAGAGATTTAAAAGCTTTATTGAATGCTGAAATTTGTTTGCCAGAAAACAATATTGTTGCAGGTAATCAAAATAAAGTAAAAGTTACTGTTGAAAATGCAGAAGCTGCTCCAAGATACACAGGTTTAGTAATCGAAAATCTTGAAGTGAAATCTTCACCAGATTGGTTGAAAAACAGATTAAAAGCCATAGGTTTAAATCCAATCAATAACATTGTGGATGCAACTAATTATGTTTTGCATGAATTAGGGCAACCATTACACGCTTTTGATTTAGCCAAAATCAAAGGCAATGAAATAAATGTAAAATTTGCAGCTGAAGGAACTAAATTCGTAACGCTTGATGGTGTTGAAAGAACCTTAAAAGCAAATGATTTAGTAATTGCAAATGCAGAAGAGCCAATGTGTTTGGCAGGAGTATTTGGAGGAAAAGATAGTGGAGTAAGTGATTCAACTACTGCAATTTTCCTTGAAAGTGCGTATTTTAATCCAGCTGTTGTGCGTAAATCATCGTTACAACATGGCTTAAAAACCGATTCTTCTTTCCGTTTTGAAAGAGGTACCGACCCAAATATGCCAGCTTATGCTTTACAAAGAGCTGCAAAATTAATTTTAGAAGTTGCTGGAGGTACAATTACTTCGCCAGTAAATGATTTGTATCCAAATCCAATCGCTGATTTTGAAGTTAATGTAACATTTAAAAACATTAAAAGATTAATCGGAATTGAAATTCCAAAGGAGCAAATCAAAACAATACTTACCAATTTAGGTATTTCTATAGCCCAAGAAACTGAAGAAGGTTTACAATTACTTGTTCCACCTTTCAAAGTAGATGTACAACGTGAAGCTGATATTGTTGAAGAAATTATTCGTATTTTCGGATTCGACAATATTCCAACAGCTCCACATTTGGGTGCAGCTTTCTTGGCAAACTTTCCTGAAAAAAATCCTGAAAACATTACCAATACATTAGCAAATGATTTGGTTGCAAAAGGATTTAATGAAATAATAAGTAACTCATTAACCAAACCTTCGTATTTTGAATCATTGCCTCAATATCCTGCTGAAAAGCATGTTGAGATTTTGAATAAATTGAGCGAGGAATTGGCAATTATGCGTCCGTCATTATTGTTTTCAGGCTTAGAAGCATTGGCTTTCAATATTAATCGTAAACAAAATAATCTTAAACTTTTTGAAATTGGTAAAACGTATCAAAAAGGAGAAGATAAATATGTGGAGGAGAATGTGTTGGGCTTGTGGTTAAGTGGTAATGTAAGTGACGAAACTTGGTTAGCAAAAAACAAGAAATTTGAGTTTAGCGACCTTGCAACTGCACTTCAAGATATTTTTTCAAAGTTAAACTTGAAAAATATCTCAACTGAAAAAATAAGCAATGAAATATTTGCTTATGGAATAGAAATAAAATTAAACAACAAAACAATAGGCTTTGCTGGTTTGGTAAATAAAGTTATTGCAAAACTAGCTGATTTAAAACAGGAAGTTTTTTATGCAGAACTGAACCTTAAATCACTGATAAAAGCTTATTCTTCAAGTACTAAGTATGCTGAAATCTCTAAATTTCCTGAAGTAAGAAGAGATTTAGCCTTAGTAATTGATAAAAAAATTAGCTTCGACGAGATTAAAAAACTTGCTTTTAAAGCAGAAAAGAAGCTACTTAAAGAAATTAATGTTTTTGATGTATTTGAAGGAGAACAAATTGGTGCTGATAAAAAATCGTATTCAGTTTCGTTTATTTTGCAAGATGCAACGCAAACATTAACCGACAAACAAATTGACCAAAGCATGGCAAAGCTTATGGAAACATTTGAAAAAGAAATTAATGCATTAATCAGGAAGTAATCATGAGAGATGAAACAGTGTTAAATAAACTCAATCATTTTGAGATAAGTGTACGTAAACTTGTTGAAGCTTATTTGAATTTAAAATCTAAATATCAAGAAGCTCAAAATGAAATACATACATTAAAAACGAGTCTTCAAGAGAAAGAGGAACTATTATCACAGTTTCAAAATCAAGATAAAATTAGTAATTTTGTATCTTCATTAGCAGAAAACAATCCTGAAATGGCAGAGTTGAAGTTAAAAATCGACGATATTATTCAGGAAATTGATAAGTGCATAGCCCAACTGAGCGAACAATAGAGCAAGATTTACGATGGGAGAACTTTCAATCAAAATAAAAATAGCCGACAAAGAATACCCTATGAGGGTGGAGGCTAGCGAAGAAGAGATTATAAGAACTGCAGCCAAACAGGTGAATGAAAAGCTGAAAACTTTTAAAGATCTGTATGGCATTGACGATAAACAGGATTTATTAGCAATGGTAGCTTTTGACGCTATTATTCATCACATGCGTGCAAGTGATGTTGACAATGGTGCTGCGAGTAAAATCACAGAAAAAATGGCTTACCTTGAATCTTTAATCTCATCTACTTTAAAAGATTGATTGTTTTTATTAGTACAAGGTATTAAGTACAAAGTATTGTTAAGTTAGAATTATTAGGAGCAAAGTGTTGGAGTTGAGTATTAATTATTAATTATTAATTAAAAATTATTAATTAATAAGTTTTTCTGCCAATGGAATTAACCTTTATTTAGTTATTTTAAAATGGAAACGATTATAATAGTAGCACTTACAGCAATAGTTTCTATTGGTGTGGGGATAGTTGTAAGTAAAAATTTACTACAAAAAGCAAACAATAAGTTAGTTGAATCGGCTGAGGAAAAAGCAAAACTTATTATTAGAGAAGCAGAAGTAAATGCCGAAGATTTGAAAAAAACTCGTATTATGGAAGCTAAAGAGAAATTTTTAGCACTTAAAACTGAGTTTGAAGAGGAATCTAACAAAAAGAAAAACCTTATCATTGCTAATGAAAATAAGGTAAAAGAACGTGAATTAAAAGCCCAAAAATTAATAGAGCAAAACGCAAGAAAAGAAGCGGAATTAGATGCTTTAAAAGAAAATCTTGCAGCTCAAATTGAGATTACTAACAAAAGAAAAGAAGAAGTTGAAAAACTTCGTTTATCGCAAGTATCTAAATTAGAAAAAATTGCAAACCTTACTGCTGATGA
Source organism: Bacteroidota bacterium (assembly GCA_041191405.1). GTDB lineage: Bacteria > Bacteroidota > Bacteroidia > Cytophagales > UBA9547 > JBEEOW01. Next base: position 61,690 of record JBEEOW010000017.1, read on the forward strand.
AGCTAAAGAGCAATTAGTTGAAACTTTAAAAGGTGAGGCACAATCAAGAGCTAACTCTTATGTAAAAGATATTGTTGAAGAAGCAAAATTAACTGCAACCAAAGAAGCTAAAAAGATTGTAATTCAAACTATACAACGTACTGCTGCTGAGCATGCTATTGAAAACTGTGTATCTGTTTTCAATATTGAAAATGACGATATCAAAGGTAAAATTATTGGTAGAGAAGGTAGAAATATCAGGGCTTTAGAGGCTGCTACTGGTGTTGAAATTATTGTTGATGATACCCCTGAGGCAATCATTATTTCTGGCTTTGACCCTGTTCGTAGAGAAATAGCTCGTTTATCTTTACACCGTTTGGTTCAAGATGGACGTATTCACCCAGCTCGTATTGAAGAGGTGGTGTTGAAAACCGCAAAAAATATTGATGATGAAATAGTTGAAATTGGTGAGCGTACAGCAATTGATTTAGGGATTCATGGTTTACACCCTGAGTTGATTAAAATGGTTGGTAGAATGCGTTTCCGATCATCTTACGGACAAAATTTATTACAACACTCTCGTGAAGTAGCTAAGTTGTGTGCTACTATGGCAGCTGAATTAGGCTTAAATGCTAAAATGGCTAAACGTGCAGGTTTGTTACACGATATTGGAAAAGTTTGGCCAGAAGAAGCTGAATTACCTCACGCATTGTTGGGTATGGAGCTTGCAAAAAAATACAAAGAACATCCAGATGTTGTAAATGCAATTGGAGCTCACCATGATGAGATTGAGATGACTTCAATGATTTCTCCAATTATTCAGGTGTGTGATGCTATTTCAGGTTCTCGTCCGGGTGCACGTAGAGAAATGTCAGAATCGTATGTAAAACGATTGAAAGAGTTAGAGCAACTAGCTTTATCATTTGACGGAGTAACAAAATGCTACGCAATACAAGCAGGTAGAGAATTACGTGTATTAGTTGATGCCGACAATGTAACAGACGATAAATCAAGTATGTTATCATTTGAGATTTCGCAAAAAATAGAAAAAGAAATGCAATACCCAGGTCAGATTAAAGTAACGGTAATTCGTGAAACAAGATCTGTAAGTTTTGCAAAGTAATATTTAAGAAAATATAGTTTTTAGGAAAGCTTATCGTGAAAACGGTAGGCTTTTTTTGTGTCCTCAACCCTCAAAACAAAAATATCTTTTTCAAGAAATAAAATACTCTTACTTTTTAATTATCTTTCAAAAACATTTCTAATCCTCATATTATCAAATGAAAAGATTTAAAAATAAGGCTGATATTTTCTGGCTTTCTTTTGCTGTAATTTTATTAATTGGTTTTGCTTATCGAATTTTTACTAAAGAAAGGTTGTCGACAACTGCAAGTATTGAACGTTCATTTGCAGCGCCTGATACTGCCTATGCTGAATATGTGTACGCTTATACAAATGGAATTATTTCTTCGCATGATAAAATCAAAATTATTTTAACAGCTGATATTACTGATTCTTTAGAAAGAAGTGAATTGTTAACCAGCGATTTATTCGATTTTTCTCCTGAAATAAAAGGCAAACTTTCGTGGGAAGGTACCAATGCTTTGGTTTTTACACCTGATGCTCCACTTCCTTCGGGAATAGAATATGCGGGTACTTTTGCCTTGAAAAAGGTTTATAAAGATATTGATGATAAGCTTGCTGAGTTTCCACTACACTTTAAAGTTATAAAACAAACTTTTGAAACTGATGAACCAACTTTGGGGTATCCTGAGAAATCGGATACAAGAAAGGTGGCTTTTACTGGGGTACTTTATAGTGCTGATATTGCCACGCCTGCCGAAGCTGAAAAACAATTGAAAGCTACTCAAAATGGTAAGGATTTGAAAATAACTTGGGTTCATGATGCAAACGGAACTACGCATAGGTATAACATTGAAGGTGCTGAGCGAACTTCTTCAAATGAAACGGTTAAAATTATTTGCGCTGAAAATACTGATGACGAACAAATTATCGAAACTGAAATTCCTGCCTTGGGTGTATTTAAAGTAGTGAAATTTAAAGTGGTGAATGAAGGAGAGCAATATTTGAGTGTGTTGTTTTCTGATCCATTACTTGAAAATCAGGATTACAATGGTATGGTTTCTATTGATAACAATAACAACAATTTTAGATTTTTGGCTATTGATAATGAATTAAGAGTTTATCCTGAAAATACTTTTGATAGAGAGGTAAATGTGAATATTTCTGGTGCAATTAGAAATATTACTGCAGCCATGATGGGTGATGATAGAAATGAAAAAGTAGATTTTTCGGATGAGTTACCAGCTATTGCTTTGCTTTCAAGTGGAACTATTTTGCCAAGTTCAGCAAATCAAAAAGTGAGTTTTAAAGCAAAAGCGATTAAATCTGTAAATATTGAAATTGTTAGAATTTATGAAACGAATGTGCCTCAATTTTTGCAAACAAATGAACTAAACGGACAAAGTGAAGTGAAACGAGTTGGGCGACCAGTATTTCAACGCAAAGTTTCTTTGAAAAAAAGCAATGCATCTAATCTTAAAAAATGGAACAATTTTCAATTCAATATTAGTGAATATATTCAACAAGAACCAGGTGCAATTTATCAAGTAAGTTTTAGGTTTGGAAAAGCCGATGTTTTGTGTGAATGTGCTGATAGTGATGAAAATAAAGATTGGAATTTGTTGAAACAAGGTTTGTCGTGGTTTGCTGATGTTGACGACAAAGACTACGATAATGTAGAAAATTACTATTATGATGATTATTACGAAGGAGAAGGTGATTATTACGAAGAGTATGACTGGAAAAAACGTAATGACCCTTGCAATAGTGCCTTTTATAATAGTAATCCAACATCGGTACAATTAAATATTTTGTCATCGGATATTGGATTAATTGCAAAAGCGGGCATAAATAATCAATACCAAATTTTTGCTACCAATTTGGTAACAGCTCAAATTGAACAAGGTGTAAGTATTGAATTAATCAATTATCAAAAACAATCAATTGCAAAAGCAGTAACCGATGCAGAGGGAAAAGTTGTATTTGATTTAGGTAAAAATATTCCATTTTTAGCGATTGCAAGTAAGGGAAAAGAAAAAGCATATTTGAAATTATTAGACGGTGATGCCTTATCAATGTCGAATTTTGAAGTAAGTGGAGAGTATATTCAAAAAGGATTAAAAGGCTTTATTTATGGAGAAAGAGGCGTTTGGCGTCCGGGAGATAGTTTGTTTTTAACATTTGTGTTGGATGCTCAAAATGGTAAAGTTTCTCCAAATCAACCAATTGTAATGGAATTGCAAACACCACTTGACCAAGTTTATACCAGAAAAGTATTAAACAAAGGAGTAGATGGAATGTATGTTTTCAAATTAAAAACAGAGCCAGATGCACCAACAGGAAACTGGTTTGTGAATGTAAATGTGGGCGGAGTAAAGTTTAGCAAAAAAATAAAAATTGAAGCCGTTAAACCTAATCGCTTAAAAATCAATTTGCAATTTGCCGAAAAAGAAATTTACAATATCAATAAAAATTCAATTGCAACCATTTCAAGTGCTTGGATGCATGGAGCTCCTGCGGCAAATTTAAGAGCTACTTATGATGTGTTTTATGGTAAATCGGTATTTGAGGCTGGAAAGAAATTTGAAAATTATACTTTTGAAATTCCAGGGATAAGTATTGATGTGCCTGAAAGTAAAGTGTTTGATGGAGCATTAAGTGCACAAGGTGTGGCTACATTTAACCCTAATTTTAATAATTTAAAAGGTAATTTAAGTCCTGCGGTAAGTGCATATTTTAGAGGAAAGGTATATGAAAAAAGTGGAGATTTTAGTACAGATTTTACTACTGTTACCATTTATCCTTACCAAACAATTGCAGGTTTAAACATTAAGCAAGATGAAGGTAGATACAATTATGCTGTAAATGAAGAGATTGATTTAGATGTAGTTAGTATTAATCCTAAAGGCGAATATACCTCAAATAGTGCATTACAAGTTTCAATTGTGAAGTTGAACTGGCAATGGTGGTGGGAAAGTACAAGCGATGGCGGTGTAACCAATTATATGTACAACGACAATGCATCGGAAGTAACAAGTGCATCTATTCCATTAAGTAGAGGAAAAGGAAAATTCTCATTTAAATTAGATGATAAACAATGGGGTAGGTATTTGGTAAAAGTTACAGACCCAAATTCGGGTCACGTAACTGGTGAAATTATCTACGTTGGTACGCCTTACGATTACAGCGATAAATCAACTTATGCTACAATGCTTACTTTTTCAGCAAAGAAAACGGTGTATAAAGTGGGCGAAAATGTTGAATTTTCATTCCCATCAGAAGCTGGAGGAAATGCTTTGGTATCTATTGAAAATGGAACATCGGTTGTAAAAACATTTTGGACTAAAACCAAACAAGGTAAAACTGACGTTGCCTTTTTAGCTGCATCAGGTATGGCACCGAATATTTATGTAAATGTTACGCTTTTATATCCACATGCTTACACGGCAAAAGGCAAACCTATGCGTTTGTATGGGGTAGTTTCTGTAGATATTGAAGACCCTGCAACGCATTTAGAACCAGTAATTTCTGCACCAGAATCAATAAAACCTGAGCAAACTTATAATGTAACTGTTAAGGAAACACAAGGAAAACCAATGACTTACACCTTGGCTGTGGTTGATGAAGGTTTGCTTGATCTAACAAAATATACCTTACCTGAAATTTGGAAATCATTTTATGCTAAAGAAGCCTTAGGGGTTAAATCATGGGATTTCTTTGATAAGGTGATTAATGCTTTAGGAAGTGATATTGGTAAAATGTTTGCTATTGGTGGTGATGATTTTGCAAAACGTAAAGCTGGTGTGAAAGCAAATAGATTTAAGCCTGTGGTAACTTTTGTTGGTCCGTTTACAATTCCAGCAGGTGGACAAGCAACGCACAAACTGAAAATGCCAAACTATGTAGGTTCGGTTAAAATAATGGTTGTTGCTGCCAAGAATGGTGCTTACGGTACAGCTGAACGTACCATGAAAGTGAAACAAGATTTAATGGTGTTGGCTACTTTGCCTCGTGTGGCAACTCCAAATGATGAGTTTTATATTCCGGTTACTATTTTTAATTATTCAAATGTGAAAACGGTAAATGTTTCATTACAAACCAATGCTATTTTCAAACCTTTGCAAGGAACTAATTTGAAAGTAAATTTTGGAAATGAGCAAGAAAAAGTGGTTTACTTTAAAGTGAAAGTTGCCAATGAAACAGGTATTGCAAATGTGAAAATTGCTGCAACGGCGGGTGCTGCAAGTTCAAAAGATGTTCAAGAACTTGAAGTTAGACCAAGTAATCCTGTTACAACACAAATTAAATCATATACCGTGAAAGCTGGTTCAAATGGTGTAATTGCTTACACTCCATTTGGTACAAAAGGTACTAATTCGGTTTATGCTGAATTTGCATCCATGCCACAAATTAGCACAAGGTCTTTACAAGGGTATCTGGAAAAATATCCACATGGTTGTTTAGAGCAAGTAACTTCTGCGGCTTTCCCGCAGTTGTTTGTGTCAAATTTAATTGAAATGGATAGTCGCCAAAAATCACTTGCCGACTTACACATTAAAGCTGCAATAAATAAACTTAGTACTTATCAAGTGGCAAGTGGTGGTTTTGCTTATTGGCCAGGAGCAGCACAAGTAGAAGAGTGGGTTACAAGTTATGCCGGTATGTTTCTTTGTCAGGCAGAGAAACAAGGGTATTATATTCCGTCATCCATGTTGAAAAAATGGAAAGTTTCGCAAACTAAACTTGCACAAACATTTTTACCAAGTTCAAAAAATCAATTTGAGCATCAAACCCAAGCGTATCGTTTATATAGTTTGGCGTATGCTGGTGCTCCTGATTTAGGTTCGATGAATAGGTTAAAAGAATATGCACAGCTTGATAATCAGTCACGTTGGTTGTTGGTGGCAGCTTATGCTTATGCAGGTCAAACTACAGTAGCTAATAATTTAAGATTGAAATGTAATCCAAATTTATTTGAATCATATTACTACTATTATACATTTGGTTCAGTTACTAGAGACCAAGCCATTGTATTGGATGTATTGTGTTTACTAAAACAAAAAGATGCGGCAGTGACTATGTTCAAAAAAGTTGCACAAAGTATTTCGGCAGATAATTATAATACTCAGGATGTTGCAATGAGTTTACTAGCGGTGAGTAATTTTGCAAAAACATTTGGTTTAGGTACTGGCGTCTATGGAAATTACACAAATGATGGAGCAGCTTCTGTGAATATCAATGCTACACAATCGTTGGTGAAAACCTTGAATGTATCAGGAACAAATAACCATCAATTAAAAGTAAATAATACAGGCAAATCAATTTTGTATGTAAATGTGGTATCGCAAGGAGCAAGTGCAACTCCAATTACTGTAGCTCAAAATAATGGTTTGAAGATTGATATACAATATGTTGATGCAAGTAACAGACCAGTAAATATATTGCAATTACCACAAGGTACGGAGTTTAAGGCAATTATTTCAGTAAGTAATATTTCAGCCGAACCGCAAACTCGTTTAGCATTAACACAAACATTGCCATCGGGCTGGGAGTTTATTAAATTAAAACAAAATGAAGAAACAAGTTCAGCAACCTATGATTACAAAAATGTACGAGATGCAAGTGCTTCATTCTATTTTGATTTAGGTAGAAACGAGAAAAAAACATTTACCTTAACATTACACGCCTCATTTGCTGGAACATATTATATGCCACCTGTATTGTGTGAAAATATGTACAACAGAAAGGTAATTGCTTATACAGCTGGCAAAAATGTAAATGTTGGGTTGAGGTAGGAATAGGGCTGTACCCTATTTGGGCAAATGTCGCCCTTTCAGGGCTATAATTTTGTAATAAAGCCCTGAAAGGGCGACATTTACTAGCTAGGGGTGAAGCCCCTAGCTAGTATTTATTCCATAAACAATCAACAAAATATATTTTTAGAAGAAATAAAAAGTTTAGATTTGTAAAATTCACCTAAATGTAAATTATGTCAATCCCTCAAAATAATCAATCACGAACAAGGTATGCTATAGGTTTTATAGTATTTACATTTATAATCAATGTAGTTTTATTGTTTGTACATTATAGATATTATAGGGAAATACAACATTTGAATACAGCTCAGGTGGTAGAAATTGTACAATATTTTGCATACCACTGGATTAAAATTATTTTAAAAATGGTGAGTATAATAGTATTTATATTTTCAGCTATTACTTTTATTCAATGGTTTAGAAGAGCTTACACCAATGTTGAAATTGATAATGCAGGTCTGAAATTTAAAAATGATGAGATAGTTTTAAGTTTCTTAAACCCAATAACATTTTTCAATAAACCTTATTTTATTATGAAAGAACTTTTTGAGACACTAAAACTTAAAACAGATATTTTAAAAGTTTGGTGGGGAACTTGGATTTTTAATCTATTGCTGAATGCTTTAGTAATTCCATTTTTAAAACAAAACACAGTTGGAGAGTTAAGTTTTAATTTGCAAATCAACATAATTTCAAATATCGTTTGGATTGTGTTGTCATTGTTAACAATTAAAGTTATTCAAATGGTTTCGAGTAAGGGTGATTAATTTTTTGAGATATAAAAAACATATTTGACCGAATATTTATTTTTTATCGTGAACTTACGATTGTATATTCGCAATAACAAAAAAATATATAATGGATAAATATTCAACTGAGGAATTGACTCTGTGGTTCAAAAAACAATTAGCAGCAGAATTAAATGTACCTAGTGAAAATGTAGATTTAAATGCAACAATATCAAGTTTCGGTTTAGATTCTTTATCAAATTTAACATTGGTTTTTTCAATTGAAGAATATACTAATTTAAGTATTGATCCAACTGTTTTTGAGGAATTTAATACATTTGAAGAAGTGATAGAATGGATTCAGAATCAAAAAAAATAGTAAAGTGGAACCCTTACTCAGAAGGATATTTTGAAAATCCTTATAAGCATTTGGCTGAATGTAAAAAATCGTCTCCAGTACAAATTGGATTAAAAAACTATTATATTTTATTCAATCATAGTGATGTGCGAAATGTAATTAAAAATCCAGATTTTTTAACTTCTGATTTTAGTGAATTTTTTAAAGAAAAAGAACCCTATATTTTTAAAGAGTCTAATGCATGTCCATATTTATCAAAAAGTACATCAAAATGGTTGATGTATTTGGATGGAGAAGATCATTTAAAAGCTAGAGAGCTTGTAGAGAAGGGTTTGTCAGTGTTTAATTATGATGAATTAACAAACCAAGCTATTGATGAAATTTTAGTTGAATTAAAAGCTTTAAAAGTAAACAATGAAATTGATTTAGTTGATGTTGCTGCAAAGTTACCTGTGATTATTACTAATAAAATGTTAGGGTTAAGTAATCATTTTGATTTTTATGAATCTAAAACTTTAGCACATTCATTGGCTTATTCTCAAGATTTATTTCTTCCTCGACAAGTATATTTAAAAATTAATTCAGATATGGAGTTGATGTTTGAATTTTTGTCAGAAAAATATGAATCTTTATTAATAAATCCTGATGAATCGTTTTTTTCAATTATAATAAAGTTAAATAATGAATTTAATTATAATTTTTCAAAAAGTGAATTAATTTCAGTAATCATGGTTTTGTTTTTAGGTTCTATTGAAACCTCTAAAGATACATTATCAATGATTTTTTTAGAGTTATTAAGAGATAAGTCGCTTTTAAAAACCATACAAAATAATACACAAATTGAAAATAATATTTTAGTTGAAGAGTTTTTGAGATACAGTTCACCTTTACAATATACCGTTAGGGTCAGTACCCTTGATTATACTATTGGAGATATTACAATTCCTGCAAATTCAAAATTACTTCTATGTTTAGCTTCTGCAAATAGAGACGAAGAGGTTTTTGACGATGCTCAAAATATTGTTCCAAATCGAAAATATAATCCTCATTTTGCTTTTGGCGGAGGCTTGCATTCATGCGTAGGTGCCAAACTTGCAAGAATTGAATTAAGGGCATTTATTCCTAAAATAGCTTCATTTTTAAGTAGATGTGATATAAGTATTGAAAATGCACCTGTTTGGCAAAAAACTATTATGATGAGAGGTTTGAAGAGCTTAAATGTGGTTGTGAAAAAATAGTATGATAGTTCATTTAATAATTATTTTCTTTTTCATATTTACTGGAATAGGGTTTTATGTTTTAGTAAAAAATCAATCATACAAATGGATAGCCTTATTAGTTCCAAGCTTAATAATCTATTGTTATTATATAAAGTGGTTATTTTTAATAGTGTTGTTAATCACTATTTTCGTATATTTTGCTTCTATTTATTTAGATAATAAGAGAAAAATATTAAATAAACTTAGTTATTATTTTGTTGTATTTGTTACTTTATTACCCTTGTTTTTTTTCAAAATCAACGAAACGTTGAATGTAAAATGGTTAACTGATGCATCATTTTTGGGATTATCATTCGTTACATTTAATGCTTTAAGCTATTTGATTGATATAAAAAAAGGTTATCTCCAGCCTGAAAAAAATATACTTTTATTGTTGTTATTTATTTGTTTTTACCCGCATATTTTAGCCGGACCCTTGCATAAAGTAAAGTATTTATTACCTCAATTTATGCAGATTTGTATCACCCCAAACAATATAAGTTTAGGTTGTAGATTGATTTTGTGGGGAATTTTTAAAAAATATGCAATTGCTCAAAATTTAGCAATAACAGTTTCTTCAATCATTGATAAGCCTGAAAGTCACTGTAATATTAACTTGTTGGTTGGTGGTACTATTTTCTTTTTTCAAATTTATTGCGATTTTTCAGCTTATGTAGACATTATGAAAGGTGTGGCTAAAATTTTTAATATTGACATCAAAACTAATTTTAAAGACAGAATATATCTTGCAAATTCAAGACTTGCATTTTGGAGTGGATGGCATGTTACCTTGAATAATTGGTTTAGAGATTATGTTTTTTACGCTATTGCCAAAAATTATAAGAAACAATGGCAACTTGATATTGTAACAATTTTTACATTTGTTTTAATTGGGCTATGGCATGGATTTACAATTTCATTCATTATATGGGGTTTAATTAACGGGGTTTGGTTCGTATTTGAAAAATATTTGAAAGTATATTTTGATTTTTTACCAAATACGATTCGAAATTATTTGGGTATCATTTATCATATCACACTAGCTTCTTTTGTTGCACTTTTATTTAGAAGTAAATCTATATCATTAACAATTTCAAACTTATTTAACTTTCAATCTTTAAAATTTGATAAAATTGAAATTTCTTCAGGCGCAATTTTGTCATTTATACTAATGGACTTATTTTATATGTATGCAAAAGGAAAACCTATTGAAGAATTCATTGGTCAAATGTCTGTAACAAAACGTTGGGTAGTTTATTTTATATTAAGCTTTTCAATAATTACATGGCAAATAGGTAAAAGTGATTTTTATTATTTTAAATTTTAGCTATGAGGAAAGTAGTGATTAAGTTGTTGATTTTTATTGTATTGGTTATAGGTTTAGGACTTATAGCTAGATATTCTGTGTTGAATTTTATTTATAAAAACCAGCCTACTTCAATTTACGAAACCAAGAAAATACCCCAATGTGTATTTGTCGGTAATAGTCGAATAAATAATGCTTTGAATGATTCTGTTTTTGCGAATGAAATTAAAGATTTTGAAATTCATAATTATGCAATACCCGGAATGAGCTTCAATTATAGTTTAAAAATGATTGAAAAACTCTCAACTCAAACTTCAAATAGTGTTTTTTATGTTGAACTCGGACAAATGCATACTTCTATTCCTTATAGAGCATTTCCCTATTTCTCAATTGGTGACCAAGTTGAAGCGACTCAATATTTTTATCAAAATTATAATTTGGGAAATATGAGGAGTATTAAAAAGTGGCTTTTTGAATCAACTAATTTGGTTTATAACACAATTACAAGCCAAAAATATTTCAATATTTTATCAGGTAAAGTAAAACTAAATAATAACTTAAAGTATTCACCAAGATGTGATAAATACAGCGGGGATTTTATTATGATTTCTAAAAATAATTTTGCATATCAACAAGTTGTATTAGAAAATAAACAATATAAATATTTGATTACTAGTGTGATTGTGGAGTTGTCAAAGCAAAATAATAGAATATATTTTTTATTGCCAGTAACCTTTAAAGATGCAAATGAAAAACAAATTGTAAGTTCAATTTATAGACAAATACCAATTGAAAATAAGTTGATTTACTCTGATAATTTTCTAAATCAAATCAGTAGTAATAAAAATTTAGCGGATAATAATCATCTAAATGTATTTGGGAGTAATATTTTTACACAAGAAATGATTTATCAATTTAAGAAAGCTAAACATTAATATTTTACTTTTACCTTTGCACCAAACCATTTCCTCATGAGCACCGAAATTATAGCTTGGACCAAAGAACCTGAACCCAAAGGAACATTATTTACTGCACAAGATTTAGCAAACCGTGAAAATGTAATTGCATTGTTTTGGGCGTGTAAACTAAAAGTAGGCTATATCACCGCCGATGGCTGGGAATATTTGTTTCATAAATATGGTTTAAGTGAATTGCTTCATATAGATTTAGATATCAAATGGTTTGATTCACAAGATTTAAAATCGCAAACCTGTGATTTAATTTACGAATCTTTGATTGCCGGTTACAACCCAATTCATACACAAAAAGGAGATTACGATACAGAAACTCGTACTTTTTTGAATCTTGATGGTTCAACACAAATAATTGATTGGGATAATTTGGTTTAATTCTGTAGAGACGTGGTATGCCACGTCTAATATAAAACATCGTTCATTTTTTTATTATCTATTAATAACTTCGTTTTTCTAGTATTTAAATTTTTAATTGAAAACCTTTTTTGCATCTTTACTATTCATAATATTTTGAAGATGGCAAAAAATAAATTATTTCTTTTAGATGCAATGGCTTTGATATACAGAGCTCATTTTGCGTTCAGTAAAGCACCACGAGTAAACTCAAAAGGCGTAAATACCAGTGCATCTTTCGGTTTTTTAAACACACTTTTAGAGGTAATTAACAAAGAAAAACCTACTCATATTGGCGTTGCATTTGATTCAAAAGGTCCAACCTTTAGGCATGATGATTTTGCTGAATACAAAGCTAACCGTCAGGCACAGCCCGAAGATATTACTGTAAATATTCCTTTTTGTATCAAATTGATTGAAGGTTTTGGAATTCCTGTTTTGATTTTACAAGGATATGAGGCTGATGACATTATCGGAACTTTTGCTAAAAAAGTAGCTAGTCCTGATTTTGAAGTTTATATGATGACTTCTGATAAGGATTATGGTCAATTAGTGGATGAAAATATTTTTGTGTACCGACCAGCTTTTATGGGTAAAGGTCCGGAAGTATATGATATTCAAAAGGTATTAGAAAAATTTGGAATAAAAAATACAGACCAAGTACGTGATATTCTTGGTTTAATGGGCGATGCTGTAGATAATATTCCAGGTATTCCAGGTATTGGTGAAAAAACCGCCCAAAAACTAATAGAAGAATACGAAACCGTTGAAAACTTGATTGCAAATGCACATCAGTTAAAAGGTAAATTAAAAGAAAATGTTGAAAAATTTGCCGAACAAGGCTTACTTTCAAAGCAATTAGCAACTATTCATCTCGAAGTGCCACTTGAAATTAATGTTGAAGATTTAATTTATACAGGGCCAAAAGAAGAACTTTTAATGCCTCTTTTTGAGGAACTTGAGTTTAAAACTATAGTCAATAGAATTTTTGGTAAACCAACCGAAGACAAAGAAAAGAAAACTCCAAAAGTTTCAAATACAGGGCAGTTTAATTTATTTGGTTCAACTGAAGATGAAAAACAACAAGAAGAAATTGTTGCTAAAAAGTTAGAAACCATTGAAACCGTTGCGCATCAATATCACATTACAGAAAGCAAAGGAACTCGTTCAGCATTGATAAAATACTTGTTAGCACAAAAAGAAATTTGCTTTGATACCGAAACTACTTCTCTTGAAGTTGCTGATGCAGAGTTGGTTGGTTTGTCTTTTTGTTATTTAGCACACGAAGCGTATTATGTGCCAATTCCTGCAAATAAAGAGGAAGCAATTGCAATTTTAAATGAATTTAAGCCAGTTTTTGAAAACGAAGAGATTTTAAAAATCGGACAAAATGTAAAATATGATTATGCCATTTTACAACAATATGGCATTGAATTAAAAGGAAAGTTTTGGGATACCATGCTTGCGCATTACTTGTTAGAGCCAGATATGCGTCACAATATGGATTTTTTGTCTGAAACTTATTTGAATTATACTCCTGTTTCAATTACCGAATTAATTGGTAAAAAAGGTAAAAATCAAGGGAATATGCGTGATGTTGCAGTTGAAGATATTGCAGATTACGCCTGTGAAGATGCCGATATTACTTTCCAATTATACCAATATTTTAAACCATTAATTACTGAAAACGGAGCTGAAAAATTATTTAATGAGGTTGAAAATCCATTAATTAATGTGTTGGCAACCATGGAAAACGAAGGTGTTAGAATAGATAACAAAGCCTTAGCTGAATTTTCGGACATACTTTTAAATGAAAGTGCAGTACTCGAAGATTCTATTTATACCCATGCCGGAGTAAAATTTAATATTGCTTCGCCAAAACAGTTAGGCGATGTGCTTTTTGATAAATTAAAACTCGACCCAAAAGCCAAGAAAACCAAAACCGGACAGTATGCCACAGGCGAGGAAGTACTTTCAAAATTAGCCAACACACATCCAATTGTTGATAATATTTTGGAATTCCGTCAGATGCAAAAACTGAAATCTACCTATGTTGATGCCTTACCACAATTGGTAAGCCCAACAGATGGTAGAGTGCATACGTCCTATAATCAGGCAGTTGCAGCTACAGGAAGGTTAAGTTCAAATAATCCAAACTTACAAAATATTCCAATTCGAACGGATAAAGGTAAGGAAATTCGTAAAGCATTTGTTCCACGTAACGACGAATATCAAATACTTTCAGCCGATTATTCGCAAATAGAATTGCGTATCATGGCAGCTTTTAGCAAAGATGAAAGTATGTGTAATGCCTTCAAAAATGGCATAGATATTCACTCTGCTACAGCCGCAAAAGTATTTAATGTAGATGTTAATGATGTAAATGGCGATATGCGACGTAAAGCCAAAATGGTAAACTTTGGTATCATTTACGGTATTTCAGCATTTGGATTATCTCAGCGATTAAGTATTCCTCGCAAAGAAGCAGGAGATATTATTGAAGCATATTTTAGAGAATTTTCTATTAAATCGTACATGGATTCATGTATCAACGAAGCCCGTGAAAGAGGTTATGTTGAAACCATTCTTGGTAGAAGAAGATATTTGAGAGATATCAATTCAGGCAACATGACATTGAGAGGTTACGCCGAACGAAACGCCATCAATGCACCCATACAAGGTTCAGCGGCTGATATTATCAAAGTTGCTATGATAAATATTGATGCTTGGATGAAAGCCGAAAACTTAAAATCAAAAATGATACTTCAAGTACATGATGAGTTAGTTTTTGATGCACATAAAGATGAAATCGACTACATAAAACCTCATATTGAATCATTTATGAAAAATGCCATTACCCTTGAAGTGCCTATGGAAATCGGTATTGGTGTTGGTAATAACTGGTTAGAGGCGCATTGATGAAAAAGTTTTTATAATTAGGTATCTTTACGTGTGTTTATTCTATGCAATTTATTATTAGGTGATTGAAATACATGTAAAGATACTTTTATGTGAGAACGTGTTAATTTTTTACTTGTTTTTTTGTTCTAACCAAGTTATTTTTTCTTCTAAAAATGCATTCCTATCTTCTAACAAACTGATTTTATCTTCATAAAGTTTTTTGAGTTCTTCTGGGAAATTAAAAACATTATAACCACTATTTTGAAAATGATTGTTGTTGAAATTTAAAACAACTTTATCGTCAGATAATAAATCTTGAGGTTTAACATCTAACAAATTAGCTATTTTTTCAATTTTTTCAGTGTTAATATCTACATCATTTCTTTCAATTTTTAGATAACCACCTATAGACATATTCAAATCATCAGCCATTTGCTTCGATGATATATTCTTAACTTCTCTAAGTAGTTTTATTTTTTCACCAATTTTCATCTGAACCATACACAAGTTACAATAAAGACAAATATAATCTTAAAAGTTAAATCATACACTTTTTAAGGGAATAGATTTGTATAATTTAAAACTAAGTTTGCGATATACTATAAAAATAATGAATTTATGAAAGAAACTGTTTACAATTATATACTTAGTTTTAAAAAGTTATTTAGCTTATTCACAAATATATAAGTTATTTTTTTCATTTATTCTTGCAAAAATCTATAAAATGAATATTATTAGTAATTTAAAAAAAGTTATACAATTTATTGTATTGACTAGTATTTTAAGTAGTTGTGCATCAATTTGGATTTCAAAAAATCAAAAAGTTTCATTAAAAACAAATAATGAAAATTCAGTTGTTGTTAATGAAAAGCTTAAGTATGTTATTGAAAATAGCAGATATAAAGCAATTGTTTATCATGATACATTAGCAAAAGGTAAAAATATTAATTTTGAAACTAAAAAAGTTGGTTTTTTACAGCTTATAGTTAAAACTCCTGGCTATAAAGATGAATATTATGTTTTACCTCCATCTAATTTAAATAAAGCTTTTTACCCATTATATTATTTAAGTTGGGGATGTGGTATTATTCCTGGTTTTGTCGAATCAACATTTTTACCTAATAATAATTTCACTAAAAAATACAGCTATGAGCAAAATGGCGAGTATTCGTCAAAATTAAAGTTAATTACTAGAGGTGATAAAAAATATATAACTATTGATGCAGTAAATGTTGATATTAAAGATTTTAAGAATAATTATATTAATTATGATGTGCCTTATTTCAATAATATTGATGTAACCAAATGTAATGAAAGTTCTTTTAAACGTAAAGATGTTGATACAAAGGATATTAAATTTGACAATTCAAGATTTACATATAATCTATATACCAATTTAACTAATAGTGGATTTATAGATACTGTTAATACAGTATTTCATGATGATTTCAATACAATTAATGTAGAAGGGTCTGTTAAAAAAATTATTCATTATAATGTAAATCAAAATAATAGAGGTAGTTATTTTAAAACCAAAATAGCAATTGTTTGGAAGGTTAAAAATAGATATGGTGAAATACTTGATTCTATTGAAAGGGAAGAGTTTTCTGGAGATTTTGCTTATGTTTTTGGTATAAATAATATATTAGATAAGTCTTTGGGAGATGCTATTGATATTTCATTTAATAAATTATTGTCAACACCTGAATTTGCTAAATATTTAGAAGTACAAGTTTATAAAAATCCAACTGCTACCATTTTAAAAATTAAAGAACCAAATGAAATTGTTCAAGAAGTTTCAGATGCTTCTTTAGCAAGTGTAATAATAAAAAGAAAAGATAGGGGACATGGATCTGGATTCGCAATTTCTAAAGATGGATATATTTTAACAAATTTTCATGTAATAGCTGAGAAGTATGTTGGTAAATATTCTGAAATTACTGTCATTTTAAACAATGGTGACGAATACCCTGCAACAGTTGTAAGAGTAAATAAGGATAAAGATATTGCTCTTTTGAAAATTGAAAAGGAATTTGAAAAAGTATTTAAATTAGAGAAAACTAAAAAGTTTACAAAATTACAAGACATATATTGTATTGGAACCCCAAAATCTATACAATTAGGACAATCTGTGTCTGCTGGAATTTTATCTAATGAAAGAAATTTAAATAATAATGTATTGCTTCAATTGGGTATATCTATAAATTCTGGTAATAGTGGAGGCCCATTGTTTGACAAAAATGGAAATTTACATGGAGTTATAGAGTCTAAATTAGTTGGGTTTGCAACTGAAGGTATCGGTTTTGCAATTCCGTCTTATCTTATTCCTGGTTATTTAAATATTGAGTATATAAAATAAAAATAGTATGAAAAAGAGCATTTTAAATTTAAGTGTAATATTAATTGTTTTTACTCTTCAAAGTTGCAATTATTTGTTTTTACCAAAGAAGCAAGAGGTGAAGATTAAAGCTACAAATTTTGAATCAAAGATTTATGTCAATAATAAAGAAGTTGCAAGTGGTGAAAATTCAAAGGTGCAAATTCCTAAAATTGGGAATCAACAAATTGTGACTAAAACTATAGGATATAAAGATCAATATAATGTCCTTTTGCCTATTAAACTTTCATCTAAATCTTGGAAGTTTTTTGCTTTAGATTTGATAATCTGGCCAACTTTAATTATTGATTATGCTTCTTCAGACCACCGTTATAGAGATTATTCAACTGAAATTAATGTACCCAACACTCAAAAATTATTATTTAAAAATGATAATATTAAGTTTATTAATTCGAATGGAGTAGTTTTTGATTTTAAGAATACTTTAACAGATGTGATAGAGGTAACAACTTATTTTAAAAATGACAAAAATAAGCTAGATATTTCAGCTAAAAAAGCGGAATTACGTGAAATAGAAAGGGTTAATAGTTCAAAACAAAATTTAACTCCAACACCTAAGAAATACATAATTGAGAATATAAATGAAGAAATTTTAAAGCAATTAAAAATTACAGGGTTTATAGATACTTTAAATAATGTATTTAATGATTCCAAAAATACTATATATATATCAGGAACTGTTAATAAAATGACGACTAATAATTTTTATGGTAAATCGTTGTATGAATATACATTTGCTAGAACTAAGTTAAATATAACATGGAATTTTTATAATAGTTATGGTGAATTAATTGATACTTTAAATACAATTGATTACTCTGGAGATTTTGCGGCTATTCAAACTTATAATTCAAACCAATATAGTATTGATGGAAATGCAATGGTAAAAGACGCAGTTATGGTAGCTTACAACAATATGTTGCAATCTTCTAAAGTACAAAAACTATTAGAATATGAAACCTATAAAGCTCCTACATTATCTGAAATTAAATTAAAACAATCAGCTCAAATAGTTCAGAATGTAGAGCAAGCATATAATGCAACAGTTATTGTGAAACGAAAAGATAAAGGTCATGGTTCTGGCTTTGCAATAAGTAAGGATGGATATATAATTACCAATTTTCATGTAATTGCGGGAGATTATTTAGATAAATATTCTGATATTAAAGTTGTATTGCCAGATGGTAAGGAAGTAAATGCAAAGGTTGAAAGGGTTAATAAAGACAAAGATTTAGCTTTACTTAAGATTGATTATAATTTTGATTATACATTTAAAATTGCAAAAAGTAAAAGTTTTAAAACCATGCAAGACATTTATACAATTGGAGCTCCTAAATCAATTGAATTAGGACAATCTGTATCAAAAGGTGTAATTGCAAATGAGAGAAATATAAATAAAAATGCTTTGATTCAATTAAATATTGCTGTAAATGGAGGGAATAGTGGTGGTCCATTATTTGATAAAACTGGAAATTTACATGGAATTATTCAATCAAAATTAGCTGGTTTTGCTACCGAAGGTGTTGCTTTTGCAATTCCGAGCCATTTATTATTTGAATATTTAAACCTTAATTATTAGAATAATAGAACTCTCAAATAATGAAAAATAACTATCATTTACACTTTGTTGGTATGCCTTTTGGGCTACCAACAAAGTTAATTTGAATCTAGATACAAAGTATCTGGGCATAAATCTAAACCATTTTCCCAACATACGGTGCCATATTGTACAGTTGCTGTATAAAATAAATCCTTGTTTTTTAGCTCTTTAAAAATTCCTTTTTCTAGGTATGTACTTACATTAAATTTTTTTTGTTCACCATTTGTAAAAGTTAAGTCCAAAATATAATTTGGTTGCGGTATTACTTTTTCAACTCTTGGATTCATCTTATTTCAAAGGATCTATGTTAAATAATTTATTCCCATTAATTGCCAATTCCCAGTTTGCCATTAAATCCTCACGATGGATTTCAATCCACGCTTCAACTAATTTTCTTTTATTGTTTGGCAAATCTCCTTCTATCAAAGTGCCATCTTCTATTAAAAATACAGCTTCAAATTCACTATATTTAATATGAATATGAGGTAAATTGTGTTGTTTATTATCAAAATAGTACATCATTACTATTAATCCATAAAACATTGATATTGCAGGCATATTATTGCTTTTTTTGTTACTAAATTACTATTATTTCAGAAAAGGTAAGTAAAATACCTCTCATTGGTTGTTATAATTTCAACTTGATATGATTGTTGTTTTGGTCTTGTTGAATTGATTTTTCTAAAATCATTTTATTTGTAGCACTAGAATTTAAAAATGCAGTAGTATCTAATTCTTCTTCAATAGTTATAGAAATAGGCTTACTTTTAAAGGTGTTTTTAATAGCTTCAATAAGTTCTACTGTAATTTCTTGTGCCGAAGATATATGAAAAGAAGTGTACATAATATTATGTATTTAATGATTTACACAAAGTTACAATTTTTGAAATTGATTTTTTTGATTATTTGAAAAAAAATAATCCATTTTTGTGATATTTAAAGAGCATAATTTATTTCTCCTAAACTAAAAATACATTAATTCGTTCGATAGCTTTTTTTAGATTCAATTTCATTTATTATTGCTTGAAATTAATTTCTTTTGAATTATTGATTAAATTACAATCTTAAATTACAACCTCATGAAAACTTTATACACTACCATACTCCTTTTTTTAGGAATCAACTTAATTTCTAATGCACAAACTGCTCCCAAACTCGACGGACTTTGGGCTGATTCTGTTTCAGGAACTGCATTTAAAAATTGTTATGCAATTATCAATTCTGATGGAAATAAAATTAACATTTCTCATTATTTAGAGTTTAATAATCAGCCTTTTGCAGAAGTAGGAACAGGTACTTTTGAAAAAAGCAAACTTGAATACAAAGTAAAAGTAACTTTACCAATTGAAGGTTGGGCAACAGCCGGTACGCACATTTTTACACTCAGTGCAGATGGTAATACACTTCGTGGCAAATACATTGATAATAAGGGAAATACAGGTCCGTTAGTGTTAAAAAGAGTTTTAGTTACTAAATAATTTGGTTTTGAACCTATTATTTACCTAAAACCTATTATTTTTGTAGATTACAATCTTATTTAGACCCAAAGTCTCAATAAATTAAAAATTTAAGAACATAAAGTTTTTTATTTTAAAGAATAAAAAACGTGTAGATAAGTTTTTGTATTAATGTTTGAAAAATAACGTGTTACGTTAATAATTTTAACATTAAAACATTAACATTAAACCAAGAAAAGAATGAAAGTTTTAAAATTTGGCGGAACCTCGGTAGGTACAGTTGAGAGTATTTCAAATGTTATCAGTATAGTTACAGACTACTATAATAAAGGTGTTAATCAAGTAGTTATTTGCTCTGCAATGAGTGGAGTTACCAACAAACTTATTGAAATGGGTAAGTTGGCTGCTAATACTGATGATAGTTACACTACCATTTTAACCGAGATTGAAAACAAACACTTCGATGCTGTAAAAAGCTTGATTGATGTGAATGTTCAAAGTAAGATTTTTGCCAATCTTAAAATTATTTTTAATGAATTAGAGGATTTATTACACGGAATTTTCTTGATTAAAGAACTTTCTCCTCGTACTTTAGACTTAGTAGTAAGCTTCGGCGAACGTTTATCTAATTTTATTGTAAGCGAAAGTGTAAAACATAAAGGCATTGATAATCTGTTGTTAGATACTCGTTCGGTAATAAAAACAGACGATAATTTTGGTAATGCTCGTGTAAATTTTGCATTAACTGATTCGTTAGTAAAAGCATATTTCAATGCTAATCCAAGTAAATTAATTTTTGCTACAGGATTTATTTCATCAACTGAGAAAAACGAAACTACTACTTTAGGTAGAGGAGGTTCTGATTATACAGCTGCCATTTTAGGTGCTGCACTTGATTGTGAAGTTATCGAAATCTGGACTGATGTTGATGGTATCCTAACATCTGACCCTCGTGTGGTGAAAAAAGCATTTACATTGCCATCTGTTTCGTACATTGAAGCGATGGAAATGTCGCATTTTGGAGCAAAAGTAATTTATCCTCCAACCGTTCAGCCTGCATTTGCTAAAAATATCCCAATCAGAATCAGAAATACTTTCAACCCAAGTTTTGAAGGTACTTTAATTTCAAATGATTCGGAAGCTGGTCCTTATGTAATTAAAGGAATTTCATCAATTGCTGACACTGTATTATTAAATGTACAAGGTGGTGGCATGATGGGCGTTGCTGGTATTTCTGGACGTTTATTCTCAGCACTTTCTTTAGCAAAAGTAAATGTAATTTTAATCACGCAAGCTTCTTCTGAATTTTCAATTAGTATTGCTGTAGCTCCAAATGAAGCTGCGCAAGCTAAAGAAGTGATTGAAGCTGAGTTTGAAAATGAAATTCGTGCACAAAAAATTGAGCCTGTAACACTTGTTGAAAATCTTTCGGTTGTAGCTGTAATTGGCGAAAATATGAAATTGAATTCAGGAATTGCTGGTAAATTATTCAGTGCATTAGGAATGAACGGAGTAAATGTTAACGCAATTGCGCAAGGTTCAACCGAATACAATATTTCTGTAGTTGTAAGCAAAACAGATTTAAGTAAATCGTTAAATGCATTACACGAAATTTTCTTCTTGTCTGAAACTAAATCAATCAACCTTTATATCGTTGGTTTAGGTTTAATTGGCAAAACTTTAATTGAGCAAATCAGAAATCAATCTGCTTATTTGGCTAAAAAATTATCACTAAAAATCAACATTGTAGGTATTGCAAATAGCCGTAAAATGCTGTTAAATCCAAACTATATTGATACCGATAATTGGGAAAACGAACTTGAAACACAAGGCGTTGATACAGATTTAGCTTCATTTGTTAGTACTGTAAAATCATATAACTTACCTAATTGTGTATTTGTAGATAATACAAGTAGCAAAAGTGTGGTTGAGCATTATAAAGAATTACTAAGTAGCTCTGTTTCAATTGTTACACCAAACAAACTTGCAAACTCTGGCACTTACGAAGACTATAAATTATTGCGTAAATTAGCTAAAAAACATGGTGTAAAATTCCTTTACGAAACCAATGTTGGCGCAGGTTTGCCAGTAATTAATACACTTGAAGATTTGTTAAGTTCAGGTGATGAAATCATCAGAATTGAGGCAATTTTATCAGGCACATTATCATATATTTTTAATAATTTCAAAAAAGGAACTCGCTTTGTTGATGTAGTTCAAGCTGCAAAAGACAAAGGTTTTACCGAACCAGATCCTCGTGATGATTTAAACGGAATGGATGTGGCTCGTAAAATATTAATCCTTGCTAGAGATTCGGGTTATGCTTTAGAACCATCTGATATTGAGGTTGAAAATATTCTTCCAATTCCATCAAGAGAGGCTAAAACTGTTCCTGATTTCTTCAAAACATTAGAAGCTGAAAATGCTTATTTTGAAGCAAAACTTGACAAAGCTGCTTCTGAAGGTAAAGTGTTGCGTTTTATTGCTAGTTTAGAAAATGGAAAAGCGTCTGTAACTTTAAAAGAAGTAGATGCTCAACACCCATTCTATTCCTTATCCGGTTCTGATAACATTATTTCGTTTACAACTAAACGTTATAATGAGCGACCATTAGTAGTAAAAGGTCCAGGTGCAGGTGCAGAAGTTACTGCTGCAGGTGTATTTGCAGATATAATCAAAGTATTCCATTATTTAGTTTAAAATTGAAGGAAAATAATCCTTCATAAAATAAACTAAAAACAAATAAATAATTTTCAATGAAATCAATAAAGGTATTTGCACCAGCAACAGTAGCCAACGTATCATGTGGCTTCGATGTATTAGGTTTTGCAGTTGACAATCCGGGTGATGAAGTGATTTTAACCCTGAAAGAAACGCCAGGTGTTACAATTTCTAAAATTACAGGTGACGAAGGTCGATTACCTTTAAACGCTGAAAGAAATACAGTTGGAGTTTCAGTAATTAACTTTTTAAAACATATTGGTTCTGAGCAAGGTGTAGATATTCAATTACACAAAAAAATGCCTCTTGGAAGCGGATTAGGCTCAAGTGCAGCAAGTGCCGTTGCAGGTGTTTTTGCAATCAATGAGTTATTAGGAAAACCTTTAACACAAGAACAATTATTGCCATTTGCAATGGAAGGTGAGCGTTTGGCTTGTGGTTCGGCACATGCTGATAATGTTGCCCCATCTTTATTAGGAGGATTTGTGTTAATTAGAAGTTACGATCCTTTAGATGTAATTAAATTACCAACTCCTGAAAAACTTTGGGCTACCATCATTCACCCACACATTGAAGTTCAAACTAAAGACGCAAGAGCTATTTTAAGAAAGAATATTTCTTTACTTGATGGTGTAACTCAATGGGGAAATGTTGCAGGTTTGGTGGCAGGCTTATATACTTCTGATTATGATTTAATTGGTCGTTCATTGCAAGATGTAGTTGTTGAGCCAATTCGTTCTATATTAATTCCAGGTTTTGATGATGCAAAACAAGCTGCCAAAGATGCAGGAGCGCTTGGAGGTGGAATTTCAGGTTCAGGGCCATCAATATTTGCACTAAGTACCGACGAACAAACTGCACATAAAGTTGGCGAAGCAATGACTAAAGTATTTAATAACTTACAAATTGGTAGTGAGTATTATGCTTCTAAAATCAATTTGAGAGGTCCGGTGATTCTTTAATGAAACAATACAAAATTCAATATTTAAGCCATCAAGAAATTGATGGCTTTTTTTATTAGATATAATGGTCAAAAATAGTTGGTAAAACCTTTGTAATAAAAAGACAATCAATTAATTACACGAAGGTGTATGAAATCGTTTTCATACACCTTTATTTTGTTATATGAAAAGTACAAAAAAAGA
>JBEEOW010000018.1:0-83964 GCA_041191405.1 Bacteroidota bacterium
CATTCAAAATTTCTCCTAATTCTAAAGCCTTCTCTTTAAGATTAAATTTTTGATAGGTTATAAAGTTTTCTGGATTCATGTTTTCTAATTACCTGACTTTGGTAACTTATAAATATATTGAAACACTAAGTGTATGTTGATGATTTTTTTAAATACAAAGCGAAAAATAGTATTTACTAAAGTTTAGACTGCCTAAATAGATTAATTGAAAGTTATAATCATAATTAAAACTATATTTTAAGGTTTAACTAAATATAAAATTTGATTATTTAGAAACCAAATCAATACTTTTCATACTATTCGATAGTTTTAAGTAAAGTCACAAAAGCCACCATTACAGAACTAATAATCATAATATTTCTACCATGATTTTGTACACGTTCAGAAAAAATGTACATTAAATCTCCATTTGGCAATGCTTTTTTATACGTTTTTAAATGATAGCCAATAACAATACCCAAAAGTCCGGCAACAAAAGCAAATAAATAGCCTGCAAATAGCCATGTTTTAGCATCATCATCTGGTTGAGCTAACTCTTTAAATCTGTTATTTTTCAACACATTAACGACTTCAATATTTATTTCTTTACCTCTTTGTTTTAATATTTTTTGAGCCAATAAATAATCAAACAAACCCCATTCATCACGTTTGGAAATAATTTCAATTAATTCTTCATCTGAAAATAAAAACAAATAATAATCATCCTCAACATTATCTATTTCATTTAGATGTAATTGAGTTAATAATTCATCTACTTTTAAAAAATCTTGTTTTAACAATTTTATTCTGAAATCTTGATTATGAGAACTTAAGCCAGCAAATGTATCAACATTTATAGGAGAGTTGTCTTCTAAAATATATTTAATATTGTATTCATTCAAAATTTCTCCTAATTCTAAAGCCTTCTCTTTAAGATTAAATTTTTGATAGGTTATAAAGTTTTCTGGATTCATGTTTTCTAATTATCTCACGTTGACAACGGTCCCAAGACCTTGTCAACCGTAAATGGTGTGATTAAATGACCGTTAACAACTTAAAAATATATTGAAAATACTGAATTTTCTAGATTTTAATCATATTTATAAATTTAATTAACTCAAACCTCAAAGCTATTTAACAAAAAAGACATTTACCCTTTCGAATAAATGTCTTTTTTGCTTTTTGAAATATATTACTTTTAAACCTCTCCGAATACCGAAATAAACGAAGGGCTAAATATTGTTTCTGTTCTATCTGGACCAACAGATACCAAGCTAACCGGCACTGATAATTGATTTTCGATATATTTAATATAAGCTGAAAGTTCTGCTGGTAAGTTTTCAAAACTTGTATCCGCTTTAATATCTGTATTCCAACCTTTTAACGTTTCATACACTGGAGTAACTTCCTCTACGCAAAGGTCATAAGGGAATTGGTCAGTAATAGTACCATCAGCTAATTTGTAGTGAGTACAAACTAATATTTCCTCAAATGAATTCAATACATCGGCTTTCATCATTAATAATTGGGTTACACCATTTATCATGATTGCATATTTAAGTGCTGGTAAATCTATCCAACCGCATCTTCTTGGGCGACCAGTAGTTGAACCATACTCTCTACCGATATCTCTCATTTTTTGACCTACTGCATCTTCTAATTCAGTTGGGAACGGTCCGCTACCAACTCTAGTACAATACGCTTTGAAAATACCATATACTTCACCAATGTTACGTGGAGCCACACCCATACCAGTACAAGCACCAGCCACCATTGTGTTTGATGATGTAACAAATGGATACGAACCAAAGTCAACATCTAATAAAGAACCTTGTGCTCCTTCTGCAAGGATTGAAGCGCCTTTAGCTAAATGTTCGTTGATAAAATATTCACTATCAACTAAGTTAAAGGTTTTTAACGACTCAATAGCCGCAAAAAACTCAGTTTCTAACTCAGCAAGTTTTAATGTTCCGTTTACGTAATCAAAATTATGATATTTAAGAATATCAATATGTTGATTAACTAATTTGGTATATTTTTCTTTGAAATTAGGTAAAAGAATATCTCCTACTCTAATTCCTAAACGTGCAATTTTATCTTGATAAGTTGGACCAATACCTTTAAGTGTTGAACCAATTTTGTTAGCACCTTTAGCTTGCTCATAGGCTGCATCAAGCAAACGGTGAGAAGGTAATATTAACTGTGCTTTTTTAGAAATAAATAAGCTTTTTCCAAAATCGATACCGAATTTAGTTAAACCCTCAATTTCTTTTTTGAATGTAATAGCATCTAAAACAACACCATTTCCAATTACATTTATTTTATCCTTGTGGAAAATTCCAGAAGGAATTTGATGTAATACATGTTTGATACCATCAAATTCTAAAGTGTGTCCAGCATTGGGGCCACCTTGAAAACGAACTACTAACTCGTAGTGATTTGCGATAAAGTCAACAATTTTACCTTTACCTTCATCTCCCCACTGTAATCCTAAAAGAACATCTACTGCCATTTAATTATCTAACTATAATGATGTTAAAGCTATTTCTTGACTTGGGTAAACACTAAAAATAGTGTTTAATTTTGTGATTGTAAGCATTTTACTAACTTGCTCTGATGGGTTAACTAATGCTAGTTTACCACCGTTGCCTTTGAAAGTGTTGTGTAGTGAAATTAACACACTTAAACCTGTACTGTTCATGTATCTTACTTGCGATAAATCTACAGCAGCATTTTTTGCTCCACCTTCTATTTGTTTATTCACTAAATCAACTAACTCGGCACCGTTCGATTCGCCAAGAATATCTCCGTCGATATTAAGAATCAGTACGTTGTTTTTTAATTCGTGCTGATAGTTCATAATTTATTATTTAACTTTTTGGATGCTCTTTTTATTTTCGCATTTGGCATTCTGACAAGTGCCATATAACATTAATGAATGGTGCATTACTTCAAATTGCAATAATTCGCCAACCATTTTTTGTATGTTATAAATGCGAGGGTCGCAAAATTCCAGTACTTTATTACAGTCGGTACATATTAAATGGTCGTGTTGTTTAAAACCAAATGACTTTTCGTACTGAGCTAAATTTTTACCAAACTGGTGTTTTACAACCAAATCGCAATCAGTTAATACATCTAAAGTATTATAAACTGTTGCTCTCGAAACCCTATAATTTTTGTTTTTCATGCTGATATACAGAGATTCAACATCGAAATGTCCTTCTCTAGTATAGATTTCTTCCAAAATGGCAAAGCGCTCAGGAGTTTTTCTGAGTTCTTTATTTTCGAGGTAGGCAGTAAATATTTTCTTTACCTCTTCGAATATTTTTGGATCTAATGGCATGTGCCTATTAATTAATTACAAACATGAAATAACTCGTAAATATAACCGAAAACATTGAGCTTTGTAGCATAAAATGTAATAATTTATTAACATAACTGTGAGTGAGGAATTGATGATTTTATATTGCAGTCATTTAGATTCATTACCCATAATCCATAAAAAATTAAATAGTTTAAATTTTATTGTTTATAGACAACAAAATTACTACAATTGCACATAGTATTATTTATAATTAACATGTTAATATTGATTCACAACTCTCAGGATAATAACATTATAAATATTTATTTTTAAGTATTATTTTTACAAAAATTTAAAATAAAGTAAACTGTACTTTTGTATTTACTTCAAACAAATTAGAAGCTTCATCTTTACTTACTTTACCATAAATTTCCTCTAAAGATTCTCCATATTTTTTACCAGGAGTCCATTTACCTTTTAAGTTTGTAAAATACGATTTTATAAATTCATCTTTTGTTTTGTCTTCTGAATTTGTTGAAATATTGCATAATTTATTATTGTAGGAAACAATAAATTCCACACTAATCTTTTCCTTCAATTTAAACTTTATAAAAAACTCATCTTCAAGATATTTTATTATAGCTTTGATTTCTTGATTGTTATATTTAGCAGAAACATCTGTATTTGAATAGACTCTATTAATCCAAATTGGTTTGATTGAGTAATGTTCTTTTAATGGGTAATTATTATCATTAAATTGGTAATGAACTTTTTTAGCTTTCTTTTCACATAAAGTCCATGTTATTAAAGGTTCTAATGAACCATCTTTATGTTGTAATATACCTAAAAATCCTGCATAAAAGTCCATGCTATATGGCTTGCTCATATTAAGCCACTTAATATCAATCTGAGAAACACCTTTAGGGAAATTATCGGATTCTAAACTTGAAAATAAGTAATCGTCTCCTTTTAAGTATTTATTTAAAACAAATTTATCGTGTACATATTCATTATACTCTTCATTATTGTTTTTAACTGGGTTATTAAAATCTTTATCTAAAACATAAGGGAAAAATTTAATTATCCATCCTGAATAATAAGAATAAGCGTAAAATTTACTGTTTTTATATATTTCCTGCCAAAAAGCTGTATTCACTTTTCCTTGTTTTACATTTATAAATTCTTGAATAATAGGTATTATTTCAACTTTCCAATAAGCTAAGTCAAAGTTGTCCAAAGTATCAAGCTTTGAATAAATATTTTTCCAATCTTCAACAGAACCTGTAATTGTAATTTTAGGAATTCCGCATGTTGATTCGGCTGTAAACATTAAACCTTTTTCATAAGTCTCTAACATAGTAGTCTGAAAAACAGTTGTTTCAATGTTACTTGTTGTTGAAAACTTTGGTATAAAAAAATTATTAAAATTAGTTTTAATATGTTTTTTACTTTCAATTGAAAATGAATTAATTAATTGTTCCCAAGCTTCAGGTCCATTATTTAAATTGTCATTTCTTACACGAATCTCTTGTGGTTTATCCTTTATAAAAAGCTTTGATTTATATTTCTCAAAATTATTATTAATATGAATTGAAACACCTTGAGTTATTGTAAGCCAAATCATATCTGGTGATATAATTAACGGTTTATGACTGGAATAAGCTAAATGTATACTTTCTAAAAAACTATTATAATTGGATTCCATCAAAGGTAAACTCTGATGTTTCTCTGGGAAAAACAATATTTCTTTCCCAATTTTTGTTTCTAAAACATCTTTAGAATTATATGTTGTAAAATAATCTTGAATAGAATCAACTTTACTTACTTTAAAAGTAGTAGCATTAATTAGTTTACTTTCAATGTATAATTTTGTATTTGGTGTTGCAATTTCACTAATTATCTCTTCTGTATTAGCTGTATCATCAAAATCATGGTTTGTTGCTTTTTCATTTTTAAGTTTACAAGAAAAAAGAATTAGTAAAGCAAATATTGTTAGAAATTGTTTAACACTCATAGTAAATAATTTAAAATCGATTAAAACTATATTCAATTATATAATTTTCGAGAAAAATACATATTATTTTAAGAATATTGGCATTTTAGTGTCAATTATATAAATCAAGATTCAAACTCACTTTAACAATCACAATCAAATCAAAATAAGAAAAAGTTTTACCCATTAAGCTCAAACACCGTATAAGCAAACGGTTTAAAATTTGGTTTTTCATTTCATATAAATATAACATTATGTATAACAACATTTTAATTTCGATTAATGAGGGTATTGCTACCTTAACTATTAACAGACCTTCAAAATTAAACGCCCTCAATCACGAAACTTTATCTGAAATAAAAGATGCCATATCAGGGTTTTATACCAATAACGAGGTTAGAGGAATAATAATCACTGGTGCTGGCGAAAAAGCTTTTGTGGCTGGTGCTGATATTAGCGAAATTGCAAAATTAAACGCTTCTGAAGCCAGTCAAGCTTCTGCTTTTGGTCAATCGGTATTTGCAGTAATCGAAAATTCGCCCAAACCTGTTATAGCTGCAGTAAATGGTTTCTCGCTTGGTGGTGGTTGCGAATTGGCAATTGCTTGCCATATCAGGGTTGCTAGCGAAAATGCAATATTCGGTCAGCCAGAAGTAAATTTGGGAATTATTCCAGGTTATGGAGCAACACAACGTTTACCCTATTTAATTGGCAAAGCAAAAGCAATTGAATTAATGCTTTCGGCTGAAAATATAAAAGCTGAAGAGGCTTTAAGATTAGGATTAATATCTTACATTTTTCCTCAAAATGAACTACTTACACAAGCACATTTACTTGCAAAAAAAATAACAGCTAAATCGAGTGTAACCACTGAACGAATTTTAGCAGCAGTAAATGTAGCATATCACGAACCTGAAAATTACCATACCGAGGCTACACTCTTTGGCGAATGTACCCAAAGTGAAGATTTTAAAGAAGGCACAACAGCATTTTTAGAAAAAAGAAAAGCTGTATTTAAGGATAAATAAAATCTATTATAGAAAATAATTCTGCGAAAACTTTCACTTCGACAAGCTCAGTGACCGTTTTCGAGTAGTTGGTTACTCGGAAAATTATCTTTACAGTTGCTGAGCCTGTCGAAGCATTAGTAAAGATGATTTTCCGCTTTATTATCTTTGGTATAATACAACAATTAATGGCTATTACTTAATTAGAGTAGTAGCCATTAATTTTTAGATTTTTTCAAATCAACCAAAAAGAAAAGCTATTTTTGTGAAGATTTAATCATAAATATGTTAAAAAAATTAGCTTCACAAACAGCACTTTACGGAATTAGTAGCATGATTGGTAGATTTTTAAACTACCTTCTTGTTCCATTTCACACAGCTGTATTTGCTCCAGAAGCATTTGGAGTTGTTACCTATTTTTATTCATGGGTTGGATTTTTAAATGTAATTTACCTTTTCGGAATTGAAACTACCTATTTCAGATTTGCTTCAAAAGACAAAGAAAATGCAAATGCTATTTTTAATATATCAATAAGTTTTTTGTTACTTAACAGTATTATTATTAGTTTTTTAATGTGTTTTTGGGCAACAGAAATTTGTTCATTACTCAAATTTGAGGGGAAAGAAAACTACATTTATTGTCTGGCTAGTATAATGGCTGTTGATGCCATATTGGCCATTCCTTTTGCTAGGTTAAGGCTCGAAGGTAAAGCTTTGGTGTTTGCTTCGGCAAAAACGATGAGTATTTTAATCAATATATTTTTGAATTTTTTATTGTTAAAATGGTTATTACCAGAGCAATCAACTGCTGATGCTATTTATGTATTTATTGCAAACTTACTTGCTAACATCGCATTAATTCCATTGCTCATTCCTTGGTTAATCAAATTCAGACCAAATTTCAGTTTAACTTACCTAAAACCAATGTTAAAATATGCTTGGCCATTGATGTTTATGGGCTTGGCAGGTATGGTTAACGAATTACTTGATAGAATTTTACTTAAAGAAATATTACCACAAAACTTTTACCCTGGCATGAGTAACGATGCCGCAGTTGGGATTTATGGAGCTTGTTACAAACTAAGTATTTTTATGAGTTTGGCGATTCAAGCATTTAGGTATGCTGCCGAACCATTTTTCTTTTCAAAATCAGAAGATAAAAATGCACCTGAATCATTTGCTAAAATAATGCATTGGTTTATAATAGTTTGCTGTTTAATTTTAATTGGTATCACTTTAAATCTAAGTTGGATTCAATACTTATTAACCAATCCGGCATATAGAGTTGGTTTGGGAGTGGTGCCAATTTTATTGCTAGCCAATTTATTTTTGGGCGTTTATTATAATCAATCTGTTTGGTATAAACTTACCGACAAAACCTATTTTGGCACAATCATAACTCTTGTTGGCGCAGCCATCACATTAATCGGTTTATGGATTTTAATACCAATTGCAGGATATATGGGAGCAGCTTGGGCTACATTTATTTGCTATTTTAGTATTACTATGATAAGTTATTTTCTAGGACAAAAATATTTTCCTGTGCCATATAATGTAGGCAAAGCATTTATTTATATAAGCTTATCAGTTAGTATTATTCTTATTTTCAATTACATAAATCCAATCGGACTTTTAAAAAATATTGTGATTGGCAATTGTTTGATAATTGGTTTTATTGCCCTAGTTGCATTGATTGAAAAGCCTTGGAAGAAAGTTTAGTTGAGAGTTGAGGGGGCAGAGTAAAGAGTTTAGAGTTAGAAACAAAAATGCCTCGAATTTCTCCGAGGCATTTTTTATTATTAAAAACAGATTTTGACTTTAGAAAGAACCCTAAACTCTTAACCCTAAACTATTTATTGAATTACTAATTGCTTCACAGCAATTCCTTTATCAGAATTAATTTTAACAACATATACTCCACTTGCTAACTCAGCAGTTGAGATATTAGAAGTATTTCCTGAAATAGATTTTGTTGCAACTACATTTCCATGTAAATCAACAATTGAAACTGTACCTGAAACTGATTCAGTTAAGGAAACAGTTACATTGTCGGTTGCTGGGTTAGGGTAGATTGAAATTGATGTTGTATTAAATGTTTCTACATTTGTTAACATATTTACAACAATCGTTATTGAATCAGAACTTTTACAACCATTTCCATCTGTACCTTCAACTATATATTCAACACCATTTGTTGGTTCAAAGGCAACACCATTAAATACATTTTTATTCCATGTGTAATTTGTTGCTCCTGTACCAATTAAAGTAATTTTCTCTCCGGTATTTACTGTATCATTTGGAGTTACAATTATTCCAACTGATGGTAACAAATTTACTACTGCATCAACTGCTACTCTTCCTGATTCACATCCATCAATTACTGAGCTCACAAAATAAGTAGTTGTTTTGTTAATTACTGGAGTTGATAAATCAAAAGCTGCCGAATCAACAACGTTACCATTTACTTGTGCATCATACATTTTGTAATACGATGTCATTACACCTCCTAATCTAGCATTAAAATTTGCACCAATTTGCACTTTTCCTTCTCCACAAATCGCTGATGTAGCTTGTGGAAGTGGATTTTCTGGTATTGATTTAATTGTCAAGTTCAATGTAAGTACAGAATCACAACCAACTGCATTTACTAAAGTATCTTTATAAATTCCAGATTGAGTTATTGTCATATTATTAAAAACATAAGAACCACAAGCTGATTTATTCATCGATGAAGCTGTTGGTTGTTTTACAACTGCAGTTACTTTAGCTTTAGCAGACTCACAACCATTCAATTTTTCTGTAATCCAAAAATCAGTTGTTTGAGTTATTACTGGTGTTGTCGTTCCTTCGTAATAAACATTATTATCTGTAGCTGAAACATATAATGTATATGGATTTGAAGGTTTTGCTAATCTTCTTGAATCCATGAAAGTAACTTCTCCTGAACCACAAATTGGCTCTGCACTTAAATATGTAGGAGCTGATGGTGTAATATTTATTGTTAAATCTAAAGTAACAACTGAATCACAACCCACTGCATTTACAAGTGTATCTTTGTAAATTCCAGATTGAGTTATTGTCATGTTGTTGAAAACATAAGAATCACAAACCGATTTAACCATTAAAGATGTAGATTTTTGTTTTACCAGTACTGAAACTTTTGCTCTCTGAGATTCGCAACCTTCATAACTTTGAGTAAGCCAAAAATCTGTATTTTGAGAAACTAATGGAGTAGTTAAATCATTTGCAACTAAATTTCCACCAATTTCTGCATCATACATTTTGAAAGGAGATACAGGAGTTGATAGTCTTCCTGGACCATTTAAAGTTACAGTACCTGGACCACAAATAGGGTCAGCACTTAAATAAGTTGGTGCTGAGGGTGTAGTCGTAACGGTTCCAGTCACTGGTATATTTTGAGTAGTAGCTCCTGTAGATGAAATAGATACGTTACCACTTGGATTGCCAGTTGCTGATGATGTTAATCTAACATAAATTGAAGTGCTTGAAATTGTACCACTAGATGGGCTTAAAGAAACACTACTTCCATACCCACTACCCGACGAAGTAGATACTTCAAAACCTGTTGGAGCTGTTATAACAATATTTGATGTTAAACCAGCACCAGAAACGGTAAAACTTTGTGAGGCTGAAGAAGTTCCAGAGCAAGAGGTATATGCAGATAATGTTCCAGTTACAGTGATTGAAGTTGCAGAAGGGAAAGAAACCACAGCTTTTACATCATTAGTTCCAACTACTCTGAAATTGTCTCCATCTGCAGCAATTGCTCTCAATCTTCCTGTGGTACCTACAGCTACTGCATCCCAAGTACTACCATTGTCAGTAGAATAAACAATATAAGCATTAAAGGGAGTTGCATTTTGATTGGCTACAACTACCCATCTTCCATTACTATAAGAAATCGCTCCAACACCTACTGACCCCAATTTTATATTATTTGTTTTTGATGCTGCCAAGTATATTGGACTTTGAAAAGTGGTTGAAGTAATATCAGAAATTGTTAGTGAGAAAAATTCTCTATCTGCACTTGTTGCCGAATTTATCCTTCCAATTAAAATATATCTGGTGCCATCGTATGCTATATCATGAAAATGTCCAACTAAAGTAGTAGGATTTGTAGTCCAATTTATTCCATCTGAAGAATAAGCCAATCTCGTAACCCCAGTATTGGAAGTAGCTCCTCCCACTGCAATAAATTTCCCATTTAAATAACGTACACTATAAAAGTTACTACCTGCAGCTCCGTCTTTGTTAGCTTGAGTCCAGGTTGTACCATTACTAGAATACATGATAACTCCTTGATTTCCTACTGCTACATATTTACTATTACCGTAAGCAATAGATTTAAGAGCATCAGATGTACCTACAGTGCTATTTGTCCAAGTAATTCCATCGGATGAAGAAGATGTATTACCAGAATTTCCAACTGCATAGTATTGACTGCCATTGTATATTACAGCATTTAAAGCATTTACACCGTAATTTGTTTTGTTTGACCAATTAGACCAATCAGATGAATTATATATAATTCCCTCAGAAGAACCAGTATTTCCAACAGCAATGAAAGTATTCCCATTTTTAACTAATCCATTATAACTTCCAGTAGGATAATTAAAATTTATACCATCAGTTGAATAAGCTAATCCTTCATTACCCAAAACAAATGAATATCCATTTAAATACTCTGCATTTTGTACTACAACCGAATTTGTTTTAACCTGATGAGTCCAAGTTGTGCCATCTGTAGAAGTTAATACAGCGCCATATCCACCAAGATAGCTGGTAGAACCAAATAAA
The DNA here is from genome assembly GCA_041191405.1 of Bacteroidota bacterium. Lineage (GTDB taxonomy): Bacteria > Bacteroidota > Bacteroidia > Cytophagales > UBA9547 > JBEEOW01. Next base: position 11,105 of record JBEEOW010000018.1, read on the forward strand.
GAAACTTTTGTTCCATCATAAATCCCATTAAACATTTGATTTAAAGCGGATGGAGCAGTACCTCTTATGGTTGTTGTTGAATTATTAGGAAGGTTAACAGTGTATCCAGAAATATCAGTCCAACTACTTGCATTTGAAGAAGTATATGTTTCACCACTACTTGTAAAAACATAAAATTTATCTTTTAAAAACTTTATAGAATTTAAACTTTGTCCACTCGATGCAACTGTAGACATTGACCACGAATTAGAAGCACCTGTAGAGGAATAAAATACATATGAATTATTACTAACATTATCTCTTGCCCCAATTGCAAAAACATTATTCCCATAGGTAATGTTCATAAAAATATATGATGATGATCCTGCAGTGATCTGCGACCAAGTAATGCCGTCTGTTGATTTTAATAACACATTTGGACTTGCAGTAGCATAAAAAGCTCCCGAAATATAATTAACACTTGTTATACTAGTGGAAATTCCAGAAGTACGTGTTGTCCAACTTACTCCATCTGTTGAAGTTAAAATTAATCCATTGTCACCTGTAAATACAAATATACCATTTGCATATACCGCTGACTGAAAAACTGCAGTTGAAGGTATGCTTGCATCAGTAAGCTTAGTCCAGTTTTTTGCATCTGATGATGAATACAATAACCCTGGAGACAGAGAATAATTCCCTCCAGTTATATATTTTCCATTGCCATACGCTAAAGCCCTTAAAGGTGCTGTTGAGGAAATTGGCAATCCTTGTTGTAAGGTAACTGTGGGTGCTTGAGCACTTAAATCACTTAACAGACAAGTAAAAATTCCTGTTAAAATGTAAAGTAACTTTAGATTTAACCTTTGTTTAATTTTCATAAATAATTAGTTGTTTGATTTTTGACAATATTTTCTTGTACTAATTTTTAACTTAAAAGTTTCAAAAAAAAATGTATAAATAATTGAAACTAACCAAAAAAAATGCCTCGAATTTCTCCGAGGCATTTTTTGTTTGGTTAGACCTATAAGGTTTTAAAACCCTTATAGGTCTGCTTATATAAATTTACTGAATAACCAATTGCTTAACAGCAATTCCTTTATCAGAATTAATTTTAACAACATATACCCCACTTGCTAACTCAGCAGTTGAGATGTTTGAAGTATTTCCTGAAATAGATTTTGTAGCAACTACATTTCCATGTAAATCAACAATTGAAACTGTACCTGAAACTGATTCAGTTAAGGAAACAGTTACATTGTCGGTTGCTGGGTTAGGGTAGATTGAGAAATTTGATACAATTGAATTTTCTAATCCAGTTGCAACAACCTCTACATATCTGTAACCTGATGTGTCTGAACATAATCCTCCTTTACCAAATGATTGTGTTATAACCACAGCATAAGTACCAGTTTTAGTTGGCAAGTAAGAACGATTTGTTTCACCATCAATTTTTGTTTTTGTATCAACATTAATCCACTGATATGTTTGATTTGCAACATTAGCAGTGATAACACCATTTTGTAAAGCAACAGCAGTATCTACTACATTTACAAATACCATTGCCGTAGAAGTATCTTTGCCACAAGTGTTTGATACAATTGTGAAAATAGTAACACCATTTAAGTTTGCATCAACATTAAACTCTACAGAATCCTTAGTTTCACTTGGTTGAACCATCCAATTTGTTCCATCGGTCATTCCCCAGTTATAATTTAAGTTTTCACCTTCAGCTACAACTTTAAACTTAGCAACAGATCCATTACAGAATGTTTGATTCATTAAATCAGTAGTAACTACTGGTTTTAAACAAGATAATCCATCAAATTCATAAGCTCCAATATCTCTTTTACCATTTGCATATAATCCTCTTTGGTCTTTGTTTGGAACATCTGCCCCAGTTGTACCCGCATTAATCGCAGGGCTGTTTGCTAACAAAGCAATAGTTTGAGTAGCTCCACCATTGTTTCCTAAAGTGCTTAATAATGGGTCAGTACTTATTACATTTTCTGCAGCAATATTAAAGTATGAAACTGATGATGCTCCAATAATTGAATTATAAGCTTCCGAATTTTTATTATAATAAGCATTTGTTACAAAATCTAAACCGTTCGTATTTCCATAAATAATAGAATTTTTTACATTTTGATACGAGCTATTTGTAGCGTAATACCCAGCCCCCATTTTAGCTGAATTAGCTGTAATAGTTGAGTTGATAATGTATGTTTCATCACCATTTGAATATAAACCTCCTCCTTGTTCAGATGGGGATGGAGTTGATGCTGTATTATTAGCTATTGTAGAATTAATAATTTGCATTCCACCATTTGAAGATATGCCACCACCTGTAGTTTGACCAGGTCCGATCAAAGAATTATTTGTTATTTCACTATTTATTAAAGTGATACTAACGCAATAAATTCCTCCTCCAGCTGCATATGGGGTATTATTTCCCGAATATGAAGCTGAATTATTCTTAACGGCACAATTTCTAACAATTAGGTGTCCATCCGATTTAATACCTCCACCAAAAGGATTTCCATTAGTGACAAATTTACCGTTTTGAATTGTTAAATTTACAAATTCAACAGTATCGTATGAAGTCACAGTAAAAACTCTACCAGTAGCAGTATTAGGTGTTGCGGCTGCTTGAATAATTGTTTTGTCGGCTCCTTCACCTTGAATAATTATTCCATTTGGAACGGTAATATTAACTTCAGTAAAAGTTTCTCCTGAAATTTTTACAATATCTCCTTTTTGAGCCTGAGCAACAGCAGCAGTCACGGTTGTAAAATCAGCTCCTGAAGAAGCAACTGTGAATAAACTTCTAAATTTAATTGTTATATCTTGATTATATCCAGCTACTTCAGATGTATCACCACCAGAAACAGAAGAATTTAAAAATCTAACATTTAACGAAGTATTAGCTGCTTGCGTATGATTGGTTGCACTTCCATTTAGTTTTAATACCAAAGTTGAATCGCTTAATTTTATTAACTTTGCTGATATACCAGAAGGAAGATTCGTAAGTGCAACTTTATCGTCAGCAATAAAATCATCTCCTACATTACCCGTAAATACTTCTCCGTTGAATTTATTAATTGCAAAATGAACAATTCCTTCTAATTTCCCATTATTCAATTTAGACTCAACTAAAGTTTCATTGTCTTTAGAAATATTTTTACCTTCAGGTGTAATAGTAATACCCATCCAACCAGTTAATGGTGGATTGCCAATGTTCGAACTTTGATCATCGCTCATAATCATTCCTGGCATCATTTCACGTCCTATTTGCCAAGAGCAACATCCATCATATCCAATGGCATAATTCATTCCTCCTCCTGTGGATTTTACAAAATAGGGTTTACCATTTTGGATACCAGTTTCCACATAAAGACCATTCATGTCATTATTCCATGAACCTGATACTACTAGATTCACAGCCCAGCTGTGAATACTTGCTAATAAAATTAGCATAAATGAGAGTGTTGTTTTTTGCATATATTAAAATATATTGTTTGAAATTTTAATTACGCTAATATTATTTTTTTGTTTCATTTTTTAAAAACTACCCCCTCCAAAAAAAATGCCTCGAATTTCTCCGAGGCATTTTTGGTATTAGAAACAGATTTTGACTTTAGAAAGAACCCTAAACTCTTAACCCTAAACTATTTATTGAATTACTAATTGCTTCACAGCCATTCCTTTATCAGAATTAATTTTAACAACATATACTCCACTTGCAAACTCAGCAGTTGAGATATTTGAAGTATTTCCTGAAATAGATTTTGTAGCAACTACATTTCCATTCATGTCAACAATTGAAACTGTACCTGAAACTGATTCTGTGAATGAAACAGTTACATTGTCGGTTGCTGGGTTAGGGTAGATTGAGAAATTTGATACAATTGAATTTTCTAAACCAGTTGCAACAACCTCCACATATCTTGCACCTGATGTATCTGTACAATATCTTCCTTTACCAAAATATTGCGTAATTACAACTGCATAAGTGCCCGTTTTTGTTGGAGAATATGCTCGATTTGTTTCACCATCAATAATTGATTTGGTATCCATGTTTACCCATTGATATTCCTCATCAGTTATATTTGCTGAAATTATTCCATTTTGAACAGAAACAGCAGTATCAACAACCATTACACTCAAATTAGCCAAAGAAGTATCTTTTCCACATGTATTTGATACTATTGTGAATATTTTAACACCATCTAAACCACCATCTACCTCAAATTCTACTGAATCCTTAGTTTCACTTGGTTCAATCATCCAGTTTGTTCCGTCAGTCATTCCCCAGTTATAATTTAAGTTTTCACCATCAGAAACAACTTTAAACTTAGCAATAGAACCGTTACAAATTGTCAAATCAATTAATTCTTGAGAAATTTCTGGTTTATCTATCACATATACATTTATCTCTGATGAATCTGAATAGCAACCATTATCTGAAGCTTTTACATAAAATTTAGTATTAAATAACATTGATTGAGTATTAAAACTTGACCCAGTTCCAATAGAATCTCCATTTACATTGTACCAAGTATAATCATATAATTCTCCACAATTTCTACAACCTGATATTCTACCTGCAGAAATTGTTTCCACAGAAATTGTAGTTGTATTACCAGAACAAACTGGATTAATTGATAATACTTTAGGTGTAGGTATATTTAAAATTACAGCATTCACAATAGTTGGTTGAGAAATACAACCGTTCATTTCTGCTGTTACTGTATATGTTTCGGTTGATTTTAAAATAGGTGTTGTAAAATCTGCATCATTAAAAACAGAATCTCCTTTACTATTTTTCCATAAATAAATGTTATCATCTCCACAATTTCTACAATTAATTTTCACAGGCATTAATGCATTAAAAGTAAAACTTCCTTCCTTACATTGTGGACCAGCAGTTGAAATATAAGGTTTTTCAGGAGTTGCAGTAACTAATGCTAATGTAGGTGTACGAGGTGACTCACATCCAGAAACTTCAACTGAAGCATAATAATAAGTTGAACTATTTAAAGTACCTGTAACAAACGTACTTCCTGTATGTACAAGTGTACCATTTGTTGAAGCATCGTACCATTTAATTGAATATAATTGACCACTAGTTCTATTTTCAGCAAGTTTTGCCATTAATGTTAATGTACCATTATCACAAACAGAATCGCCTTGTGTTTCTGGAGCCATTGGAGTAACAATAACTGTCCCATTAATTCCTAAACTTGTTGGAGCAGCTCCAGTTGATGAAATTGATATGTCTCCTGATGGATTTCCTGTAGCATTTGAGGCTAATCTTGCATAAATTGTGGTTGAAGAAACAATACCTGCAACTTGTGTTAAAGTTACACTCGATGCATAACCACTTGCCTCAACAGTAGAAATTTCAAACCCTGTTGGTGCATTAATTGCAATATCATTTGTCAAATCTGAACCTGCAACTGTAAAAGTCTGTGAAACAGAAGCCTTACCACTACATGTAGTAAAAGCAGAAAGAGAACCTGATTTAGAAATAGTTGGATTCAAAACAACTGAAGTTGGGAAACTTAAACCTCCTACTACAAAATCTAAATCTGCAATTTTATTAAAAACACCACCTGAAGTAGGAATGGTATATACTTTTGAAGTACCATTGTCTTCATAAGTAGCTACATAAACAGTTGATTTATTATTATCAACTTTTACCTGATAAAGAGGAACTCCATTTATTGTTCCAAGAGTTGTTCCTGAACCACTTCCAACAATACTTCTTTTATGTAAAACACCGTTCCCAGATTCTGTTTCAACCCAATAAAGCGTGTTATTTGTAACATCTAAACTATATAACGCATTTAATGTTGAATACAATTCTACACTATTTTTACCATCAGTATCTGATTCATATAAATGATATTTATTATCTCCATAAGAATAGAATACAAAATATAATTTATTATTATGGAAATCAATATCTTTTGGTTCCCCAATAAGTGTTTTGTCAAATTGCCCCACATCTCCCGATATTGAAGTAATTGAACTTCCATCAAGATTAGCACTAAATAGACCGTTATATTGAATTACAAACATTTTTCCGCCACCTAAAGCAACTCCTCCAGGATAATCACCATTATTAAATACTGAAGTAGGATTAGATAGATCAGTTTTTGAAACATAAATATCGCTACCAAGTGAGCCTGTACCGCCCCAATACATTTTACCTGTATTTTCATCCAATTCTAAATCATAAGTATATCCGTAATTAATATTAGTACTTAATACTTTTGAAAGATTTATAGATTTGTTATTTCTATCAAATGGAGCAGACACAATTTTATTTGGAGCAGATGAACTTACAATTAACATATTATCAGTATATCCTGCTGATGGCTTCACTTCTTGATTTATAGTTTTAGAATTTAAACTATATGCAGTTACACCTCCATTTGAAGAAACATTGGCTAAAGTGGCATTACTACCTGAACTCATATCCCAAGCCTTAATAGTTATTGTTGCAGTTTCAGTATTTACACTTGGAACATAACGAACACTTGAACTATCATTCAAAAGAAGAGCACTTGTTGTACTTACAGAACCAACAGATGTCCAAACACCATTTGATGTTTTATATTGCCAAATACCATTACCTGTTGTTCCAGTTATTACTATACCTTGTCTATCTGAACATGGGTCAGCATCGGTAATAAGTTTAGTTGTATTACCAGCTGATTTAATTAAACTTTTAACAGAAATTCCATCATTATCAGTTTGACTTGTATTAATACTGTTCAAAACCGGACTTGCAGATAAATCCAATACAGGAGCAGTATTATTTGCTATTGTTACAATATAATCTTCTACTTCTCCATTAACAGATCCACAAGGTGTAACTGTAGCATTTGCCATTGAAGCAATAAATCTCATTCTAACATTTCCTGAAACTGCATTTTGAGGAACAGTAAAACTAAAATCCCCACTTTTATAATTACCACTATTTGCAGGGATAAAATTTATAAATTCTCCACATTTTTCATTTAAATCTTCAAAATCACCATCATTGTTCCAATCTCCATAAGCAGTTACCTTATAATCTACTAGTGTATTCAAGGTTGTCATTACAGTAATCCAAATACCAGTAGAGCATTGTCGTTTAAGAATAGTTCCAGAGCTAGAACCCAATGTAGTAGTATAACCAGTGTTATTTGTATTGATATGATCAGCCCCACCACTTACATCTGATGTTCTATGAGCAAAAAATACCCTATTCAAATAAACTTGATTATTAGAAATAGTTGGCGAACAGTATCCAACCTTCAAAGCTTTGTCATTCGCAAATAATCCATTATGCAAACACAATAAACCTAATAATAAGCTTGTTAACTTTGTGACTTCTTTTATCATAAATATGAATTTAATTTTTTACAAAAGTTGTATACTTAAAAGCTTACTGAAGGGTTACAGAAAAATACTTATATATGAAATTTTACCACCTATCCCAAACTTTTAACAATAACTTCATTTTTAAATCCATTAAGTAAGGTTAAGTTAATTTTTAAGTAATAATATATTGAAATTGAAATTGTAGTTTGCAATTGGTAAAAAATGATAAAATACATATCATTTACCTTACATTAATGAAAAAAAGAGAAATAGAAGTATTAGTTGTATCAGATGTTCATCTTGGAACCTACGGTTGCCATGCAGATGAACTATTAAGCTATTTTAAAAGTATTAAACCTCAAAAAGTAATACTTAATGGAGATATAATTGATGTATGGCAATTTAGAAAAAGATATTGGCCCAAATCACATATGAAGGTTGTAAAATATGTAATGGGGTGGATAAGTAAAGGAGTAGAGGTATATTATATACCTGGAAATCATGATGAAATGTTAAGAAAATTTGTCGGATTTGATATATCAAATTTTAAAATAACCAATAAACTAGTACTTGAACTTGATGGGAAAAAAGCATGGTTTTTCCATGGAGATGTTTTTGATGTAACTATGCAACATTCAAAATGGTTAGCTCAATTAGGAGCAATAGGTTATGATTTACTTATTTACATAAATTCGTTTGTAAATTTTATTTCGAAGTTAATTGGAAAAGGTAAAATATCCCTCTCAAAAAAAATTAAAGATAAAGTAAAAAGCGCAGTAAAATTTATAAACAATTTTGAAATTACTGCTACCGACATCGCAATAAAAAACAAATATGACTTTGTTGTGTGTGGACATATACATCAACCCGAAATGAAACAGTACTCAAACCAAGAAGGGGCAGTAATATATTTAAATAGTGGTGATTGGGTTGAAAATTTAACTTCTTTAGAATATAATAAAGGAGAATGGAAGCTATATAAATTTACTGAAGATAAAAATATTAAACATTTTATAAAAGAAGACCCTAATGAGGCTTTTTTATCCAATACTGAACTGTTTGACAACCTGGTAAAAGAATTTGCTTTAACAAAAAAATAAATCGAAATATGAAAATTTTGTATGCCCTTCAAGGCACTGGAAATGGTCACATTAGTAGGGCTAGAGATATAGTTCCTATTTTAATGAAATTAGCAAACGTTGATTTATTAATAAGTGGTGTTCAAGCAGATGTTACATTACCATTTGAGGTTAAATATCGTTTTAAAGGAATGAGTTTTATTTTTGGGAAAAAAGGAGGAGTAGATTTATGGGCAACTTATCAGAATGGAGATTTAAGAAACCTTTTGAAAGAAATCAATTCATTACCAGTTACAGAGTATGATTTGGTAATTAATGATTTCGAACCAGTTTCAGCATGGGCATGTAAAATGAAGGGAGTTAAATGTGTTTCATTAAGTCACCAAAGTGCAGTACTTTCAACTTATGCTCCTAAACCTACAAAAAAAGATTTATTAGGTAGTACTATATTAAAATATTACATCCCTTCCACTTCATTTTTTGGATTCCATTTCGAAAAGTATGAACCTAATATATTCACTCCAGTTATTCGTCAACAAATACGAAATTTAAAACCAACAAACCAAGGGCATTATACTGTATATCTTCCAGCATATAAAGATGAAATACTAATCAAACACTTATCTCGGTTTCCACAAATAAAATGGGAAGTATTCTCAAAACACAATAGAGAACCTTTAACTTTTCAAAATGTAAATATATCACCAATAAACAATGAAGATTTTGTTGAAAGTTTAGCTTCATGCAAAGGTGTATTGTGTGGTGCTGGATTTGAAACACCAGCTGAAGCATTATTTTTAAAGAAAAAACTATTAGTTATCCCCATGAAAAATCAGTATGAGCAAGCACTCAATGCAGCATCATTAGAAAAAATGGGAATTCCAGTTATAAAAAATCTAAAAAGGAAGAATTATAAAATTATTTCGGAATGGTTAGAAAATGATAAAATAATTGAAGTAAATTATCCAGATATAACAGAGGAAATATTAGAAGCATTATTGTATGAATATTACTATAAACACGAAAATAACAATGACTTACAATATCTAGAAAGAATAAAAAAGGTATATAAAGATTTAGGTCTAGAACAAAAATGGGTTTAACTTAAAACATAAGTTAAACCCATTTTATTTATTAAAAATTTAAATGAAATTACTTTTTAACTAACTTAGGAAATAATGGTTCACCTTTGGTGATAATTATTAAATCTAATGCAGCCTCTACTTTTTTAGGTCCAGCATCTTTTGATTGATAATCTAGACCTAGGAATGTAATTTTAGTTGGATCCTGAATAGATTTTCCGTCTAATTTAAAATCACTCATCTTAATAGAATAATATTGCCAATCTTTATTTGGTGAAGGTGCTATATTAGAAATATAACTATCAGATGATACATATAAACTATCTTGACCAGAAATTTTGGACTTAAGCATTTTCCATTCCTTAAGATACATACTTAAATTTGCCTGATCATTAGAATTAACATTAATAAAAATATTTACATACAAGTCACTAGTAGCAACATTTGAACCAAATACTTTTTTAATTGTTAAAGGTCTTGCACTTTCAGATAAGTTAGTAGTTTGATTTGTTGGCAACACATATCCTCCTAATCCTGCAATTGCCGTTTGAACCCCAGCAATATAGTACCCTGCAGCTGCACTGGTACAATTCATATAGAAAACATTTCCACCTTGAGGTGAAGATGCAATTACTCCATTGGTTGATGAAACTGTAGATGGAAGTTGTATTTTTTTAGATGCAATACTACCACCTGAAGCTGGACCATAGGTCATCATACAACCATCGGACCATGTCAAAAACCTACTACCAAAAGCACCATTCCCATCATAATCAGACACTAACAAACCAACGTTCATAAAATTTGTTGGTTTAATAATTTTAAACATTTTAGTTGGACTAGCAAAACATTGAAATTCTAATGAAACTGTACAGTATTCATTTGAAAATAATTTCAAAGAATCAGCAATTCCGTTCCATTCAATGTCAATTGTTTTAGATTTCCCATTAAACCTTTTAACAGCATTAGTAGAATTTCCTCTAATTATTACACCCCACGAGACATCACTACTTAAATCAGCGTGAATCTTAACTTTTTCAGTATTTGATGAACCAGTAAAATTTACAGAATCTAATCCAGTTGTTGAACTTAAAACTGTAAAATTATTTATAGAGAAATCATCAGGAACACAAATTCCTGGCCCAACTTGTTTTTCTGTATTGAAATTTGTGTGTTTACAAGAACATACAATCAAAATCAACAGACTAGAAATTATAAGATTTAATTTAATATTTTTCATAATCATTGCTGTTTAAAAGGCCCGTTTTCAGTTATTGTAATTTGATCAATTTTACAATATACTTTTTTGCCAGAACTTGGATTATCATCTAATTCAATAGCAATTCCTGATAACCTATCTGCTTGTAATTTACCACCTCCAAGGTTTCCATTAGTAGTTGGCTTTTTAAAATCACTATATTTTAATGATACTAATTTCCAACCAGTCCAATTTACTGCAATTGTTGACTGCCACTTATCATTTATACCTTGCTTATATTTAGCAATTTTATCATTATATGTTATGAAATCAGAAGCTGGCCAAGGACTATCATATTCAACTGCAGGAGTTACCAAGGTATCCACTCTAGTCATAACATCCATTTCATAGGCAAAAACTATCAATGATGTACTTGAGTTACTTCCATCACCATAAACATACATATTTATATATAAATCATCATTTGATATACCCGGAGTTATTTTTTTTCCTAGACTATAAAGTTGAATAGTATTTAAAGATCCAACATAAGTATTTCCATCTGTATCAAAACCAGACAATAAATAACTATATTTACCTTGAACAGGATCAATTGTATCTTTTTGATTAATACAATCAACACAAGGTGCATCGGTTAAACTTGGGTAGAATGGACTCAACTTAGTAAATGGATCTGGATTATCTTCCATATCATCAACAAAATGATAAATAATTCCACCTATCGATTGACTTGTATAGTTTTGAGGTGATGTTCCTGTTCCTCCATACTTGTAAACATCGTCAATAAGCACAGTTCTTGATAATGTATATTTATCATCTCCATAAATTTTTAGTAAAATTTCGACTTTTTCACCTTTTCTGAAGAAATAAATATTTTCGGATACTCCATTCCAATTTACATTTACTGTGTCATTTAAACCAATGAAGTTTTTCTCTGCTTTAGAACTTAAACCTTTGATTTGAATAAACCAAGTAACTTTTTGATTAAAACTAGCTGTAATATTCAAATTAGCTTGAGTACTCAATCTATTTGAAAAATTTACATTATTTGCTGAAAGATAAAGTGTATCTAATTTAATGACAAAGTTCTCTCCAGCTGGTACATATGCTGGACCTATCATTTCATTATTTTCTACTTTATGTTTACATGATAAAAAGACAATACTTAACACTAATACACTAAGTAATGTTTTAAATATATATTTGACCATATTATTATTATTAAGTCTAATTTTATACTTTTAATCTTTTAAAAGTAACTATTAAAACTTCGCTATGAAGTTTATAAATAATTGATCAATACCTACTTTTGAAGTCGTTTTGACATCACTTCTATTATAGTTTACTGTAAATAAGGAACCATTATCTGAAATTCTGTATTTAAAACCTAATGAGTAAACCATTTCAGACATATCAACATTATTTAAAACGCTTGGAACCTCTGAAACCATATTAAATTGGTCATATTTTGTGATGTAATCATTCCCTTTAGCGTTAAACAATTTAACACCACCTAAAATATCAACTCTTTTTAAAGCTTCTACACTTGCACCCAAATCAATAACAGATGAAGCCAAATCAACTTTAGCTTTACCATCTCTAGTAGTTGATTCTGATCTATAACCAACTTGAATTATATAATTCCTTTCTGAAGCAATAAACTTACCTATATTAAAAGAAACTCCTCCCTTAATACCTGTATAATTTTTTAATGCAACAGTACCTTCTCCTATGATTTGTTTGTAACTATCAAACGCAATTTCTGCATCTATTATTTTAGCAGATGTGTCAGTAGATAAGCCAATAGTAAATCCAGTTCTATTTGGTGTTGCAGTTCCATAAGGAAAAATATTACTATAAATTGGATTAAATTGTTGTAATGTTGGCAAAATAACCCTGTTGTAAGCATCTTCTTGAGTATATCTATCAAATAATGACTGTGTTCTTACAACATTAGAATTTATATTACCAAATAATGAAGTACTTATAGTATTATTTACTCTTCTAGTTTGTGCTGTAGGGCTTGAATATTGTGGGCCTACATTTCTCAAAGTACCCATTAATTTAAGCTTAACTGGTTTATAAGTTGCACCTACTGCTCCCTCGTAATAAAAATCTGAATAAGAAATTGTAGTATCCAAAGTTTTATTTTTATTACTATAACTTGACAAACCAGTATTTAATCCTGCATGAGCTATGATATCTTCTCCTAATGGTAAATTTAAATTAGCATCTCCTGAAAGTACATGATTTGAATAAACCATTTCACTAGTATTCACTGGAACATCTAATAAACCTACATAATTACCCCCCAATTTAAATGCTGGGTTAAGAACAGCAGTTAATCTACCACCTGATAATATTCTATCTGGAATTGTTCCATCATTAGTTGAATTTGTTCTTGCAGCAAATCCATACACTTTTAATGTATCAACTGCTGAACCTATTGAAAACTTAGCATTCGCTTGAACACCTTGTAAACGCCATAAGTTTCCAGTATTAAAGTTTTCATACGTCAAAATGTCTCTTCTTTGAGCCAATAAAGGTGACTCAAATCTTGTATACATATCATCAAAGTTATATACAGCATAAGGCCCCATACCTTCTCCAATATTAATATCACCAAATTCATATTTTACAAATTTGCCTATTCTACCTCCAACTTGAAATTGACGAAAACCTAATTGAACCCCTGTACCAAAAAAACCACCAAAAGGACTTTTAACCCTTAATATAGTATTTGCCCACAGCGTATTAGACATTTTGAAATTTGTTGTTAAATCAAATAGAGCATATCCACCAACTGATTTTTTTACCGTAGATGCAGTTGCTTGATCAGCTGATAAACTATTTGAAGTAATGATTGAACGTCCGTAGCCGTTTAAATAAAATTCTGTTTGAGCTTGAGCACTTACAAGTCCTAAACCCAATATAGAAGTTAATAGTATTGATTTATATTTCATTTTGTTAAGTCGTTAGTTATTAAAAGAATATTTTAAGTTCTAGATAAGTTTCTTGTCCATTAAACTTATCTTTTTTGAAGTTTGTATCATTATGATCAAACCATTTGTGTCGTAAATGTAATGACCCTGTTGATATAAAATCATAATCAATACCAGCACCATAACTATATCCTGTTTGATTGATGTATCCACCTGTTTCGGAATCCTTAACTGTATTCTTTCCTCCTTTTACAGTTTCATAAGCACCATTTAAAACACCAGTAACTTTCTTTAAGAATTTGTACGCTACAGTAAAATCTGAATAATGTTGACGTACATAAGCATTTTCATTTAGAACACTTCCAAAATCTAACTTTGGAGTTGCAGCTGAATATGTATTAAAATTCATCAATACGATATCTTTACCAAAAAGCTTTGCTTTATACATTAACATAGCCTCTGCAGCCTGAAATGCTTTTTTATGATCATAAGTAGGATTTGTTATTGCAACATTTTCAAATGTTCTTCTAAAAACACTTCTAACTCTACTATATGGACCTGTTTGCATTCTCCATTGATTAAAACGAGATCTGGTAAATGCATTTACTTTATGCTGCACTGTAATTACAGAATCATTTACATTTTGAATTTCTTGGCTTAAACTATATCCTAAGTCGATTGTTAATTTTTTAACTCTCAAATTGGTATTTAAAGTTATACCAGCTCTATTATTAGTGTATTGACCTACTTCTTGAATTAAATTAGTAAATAATGTTGGATCATCTGTAACTAAAGTTGAAGAACCTCCTTGCCTTAAATCGCCATTACCATTTAAAACAGAACCATCATAATTAGCAAAAGCATTTGTAATATAAAATCCTTCAACAGCAATTGGAATTGGTAAATATTTTTTATCAAAATCTAATTTTAACCTTGCCGCTTTTCCAGTTTTCTTAGAATATGGATTATCTAATTTATTTAACCCAACTTCTCCTGAAACTTTAAAACCTTTAAATTTCAAATCAGAATCAATAGTATACATTGTGTTATTATCACTTTGAGTCGACGTATTTGAAGCAAATCCTCTTCTAAAATAACCATTAACTCCAACTTTACCATTTACATCCTTTGTAAATATTGACTTTTCTATTCTACCACCATATAATATTGCAGGAGTTCCCACTGCATAAGAATTATAAGGAGCAGTTAAACTTGTTCTTCCTAGAAGTGCGGTTACATTTACACCCAATGGTAGTACATTTCCAGTTATAACAGCACCAGAAAACAATGAACGACCTTCATTTTGACCGCCCATATTCATTTTCAAGGTATAATACTCATCATATCTTAAAAATGAGTTTCTGTACCAATCCCAAGGCAAACGATCAAAATAATCATCCCTATAATTTGGCTGCCCCATTGTAAACTTGCTCAATTTTACTGGTAACACTTGCCCAGCAGAAAAACTAAATTTACCTATTGTTGTATTCAAATTTGCACCAAAACGCAAATTTTGGATAGCAGATAAGTTTCTTGTTTGATCAGTTTGCTCATCACCAGTAAAATAATAAGCAAATGAATAACCGACATTAAAATCAAGCTTATTAGATACTTTACTTTGTAAATTTAACTCTAAAAGAGGGTAAGATCCTTGTGCAACTGCAGCACCTCCTGTTGGATAATCAACAAATGAAATATTCCTTGGAGAAGTTCTCAAATCAGAATAATATGAATCCATATTTCTATATAAGGTAAAAAACCTTAATGTACCAGAAACAATGATATCATCTAGAAATAAACCCATTTTTTTATTACCATTGTAACCAAACTTTGGTTCAACTTGGTCTTGTGCTGAGTTTATTTTAAATTTTTTAAGTAAACCTGTTGCCAGATTTAATTTAAAATTTTGATTAGGGTCCGAGCTAGTGATTTGAGATGAGTTAGTAGTTTTAGTTGTGTCATTGCTATTTGCAAAAGCACTTGAACTTAATAATCCCAAACACACCGCCAAACCGGAAAGTTGGCTTTTTGTAAATTTTATCATCCGGTTATTTGGTTACAAATTAATTTTAAAGACATCTAAATTGAAATATTAGTCCTTTTTATGGATATTTCTTAAATTTTGCTTAATAGCTTCTTTTCTCCAACCTTTTTCACGAACAGGTTTCGTTACTGGCTGTTTCCACCTTTTAGGAATTGCTTTCTTTTTAGGTGTTAATAATACTTCATTAAGTGCATCTATCAATGGTGTAGAAGCTACTACTCCTGAACCTTCTCCTTTTTCAAGAAAATCACCAGAAATTTCCCAAATAATTACACCTGCCAATTCATTTTTCTTTACAAACTCTGCTTTTAATTTAACAGATTTAGGATCGTCATATGATACGAATGTATTTAAATCACCTTTACCTACTAAATATGGAACTTGCGATTTTTCATCCCACTTTTCTTCAAATTTATCTTTATATTTTAAGATATTGTAATAAAGTGTACCTCCTAAATCTGGAACAAAAGTTACTGTATCTATCAATCCTGCGTGTTGCTTGCCATATAAATCTAATTTTATACCTGGTTTTCCTAATAAAGATCTACCATAAAACGCTACTCCCATATTAATTTTCTCTTTTGGGACTTTGTAAGTATTTACTAATCTGTAATAACAATTTGAAATAGCATTTGTATCACCACTAGCAGGAGCATATAACGGAGAGTTATGGTTTGCATCTTCACTCCATCCTCCATTAAAATCATAAGTCATCATGTTAAAAAAATCCATGAAACCAAGATTTTCCCATTCAATACTTGTATTTAAGGAAGCTGGTGCTCCATATGCTGCAGTTAATAAAAATTTGTATCCAATCTTTTCTCCATAAGCATCTATTGAATCTCTAATTGCTTTCATGAAAAGAGGATAATTTTTCTTGTCATCAGGAGTACCTTTATGCTCAGCATAACAAGGATATTCCCAGTCAATATCTATACCATCAAAGCCATATATTCTTAATGCCTCCACACAATTGTGTGCAAAATGGGCTCTTTTAGCTGGGTCAGCTGCTACAACTGGAAATGTTTCAGACAATGTCCATCCTCCAATTGAAACCATAACTTTTGCTCCAGCAACATGAGCAACATCAATTAAAGAAGTATTTGGGAAGTAAGCTGGCTGAATTGGATTTCCAAAATCCATTTTACCCCTTAAAAGAATCGAATCTGCCCAAGCATCCGTTCCGAATATATTACCATTTTTATCAGTTTGAAAAAATGAGTAATTTATAATTGTGTATTTTGTAAAATCTATATTGGCAGGATTAAATAATCCACCTCTTTTATACCCCTCCCATGAGGTATAATAACCAATAATGTTTTTGTATTTCGGTTTAACCACCATCTCTTGGGTGATATGCTCTTTATCTTGAACTTGTGCCAGAGCGGAATAGCCAACACATGCGAGCACCGAAATGAGAACTAATCTAAGTGTCTTTCTCATTGAAGCGTTTTTAATCAATTAGGCAAATATAAATTGAAATTGCAATAATTCAATAATTTTTATAAATTATTGAAACTATTATTATGGAGTAATCGTTGGAGGGTGATTTTTAAAAGTGACCAAAGTTATTGAAATTAAATCAATTAAACAACACTTCTTTATTTTATATTATTTAATATACAAATAATCCTATCCAATGAATCGTTTTTGCTAAACTTTGTCCTAGCAACTTTTAAGCATTTCAAAGAGTAAAAACCATATATTTCATCTGATTTACAAATATTTAGCAACTTTAACAACAAATCTTTTTCATTATATTTTTCGTGAAACAATAAAACATCTTCGTTATGCAATAAATTAAAAATCCAACCATGAAAATTTATAATTGGTATGGTTCCTAAACTTAGGGAATCAAAAAACTTATTAGGACTACCTGTATGTAACAATTTAGAATCTACTTTATAGGAAACATATGAAAAATCAGACTCGCTCAATATCTTATATGTATCATTTTTATTTAAATAATCAAAAAAAGAAACATTAACAGGAGCTATTGATTTCAACATTTGCAATTGAGCCCCATCACCAATGATTGAAAATTCAAATTTATTCTTGAAATGTAAATCTGCATAAATAGCTAAATCAATGAGCTGATTAACTTCATTTGCAAAACCTAATGTTCCTGCATAGCAAATTTTCACTTTTACATTGTCACTTTTTGATATTTTTTTGGGAAAATTACTAGCAAGTTCTAAATCACAAAAATTTGTAACAACCTGAATCTTATGCTTAAATTGAGGATATCTAAAAACAATATTATCATACATTCCTTCAGATAAAACTATAATTGTGCTTGCTTTTAAATAAACCAAAAACTCCAATTTATATAAAATATTTAAAACAAGTGTATTTTTTAAAAGACCTAATTCTTGTGGAACTCCAGGCCAAAGATCCCTTACTTCGAACACAAAAGGAATTTTTCTAAAAAAACTCACAATTAAACAAGGTATTGCTACTGTTAATGGTGTTGAAGTAGCATAAATAAGATCAACATTTCGGACTTTAAACGATTTGTAAGTAGAAAAAATTATAAATAATAAAAATGCAAATATTCTTCTTATAAACCCATAACTATTACTGTAACCAATTTTAAAGTAATGTACTACAATTTTACCATCAACTAATTTTGCATTCTTATCATTTGAACTTGTTATTACATCTACATGATGACCATTTTCAGACATCGCTTTTGCAATATGAAAAGAACGTATTGCACCTCCCTCTTCGAGTGTTTTATAATATTGATGTAAATAAAGTATTTTCATTGTTTGATTTTAGATACTAGATTTTAGATTTTAGTCTAATATCTAAAATCTAGTATCTAAAGTCTTAAATTTCTATATCTCCTTCAAAAACAAGCTCTGCCGGACCACAAAGATATACATCTTTAAATCCACCTTTACCATCTTCTTTAAAAGCAACGGATAAATTTCCACCTAAAGTTTTTATTTCGATAGGACTAACTAAGCCTTTTCTTGAATTTACTAATGCAGCCGCTGTAACACCTGTACCACATGAATAGGTCTCATCTTCAACACCTCTTTCATAAGTACGAACAAAAATCTGATTATCGCCAATCTGTTCAACAAAATTCACATTAGTACCTTCAGCTTTAAATCTATCATTGTATCTGATGGATTTTCCTTCTTCAAATACAGGAAATTTTTCTATATCCTGAACTTGTTTTATATAATGTGGAGATCCTGTATTTAACCATGAAAACGAATCATTTTCTTCCACAACATTCACATCTATCATTTTTAATTTTACAATTCCATCTTTAATTGATGCCTCATGTAAACCATCTATTGCTAAAAAAGTAGTTGTATCTTTAAAAACCTCCATTTTATAAGCAAAAGCCACTAAACAACGGCCTCCATTCCCACACATTGAGCTCTCATTTCCATCAGCATTAAAATAAACCATTTTGAAATCATACCCTTCTACATTTTCTAGCAGCATAAATCCATCAGCACCTATCCCAAATCTTCTATCACATAGTTTTTTAATTAATGCAGTATTTTTTATATCAAAAAATTTTGTTCGATTGTCGATAATTACAAAATCATTACCTGTTCCTTGATATTTATAGAAATGCAAAGTCATATTCTTCGAAATTTTATTTCAAAGATAGAATATTATTTAAGTATTCTAAAAGATAAATTTTGAAAATTTATTTTTTAATAAATCTTAACATATTTACAACTTGTGCATTTTCAAAATTTTGAGAAAGAATTTTTAAATAATATATTCCTGGTTTTAATTCACTTACATCTAAATCTGTTGGACGAACCTCTTCATTGTCAAATAGAAATTTTTTAACTTCAATTTCAAATGAATTACATATATAAATTGCATAAACTCTTTGATCAGACAAAATGGAAATCCTATCATAAGAAGGATTAGGACATACAATTACATTGTTTTCATTATTATCAAGTGATTTTACATTTGATAATTCAACGTTACCAAACTTGTCTACACTTTTGATACGATAATAAACTAAAGAATTATTATTTCTTGCATGATCTAAAAATTCATAACTAGTTAAATAATTAACATTGGATGTACTATTTACTTTACCTATTTCTTCCCAATGTGTTAAATCGATAGATTTTTCAATAACAAAATAATCATTATTTATCTCTTCAATAGTGCTCCAATTTAAATATATAGCATTGTAAAAATTTTTTACTGAAAAATTTGAAATTTTAACATGTAAAGTAGCAGTAACTCCCATTTGAATATCATCTAAAGCAAAATCATTACCACTCGCAGCAGTATTTTGATTAACAATACATATCGAAGCTGTTGTATTAGCACCCGAACTCCACGTTTCACAAAATTGTTGCCAAGTACATGTTGTAGAAGATGCAGTAAATGGGCTACCCAAATTAACTCCATTTATAGAAAATTGTAAAATTGCTGGACTTGTTGGATGTACGGAAGCAACCCAAGTAGAAAATGTGTAAGAAGAATTTGGATTTACTGAAACAGAACCACACCAAACGGTAACACCTGCAGTATTAGCTCCATTAACAACCATCATATTTCCAGAACCACTTGTATGATCACCACATGTAGCAAAATTTGGATGATCATTTCTAGGATTTGTCAAAACATCGTATTTTCCTTCTGGTGTAAGATTACCAGGATTATAACCATAACTACTTGAAAAACCAGTATTACCACTTGAAAAATTTCCGTTAGTCACTAAATTTGAAGTAATACTACATTGCCCAAATACATTTGAAAAAACAAAATTTAATAAAACAAAAACAACTATTTTCAGATTTCTGTATGAAGTTTCCATAGTCGTACATTATTTGAGACCAATACGACTAATACTTGTATATGTTTCAAAATATGGTTTAAATAATAAAAAATATTAAAATAACAAGAAAGTGCAAAAAAAAGCCTCGATTACTCGAGGCTTCAAAATTTTTTATATTGCAAATTTACTCTTTAACTAATTTCTCAATCCAAGTTGTATTTTCACTTGTAACATGTAAGAAATATACACCTTTCGATAAATTATTTAGATTCAATTTATATTCTCCTGAACCTCCATATACTTCTACACTTGTAGTAAAGTAAACTTTACCTAAAGCATCATAAATTGCAACTTGATAAATACCTGACTCTTCAGCTAAAATTTTTAAAATTGCATCATTAGCAGTTGGATTTGGAGAGATTGAAATGATTGTACTACCTCCAGTATTAACTGCAACTACTTTTGAATAATCAAATTTAGCATCAAAATCAACTTGTTTAATTCTATAGTAATTTACCCCTTCTTTAGGGTTTTTATCAATAAATGTATACGAATTGATGTTATTAGTTGTACCAGCACCATCAATTTGCGAACTAATAACTTCAAAATTTCTTCCATCGGTACTTCTTTCAACAACAAAATAATCATTGTTAGTTTCAGATGCTGTTTGCCATTTTACTAAAACTCCACTTGTTATATTTTTAGCAGAAACATTTAAGAAAGAAACAGGTAATATTTCTAAACATCTTGAAAACTCAGAAGTTTGATAAGCGCCTACTGTATTGCCTGCTCCAGGAGAGGTTGCAGTAACGGTAATATTTGAGAAACTTGAAACTGGCGAAGGCAAAGTTATATTAAATTTACCTTGGGCATCAGTTACACCTTCAGCAATAAATAAATATCCTTGTCTTTCAACAGCAGACAAGCAAGATTGTCTACATAAACTATTATCCTTTGCAAAAACTTCTATTATTACACCATTAACAGCTTGACCTTTTAATTGACCCACTAAAGTAGTACTAGTAGAATTTATTGTATCTACTTTAACAACATCAGTCATATAGTTAGCATTTGCTAATCCATTTAAATTAATACCAGTAACTGCATTACAAGAAATACTGTTTCTGCGCATTTGTACATTTGTAACAGTTGCATCAGTTAAATTAATACCCGAACCACCATTGGCAGCAATAATATTACCTTCATTTGCTCCGGTTCCTCCAATAATTGATTGAGTTCCTTTTACAAAATTAATTCCATTACCGCTATTGTTTGAGAAAGAGTTTCCACGAGCAACTAAGTTTGTAATAGCTTTATTAACTTTTAAACCATCACCAGAAACTGTACTGTCAATTTGGTTATTCAAGAAAGAAACGTTTGTAATTAAACCGTCAACTAACACACCATTTGTAGTGTTTTTAATAATTTTATTACCACTTACAATAGGTGTAGCATTAGTACTTGTAAAATGAACTCCATAACCAGACGAAGTAATAATATTATCTAATATTCTAATATTACTAGAGTTATTGTAAACAGCAACACCAGTAGTAGAACAATTTGCTATTAAATTTCCTTGTATTGTGTCTTTAGCTGATGATGCATTATTACCAGCAACCCAAACTCCAATTTTTTCATTCATAACTATATTAGCATCAGATAAATTTTTACCTCCAACAATAGAGTTATTAGTTCCCCATTCTATAGAAATTCCACAATCTCTATTAGGATGAGAATCTATTCCATTTGAAGTACCACAGAAATTACCTCTCATACTTGAGAATGTAGTTTGCTTAGTTCCATCATTTGAATTTCTAAAAGCAATCCCTTGAATACCATTTCCAACTCTATTTTGGAAAATATCGACTTTTGTAACCCCTCTTACTGCTATACCATCCCATTGATTATTTAAAAATGGTAAACCTGTTTTACTTATACCAACAAAGTTGTTTCCAATTAAAACTGTACTACAATTCATATTTACTTGAATACCAGAATTGACAGCTCCTCCAATTTGTCCAAAATATCCAATTGTATTACCGTCATTTATTGAAAAACCACCTATAGTATCATTTAAAACATTTACAGTTGACATTTCTCCAAAATAAATACCACATTGCATAGTTCCAGTTGATAAATCACCTGTCCCGTCAGATTTTACACCTACAAAGTTGGACCTAACACTTGAGTTTTTAGGTAATAAATTTGTTAATGGACTTTTATCAAAGGCAATAGCATTATTTAAACCAGCACCAGCTACAGAATTACCACTAGCTAGAACTATATTTGCTCCTTTAACAAAGTCACCAACTTTTATATTATTACCTCCATTTACATTAATTCCATTTCCTTTGTTTCCTAATACAGTGCCTAAACTATCAAGTCCAACCGAATTAGCATAAACTTCACTAAATTTACAATCTTCAACAAAAAGCCCCCCTCCTAAATTTGAATAGATATAATTCGAATCAATTAATGTTCCTACTGAATTAATAATATAGGCTCCAGCATTTCTATTACCATAAAATTTATTGTGTCTTACTAGCAAAGAATCACATTTTGGATTAACTTGTTTCCATTGACCAGCTTGCAATCCATTCCAAAACCCACGAACAGTATTGTTAATTATTTTATCTCCAACACTATTGCCTACTACATTTTCAGCTTGGTTGGTTCCAATTCTTATAGCAGAATTACCTCCTGTTACAACTGTGCTAGAAAAAGTATTATTTTTTACTATATTATACTTTGCATTAAATATAAAAACTGAACCTATTTCTTGGTTAGTAGTAAAATTGTTATTAGATATAACACTAGCTGTTCCATTTAATTCAATGTAAGCATTTTGAAAAGTTAAATTTGAAATTGTATCGTTTTTCCCAGTTATAGTTAATGTTTTATAAGAAGCACCTGAAGCTCCTATAATTGTAACAACTCTATTTGTTGGTCCAATGATTGAAACGCCATCTGCACATAACTGTGTTGTTTGTTGCCATCTACCAGTAAAATCAACTACTGAAACACTAGGATCAAATACAATTTGCTTTATTCTTCCTAAGTTAGCTTGTTGAATACCTTCAATAAATGTTCCACTAGTAATAGCATTTGTTGTAGACTGTGGACAACTCAATGCTAAACCATTTAACGCCCAATCTGCTTGACCCGAACTTGGAATATTAGTTACAGTAAACGTTTGTGCAGACACAAAGTATGTTGTAAACAATGCAACAATAGCAAGTGATAACTTTTTCATATTTATAACCGGTTTTACGGGTGTTTTTTTATACTTATACTATTAAAAAGGTAACTACTTAGTTTAAACCTATTTTAACATCTAGTGCAATAATAAGAATTATACAATAAAAAAACAATTTATTCTTGAAAAAATTAAATTTTTACTAGTAATGCATGGGATGAATTGGTAGATTAGATTTAGACTTTTGTACTTGTAACCACCTTCTTGAACCTAATTCAGGGTTTGCCATATCTACAATTAATTGGATTGACTCTAGAATTGCTAACTTACACCTAGCATCCTCAAATGATTTTGTATTTTGAGCCTTATTTTCGTATTCAGTTCTTAAATCATCAATGTATTTAGTATTAGTCTCATACCAACTTTTTGAAGCTATAATTTTTGTTTCAGTATGACTTAATGCATCTAAACCTATTTCGGCAAGTTTTTTTAACTGTAATGATAATCCGAGTAATTGTTGAAGGTGAATATTATCACTTGATAGTACCAAAAATTGATCATTATTATCTCTCCAAATTTTCAACCATTTGTCAATTTCGGTTTTATCAAACAATGATTTTGTATGTGAGTAACTTTCTACTCTAAATGCAAAATAGCGTGCATCAGTTGGGTCGGGTATTACGGCATCAGCAATTAATGAAAATGGAGAAAAAGTTTTGTAAATTACCCCTTTATTGTTTCGCAAATAGTAAGGATATGGTTCCAATACGCTTACTAATATATTTAAGGAATTATTATGATTTAATTGCGAAATAGTCCTTAAAAAGGATTGATTATTCTTAAGATGTGCTATATCTAAATACTCAAGTTGAATTGAAACAGGATCAAGTCTTTTGTATAAATCAGCTACATCATGAATTGACTGAGGTGACCAAAATCTTTCAGCAATAGCTAATGTTCTTGGCCAAATCCTACTATCAACAGTTTGATTATTAACCATTTCACCCCACATAAGTGCTTCTCCTCCCATTACAAATCTTTGTTGTTCTGGTGTCAAATGTGCTTTTTTTTCTGATTCAACTAAATCAGTTAATGTTGCAAATGGGTCAGCTTGATAGTAATTTAATGAAGGCAACATATAATCTAAGTAATATGGTGCCGAAAACACTACAAAACGTTTCTCTAAAGTTTGCTGATAAAGCGATGTATAACTATCTTTTACTTGAACTATTGATTCATTTAAAGAATTGATTTTAAATCCTTCGTTCCAATTAATAAGTTTTTTTCCTGTTTTTTTAAAAGCTTTATTTACTCGTGAAAAAAAGTAATCTAGTAATTCTTCTGAATTACTATAACCTCTTTTTTTCATAAATTCTAAAATTTGTTGATTTGATTGCCAATGTTTTAAACTAGGTAAAGATGCGCCAACATGAAAATATTTATCAGGGAACAACGGAATAATTTCCGACAAAAGTTTATCAGTAAACTCAAATACTTTTTCATTTGCTGGATTTAAAACTGCATCCGTAATATTACCAATTTTACGTTCTAATTCATATGGTAACTGATTAGAAGCCAATTCAGGGTAAGCTGTTAATATAGCGGTTGCATGTGAAGGTAAATGTATTTCTGGATAAACCCTAATACCTCTATCCGATGCATATTTTACAATATCTTTTATTTGATCTTGAGTATAAAATTGACCATCAGAGGCTAATTGTTGAAGTTTAGGAAAAACTTTAGATTCGATTCTCCAACCTTGATCATCATTTAAATGCAAATGAAGAACATTTAACTTTGCCAAAGCCATCGCATCTAAATTTCTCTTGATTACATCTACAGTTAAAAAATGTTTTGCTGGGTCAAGCATTAATCCTCTCCAAGCAAACCTTGGTCTATCAGTAATATTTACCATTGGGAAGTATGCACCATTCTTATCAATAATTAGCAACTGTAATAAAGTTTCTAATCCTCGCATAGCACCCACATCTGTTATAGCCGAAAGTGTAACTTTATCAGCTGTTATATTTAGTGTATAAAATTCATCCTCATTCCAGTCTCCTGTTGATTTCCTTACAATATTTATAGTCATGGTTGGAAAAGCTGGTCGTTGAGGATGTT
Organism: Bacteroidota bacterium; assembly: GCA_041191405.1. Classification (GTDB taxonomy): domain Bacteria; phylum Bacteroidota; class Bacteroidia; order Cytophagales; family UBA9547; genus JBEEOW01. The sequence goes on from JBEEOW010000018.1 coordinate 36,918, forward strand.
TTTCTGAAATAACATTTTGCAAAAAAAACAAACCTGTTCTAGCGTCTAATCTTCTAAGAAATCTATTGCTATAATCAAAAAGTCGAGATGGAGCCCCCTCTGGTACCGATATTGAAAAATCTTGTTTCAAATGCAATCGACCCTCCTGCACTTCAACTTGTTGGGGCCATGGAATTAAATTTAGGTTTTTAACAGTAAATAATTGAGCATTGGCATTTATACAAATAAAGCATAACAAGCCTATTATTAGCTTTTTGTAAAGTCTAGTCATTAAAATTTTTTATTACATATTTGGATTAAGAATCCTTTACGTATAAATAATTTTTAAGTTAATATGTCGTGTAACTTATGTAATTCTTTTAGAAACATTTCTCTTACTTCTTTTGCAAATGGGTTTTCATTTTCAATAGTTAAAAATAAATCCATTGAATCTTGACCAAGATTTCTTTTAATATCAATTAAATGTTGGTAAGCAGGGGTTTTTTGTTCAACATCAGGTATATCCATATTATTTACCGCCCTACCAACAAAATGTGTTAATGCTTGAACGTATGCCATTTGTTTATCGTGCAATTCAGGAGAACGTTCTAAAACATTAAGTTTTAGTATTTGAGAAAAAAACTTCATCATATTTCCATACCTTGTTGTCCTTACAGGGCATACCACAAGATTTAAACCTGCTATACCATTTTTCCCACTTTGGGGTCCGAACAATGGATGTAAACCTATTATTTGATTTTCAGGAGAAAGATACTTCTGCATTAAATCAACTGGTTTTACTTTAACTGATGATACATCAACTACAATAGAAGCTGGATTGATATAATTTTTAATTTCAATCAACAAGGATTCAAGAAACTGAACAGGAACTCCAAGTACCACAATTTCTTTTTGACAAGTATCATGTAATGAAGCATATTTAACACCTAAACGCTGACAATCTAGTCGGATATCTCGTTTATCAAATACCGTAACATTAAAATAAGGTGTTAAGTATGGCATTATAAATTGACCAAAACTTCCAAAACCAATAAATCCTATTTCTCTTTTATGCATATTTTTGAGATTTTAGACTTAAGACTTAAGACTTAAGACTGAAAACGAATATCTGAAAAAAACTACTCTACCTTTAATAATCTTTCCCTAGTTGTTTCTAAAGCTTTTCTAACTTTTTCAACATCTTTGGCTACTTTCTCTTGATTTAACTTATTTTTTTCAATTTGCTCCTCAAGATTAATCAATTCTTGTGCATTTTCTTTCAATTTTTGCTCTAATTGTTGTTTTTGCAATTTATTTTTTTCAATTTTTTTTCTTGTTTCTATGCCTTCATTAACCACTCTTTCCTGAGAAGCAACTGTTTTTTGTAGCACTTTTTCTGCATTTTTTATGTCCTCATTTATATCTTCATGATAGAGCATTACTCCAAAATCGTGTAATATTTTTTCTGCAATACGGTATTTTAAAGAATCATTAGAAAAGCTTAAATAATTGGTTCCTAAATCAATAGCATAGAACACATACACCCCTTTATCCGTTTTAGTTAACTGTGAAATCAAACGTACAGGAGTAGGACTTATACTAGTTATTAATGCAGATTCAACTTTATAAATATCGCCAGTTGATTCAACTTTACCAAATTCTTTAAGTTTTTTAACCCATGCTTTTTGCACGTCTTCAGCTTCTAACACTAGTTGAATACTCAAACCATGCCTAAGTGTAGATTCAACAGTTTCATCTTTTTCAGTAACAATTACTTTTTGAGAGTAAGCATTTAATGAAAACAGTAATAAAGAAAAAATAATTACTCTAACGAATTCTTTCGGTGTTGACATAAAATAAATCTGAACGAATTTTGAAATTGTCAATATCTTGGTCTCTATAAACATCTGTACTCCAATTTGTTGATGGGGAAATTTTAAAATCTATATTTTCACCAAAGCTAATTCTTAAAGGCATCTTGAACCATTTCTTACTTGCTTTCCATTTATATTTCACTAAAACGTTATTCTTTTTTTGTTTTAATTTATATACCAAGGTAGGAGGTTCAATACCAGTTAAATATTGCTCAAATATATTGTTTAAATCTAAAACTGTTTTCTTATTAAAATAGTCAATAATAGTTTTAGAGTCAACATTTTTCAATTTATATTCTCTAGTAATTCCATAAAGTATACTAAAAAACAGCATATCGTTATCAATTACATTTCTAATGGTATGCAACATCCAAGCACCCTTATAATACATGTCAGCATCGGACCAATTATGGTAATTTACATTTAAAGGACCTTGAATTGGTTCTTTATTTCTAATTTTTTCTTTTAAAGTTTCAAGATATTTTAATGCTAGAGCTTTCCCTTGAGTTTGTTCAACAAAAAGTACTTCAGAATAGGTGGCAAATGCTTCATGAATCCATAAATCACCATAATCTTTAACTGTTATTGAATTGCCCCAATATTCATGAGCAGATTCATGAACTATTATATAATCGAAACCAAAATTATTATTTTGGTATTTATTTCCATAAGCTATAGCGGCTTGATGTTCCATACCCCAAAATGGAGCTTCAACTAAAGCAAAACCATCTTTCCAAAAAGGATATTTTCCATAAAACTTCTCATAACATTGTAGTATTTTATGTACTTGTGCAAACTGTTTTTTTGCTTTATCTGTATTGTATTTCAATACATAATAATTCAATTGAAGTGAATCGCCATCCAAACTTCTGTATTTTTCACTAATAATTCCATACCTACCAATATTGATAGTTACATCATAGTTATTAATAGGATAATTTACTTTCCACTCATGGCGGGCATATCCATCATCTAAATCTCTTCTTTTTGAAATTACACCATTTGAAACACAGTATAAATTTACAGGGCATTCAATGTTAATTTTCATACTATCAGGTTCATCCAATAGTTGGTCTTTACATGGCCACCATAAATTAGCCCCAATTCCTTCGCAAGCAACACCTACAAAATCATTATTTAAACTATCTTTTGCCCACACAAAACCACCATCCCAAGGCGGATTGGTTGATTCTTTTGGCTTTCCAGAATAGTAGAATTTTATAGAGGATTGTGTTCCTTTTAAAAATTTATTATTGAAATAAACAAAAACAGAGTTAGCATCTCTCTGATAAGGTAGTCGTTTACCTTTATAAGTTATACTATCAATTTGAAGATTGGCGTGTAAATCAATTTGAAATTTGTCAAAATCTTCAATTGACTTAAAAACTATTTCGTTGTATCCCTCAATATATTTTTCAGAAGGGTTAATTCGCAAGTTTAAATCATAAGTTAATACATCAAAACAAGTACGCATAGAAGAATTTGAACCCAATAAACTATCTTCATGGGTAAATACTCCATGTTTAACATGCTGCGCTTTTAAGCATAAACTTATCAAGCATAAAAGCGCAATAAAAATATGTAAGGTTTTAATTCTCAATAATTAAGAAATAAATTTTTCAAAAGAAGAAAAGAAGAAAGATGCTTCAATTTGAGCATTTTCATCAGAATCTGAACCGTGAACTGCATTTTGTTGCATATTGGTAGCATAAGCTTTTCTAATAGTTCCTTCTTCAGCTTGCTCTGGATTGGTTGAACCAATTAATTTTCTATAATCCAAAACTGCATTATCTTTTTGTAAAACAATAGCTACGATTGGTCCAGAACTCATAAACTCGCACAATGTTGGATAAAATGGACGATCTTTATGAACTTCATAAAATTGCCCAGCTAATTTTAAACTTAATTGTGTTTGTTTCATGGCAACAATTTTAAAACCTGCTTTTTCAATCAAAGCTAAAATGTTCCCAGTGTTTCCTGCTGCAAATGCATCAGGTTTCACCATTGTAAAGGTAATATTGCCTGCCATAATACTATAGTTATTAAGTTATTGATTAATATAAATATGCCCAAAATTATCAAATTTAAGCCAATTTGATAACAAAATACATATTTTTCTCTGATTATACTTGTAAAAAGTGTTTTTTGTTTTAAAAGATTAAAAATTGTGAGCATTTAACTAAGAGTTTTTACATAAGTAAAAACTCTTAGTTATTATTTAGCAATATTATTAAACTGAACACTGTTTACTTTAAACCGAAAATTCTCTTTCAATTTGATCTAAAATATCCAAAGTTTCAGCTTGCGTCATAGCATTTACTAGTTGCATTCTAAAAGGTTTAAAATTTTCAATTCCTTTAAAATAAGCGGTATAGTGGTTTCGCATTTCAAAAATCCCTGTTATCTCGCCTTTCCAACGAACAGAAAAATCTAAATGCTGTTTAACGGTATCAATGCGTTCACGTAAAGTTGGTGGAGCTAACATTTCGCCTGTAGCCATAAAATGTTTTACTTCTCTAAAAATCCATGGATAACCAATGGCTGCTCTTCCAATCATTATTCCATCTACACCATATTTATCTTTGTATTCGAGTGCTTTTTGAGGTGAATCAATATCTCCATTTCCAAAAATTGGAATACGGGCTTTATTTTTAACTTCTGCAATTAACGACCAATCTGCTTCGCCTTTATACATTTGTGCACGAGTTCTTCCATGAATAGTAAGTGCCTGAATACCTACATCTTGTAACCTTTCAGCTGCTTCAAGAATATTTTTGGTATTATCGTCCCAACCCAAACGAGTTTTAACAGTTACTGGTCGCTTACAAATTTTCACAATTTCGGCAGTGATTTTTTGCATTTTCTCTAAATCTTGCAACAAACCTGCACCTGCACCTTTACACGCTACTTTTTTTACAGGGCAACCGTAATTTATATCAACAACTTGTGGATTACATTCATCTGCAATACGGGCAGCCTCACGCATTGATTCTACTTTATCTCCAAAAATTTGAATACCAATAGGGCGTTCGTATTCAAAAATATCCAGTTTCTGTATACTTTTGGCTGCGTCTCTAATCAAAGCTTCGGATGAAATAAACTCGGTGTACATCATATCCACACCGTTTTGTTTACAAACAGCTCTAAATGGAGGGTCGCTAATATCTTCCATTGGGGCAAGTAACAAAGGAAACTCGCCTAATTCAACATCGCCTATTTTTACCAAAGTATTGTTAATTTAAATACAAATTTAAGAATTGAAAGTGAATATCCTATGTGCTTGGAACTTAAGTTTTACAACATTAAGTTTATTCAAACAATATTAACTTATTGTCATAATTGAGTTCTGAATACATTTTACCAAGAATATTCTTATTTTTGCAAGATAAAATATTATAAATGAATATTGACGAAACTTTTTTGCCTCAAAATAGTGAACCCAAAAAAGCTTATAAAGAAATGGGAATATTTCTATTATTTGTTTTTGGTGGAATGTTTTTGGCAAATTTTATTGGAATTTTGGCTGTATTGCCACTTTTCGATTGGCAAATTGAACATGTTATAAATCTTGTTAATGCCCCTTTGAAACCTGAAGCAAAAATTCCTTTGCTGATTATTCAGGGAATTACGGCTTTTTGTATGTTTATCGCTTGTCCACTTTTGTATATCAAAATGTATGAACAGAATAGATTAAACAAACTTTTTGGTGATAAAATCGAATGCAATAAATGGAGCATATTAGTTGTTTTGATTCCGCTGTTGGTAATAATGTTTATGCCATTTAATGCCACAATTATAGAATGGAATCAAAGTTGGATTTTCCCTGATTGGTTAGGTCAGTTTGAAGATTGGGCAAGAGCCAAAGAAAAATCAGCAGAGGAAATTACGCTGGCTTTAACAAACCTTCAAACATTTGGTGAAATTCTTCTAGGTGCAATCATATTTGCCATTTTACCAGCAATTGGTGAAGAATTGGTATTTAGAGGTGTAATTCAACCGAAATTAAAACAAATGGGTTTAAATATTCATGTTGCAATTTGGTTAACAGGATTTATTTTCAGTGCAATACATATTCAGTTTTATGGATTAATTCCTAGAATGTTACTTGGGGTAATGTTTGGCTATATTTATTATTGGTCCGGCGATTTAAAGTTGCCAATTATAGCCCATTTTACAAATAATGGTTTTACTATTTTAATGATTCTACTTCGTAATCATCAAATTATAGACATTGATATTGAGCACACTACACATATTCCACTTGAGGCTGCTGCAGGTTCAGGTATTGTATGTGCATTAATTATGGGTTCAATTTGGTATTTAACCAAAAAGAAAGATTATTTTACGGAAAATTTAAGCTTAGACACCAACTCCAATGGAAGATAATAATAACATTATACCTAAAGACGACTTTAACCCAATTCCTAATTTAGATTCTACCGAAGGTGTAGAAAAGGTAAAAAAGAAGAAAAAGAAGAAGAAATCTCAAAATGAAACAGTAACTATTCCTACAGAACCAACTGGGGGTTTAAGTAACCTTCAACTTCGTTTAATTTCAGGTGTTATTGGCGGAACAATTATAGTTGGTGGTATTTGGTATAACCAATGGACATTTTTTGCATTGTTTTTTGGAATTACATTATTATCAATGATTGAGTTTTATGGATTGATAAAAACAGACAACAAAAAACCAAATGTTGTTACAGGCATTATAATCGGTATGAGTATTTATACCTTAACCTTTTTAATTCAAGCGGGTGTTTTACCATCAAAATTATACTTTGCTTTACCGCCAATAATATGCTTATTATTTATTGAGGAGCTTTATATCAACAAGAAAAAACCGTTTACTAACGTTGCATTCACTATTTTAGGTATTCTGTATGTTGCAATTCCTTTTTCATTATTGGTAGTTGCTGCATTTTCAAAATCAGCTTTTATGGGGTGCCATTTTGGAGCACCAACATATAGTTTTCAAATAGTACTGGGGTCCTTATTCTTACTTTGGGCTAGTGATTCGGGTGCATATTTCTCTGGGAAAGCATTTGGTAGAACAAAATTATTTGAACGAGTTTCTCCTAAAAAAACATGGGAAGGAACTATTGGTGGAGCTGTACTGTCATTAACTGTATCTTATATTTTATCGTTATTCTACACTGATTTACCATTATGGAAATGGTTAATTGTATCATTATTAATTGTAATATTTGGTAGTTTTGGAGATTTGGTTGAGTCATCATTTAAAAGGAGTTTAAAACTAAAAGATTCAGGTTCATTAATACCTGGTCATGGTGGTTTCCTTGATAGATTTGACGGTTTATTACTTGCAGCTCCATTTATTGCAGCGTTTTTAGTGTTGAGTGCTTGCTAATCAATATTTTGAATAAAAACTTAAGGCTACTTCTTGCAGGTAGCCTTTTTACTTTCAATTGATACCATGGGATATAATGTAAGTATAATTGGCTCGGGAAATGTAGCTTGGCATTTGGCTTTACACCTTGAAGAAGCCGGCAATTATATTGAATATATTTGGAGTAGAAACCCTGCAAATGCTCAAAAAATAGTTTCAAAATTATTTCAGGGCGAAGTTGCAAAAACACTTGATTTCAGTAAAGCTAAATCTCAAATTTTTATTATTGCCGTTCCTGACGATGCAATTGAAGAAATTGCTAATCAAATAATTGTACCTGAAAAAGCTATTGTTTGCCATACATCAGGTAGTAAATCAATAAGTTTATTAGAAAGCATAGATGCTCAAAAAGGAGTATTTTACCCACTACAAACTTTTAGTAAACACAAAAAAGTAGATTGGAAAAACATTCCTATCTGCATTGAAGCAACTGATGAATTTTCCGATTTCACTTTAACTAATCTAGCAAAATCCATAAGTGATTATGTATATTTTCTAGATTCTACACAAAGAAAAAAGTTACACTTAGCAGCCGTTTTTGCATGTAACTTCACAAACCATTTATATTCTATTGCCGAACAATTACTCGAAAATGCAGATATTCCTTTTGAAATATTACATCCATTAATTATTGAAACTTCAACAAAAGCTACTAACAACAAACCTAGTACTGTACAAACCGGACCGGCTTCAAGAAAAGATATAACTACCATTTCAAACCAAATTGAAGCATTAGAATTAGTGCCCCAGTGGCAAAAAATCTATAAACTCATAACTAAAGAAATAATGAATGACCAACAGTAAAATTACTTTTCAATAATAATTTTGGTTGTGAAAGATTCAACATTATTTTCAACTTTTATTATCAATAAGCCTCTTGGTAAATCATTAATATATATTGCTTGATTTAAATTATCACATTTATAAATTTCTATTCCTTGTGGATTAAAAATTACAATTTTTGCATTTTCAGGATAATTGCGAATAATTAGTTGGTTTTGATTGTAATTTGGAAAAATTTCAACTTTTTCATCAATAGCATCAACTTTAGAAATTGGCAAAATTAAATCAAAAATCACTTTTTGAATAGAGTTATTTACTTTCAAATTAAAGGTGTAAAGTGCTGATTCTAATTCATTGTAAGGGATTTTAAACAACACAGTTCCTGAATCAATTGCTGTTGCACTAGCAAGGGCTATATTAAAAATAGTATCATTTACATTTTCTGCATAAATCAAATTGTTATGATTATAAAAATCTGTTGGTGAATTTAATAAATGCAAATTATTGTCAAAAGAAAGGTTTAATGAATACAAATCACCAATTGATGAAAACACAAAATTATTTCCCTCTCTAATAACCCTAATTTTTGAATTTAAATCAACTGCTTTTGTAAAACTTGAAATACTCCCTTTGTTGTATTGTAAAATTGAACTTGCATCTGACGAAGTAATTTTATCCGAAAAATTCACATCAGCAATTACATCACTACTCCAATCAATTGTATCATTTATTAAACCTACACTATAATTCAATAAAAGTTGAGCATCTTGTTCGTTTACACTATTATCATTATTTACATCTCCATATTGATAATTAATATCAAGCTGCTGTTTGGAACCACTATTTTTATTAAATGAATTAAATGACAACAAAGTAAGTTCGGTACTTATTTCAAATGTATCTTTTGGATAAAATTGTAATGAAATTAATTCTGTAAACTCAACAGCAGGTATATTAATTAAAGAATTTTTCCAATCAATTTTTACAGTATCTCCAACACAAATTACTGACAAACTATCTTCATTTATATTTTGATTAATAATTTTAAAATTTTGATAATTTAAAAGTTTTGAGTTAAAATAATATTTTGCTTTAAAACTGTTAATAGGTTCCGGATTAATTTGTTTGCTATAAATTGGTATATAAATTGTTTTTTTTGCGAAACCATTTATTATTGAATCTAAAACAAAATTAGAATAATGATACTGAATATTTATATTACCAATTTGTAGTGTATCAATTGGTGCATTGTTTATTAATACATCTCTAAAATCAGGTATAATATTGCCCGAATCTTTAGCAATAAAATTTAACTTAATAATTTCAAAGTTTGAAAGTGCCGAAAAACCATTTAAACCTGACCATTCTATTAACACTTTACCTGCTTCTTTATTAATTTTCAAAGTGTTATCTTTAATAAATGTATAACTTAGCAAATCAATTTTCAGAGAGTCATAAACTATTTCAAAACTAAATTGATTTATTTCTTTTGGATTAATTTGAGAGATATTTATTGGAAGTGAAAATGTTTTATTAATTTTTGTAATAATATTACCGACTTCTAATTTAGGCAAAATTGGTTCTGATGTTATTAACCCATTTTTTGTGATTAATTGTGAATGATCGTCAACATTTAAATTAAAAACAGTAATATTATAATTACCTTCTATTAAAGATTTAAATTTTAAGGTTGACAAAAGTTTGTTTTCTAAAAATAAAAATCCTGAATCAGACTCTAATTTAATTAATAGTGTACCATCAATATTTTTATTTATCTTAAAATGATTGTTGATTGAAATACTATCATTTTTAAGTTCGTAACCTTCATATTTCAAAGCTAAAGTATCAAAAGTTACTTGAAATGACATTTTGTTGAAATCTATTGGATTCAGTTGACTAATTGATAGATTTAAATCTGCTATTTGACCAACTTTAACATTTGATGTATCTAAACCAACACTAAATAAATGTTTTTCAGCAAATACATTTCCGTTTAAAAAAGTATCTAAATTATAATTGTTAACAAATGCTTCCGACAAAGTTGGATAAGAAAACCCTTCTTTATTTGATTTAAAATATAAATCTAAAACATCAATAACAGAAGACCCTTTTATTAATGAAGTTCCTGTCCAAGAAATGGTAATTTTACCATTTTCATTTAAAAATTCAACATCACCTTTAAAATCAATACTATCTTTAAAATTATATTTTTTAAAAGTCATTTCATTCTCATCATAATTTAATGAAAACTGAAAAAAAGTAACATCTTTAATTTGTTTTTGATTTATATAAAATGGGATTTTAAAATCATCATCAACTATTGTTTTTACTGAATCAAAAGAAATGGTAGGCAAGTATGGTTGAACAACAATAGCACCTGCATTTATAGAGGTAACAGGGAAAGAATCAATATAAGCTTCATTAAAATAACTAAATGAAATACCATCGTTTATTGTTAAAAACTCAAGTGTAAAAGGAATAAAACTATCATATTTTTTTATTGGATAATCACCAACCCAATTAATATTAACATTCCCCAATGTATCTTTTACAAAATTAAGTACACCATTATTTGCTAAAATACTATCTGTAATTATTACTTTTTGAAATTGAACCTTGCTTGTGTCAAAATTAACAGATAAACTAAATGAATTTATTTCTTGGGGAATAGTTTGACTAAAAATAACAGGCACTTTTACCTTATTAAAAACTGTTTCTACTACCCAATCAGATTGAATATAAGTATAATACGATTCAATTTTAACACCTGTATTTACATTGTAATCAGTTTTTAAAGAATCAAAATATACATTTTCAAAAATGGGTTGAGTAACTCCTTCGTTTAGTGAAATAAAATTAATTTTGAGAATTGAATCTAATGTAGAAAATTGTAATGGAATTGAATCAGACCAATGAATAGAAATTTTATCTTTCGAATGTTGAACGTTTAATTTATTTGATAATATTCTTGAATCAAGAATTACAACATTTTTATATTTCAAAAAAAGTGTATCATAAACAAAATTAAAACTAAATGATTTTACTAAACTAGGTTTTTCTTGAGCAAGATAAACTTTAACACTGGCTTTTTTACTGACAATAGTTTTAACTGAATCATACCTTAAATTAGGCATGTATGGTCTCGAAAAAATCTTCCCATTAAATTGAGTTTTTATTAAAACGGTATCATTAAGTATTGCATTTTGAATATTAGGACTTGTTAAGCCTGATTTTATTGATTTAAAATTGATATTAAATAAAGTATTCGAATTTTGTAAAAAAATGGGTTTTGAACCTTCATATTCAACAGTAAGCAAACCTTTGTTAAAAGTATAATGAACATTTTCTTTCAGTAAACTTGTATCGGTTTGTTTAAAATTTATAAAAGAGACATAGTTAGTATCAAATGCTACTTGGAAATGTAAACTTTTTATCGAATCAGCTAAATAATCTTTAAATGAAATTTTATATTCAAGAGTATCAAATAAATAAGTTGAAACACTATCTGTTTTCAAATATTTTAGCAAAGGGAGTAAACTTTGGGCATATCTGTACCCTAATATATGCTGCGACTCTGTGTTAAAATGTAAATTATCACCTTTACTAACTAAACCATTAGCAGATGCTACTCCTACATTTTTCAATTCGGTTTTAAGCGAATTTATATCAATATTGATATAGTTTTTATATTCATAATATAAAGAAGACAAATAAAAATCACCTAATTCTCCGGCTACAATTGGCAAATATGGGTCATTTAAATCTTTTCGAATATTATTAAAAATTGATTTAAGTTTAAATTTATAATCATTATACACCCAAGGTGCTCCATTTTGCTCACCTTGATGCCACAATACTCCAATTATTTTACCAAACTTGTTAGCAAACTTAGCCCTCGTTATTAGGTTGTTATATAAAAATACTCCTCCAATATTTGAATTGTATAACCAATTTTCGACTGTTGTACTTCCTACTGCACATGGAACTATACCAATTTTAATTTTATTGCCATGTTTATTTAATAATTCTTTTATACATGACATAACAGGACCAACTCCTGCACTTGGACTATCAAAATGAATTGGGTTTTTGGCTTTTACCCAAACCGAATCTTTAGTTAAATTAAAAACATTGGGATATGTAATTGTATCTTGTGGTGTAATAGCTGCTCTGCCCGACATATTTGATTGCCCAGCTGTAACAATTATATACATAATTGTATCACTTTGCCCAAAGGAGGCAAAGGAAATAAAAAACAGTAAAACAAAAAATTTAATTGTTATAACTTTAAGCATTCGGGTGATGTTTGTAACTCGCTTGTTAATGCAACTTTACGCCAAAATCAAATATATAAATTTTAGAATAAACTTGTACGAACAAACTTAATTTTAGCTACAATTTATTAAAAAAACTTTCTCTATTTAATGGTTTCAATAGTTGTTTCCCAACCATCGTATTCGCCGTTGTATTTTTGCGCCAAATCTGAAAGTAAAAAAGTACAATCATCTAAGGATGCCCACGAAATTTGTTCAATCCTTTTAATTTCAATCCTAAAAGGTTTGCTACCTAAGTTGAGATTATGTTCTTTTTTAACAATTTCAAAATTACTCAATTCAGCTTTTATCGAAAAATCATCCATTTTGTACTCATCCACAAAATGCAACCAATGTGTAACCATTCGTGGTTGCGACAAATCATCCCCACCTTCAACAAGCGAATCAATACCTTTTCTATTTTTAATACTCAATCGCTGAAATTCATTTGGATATAAAATATCAATGTAAAAATTCCAATCTGTATCAATATTGGTTCCAATGCCATATTCGTAATCATCGTAAGCTTCCATAACTTCATGAATATATTGGTCAATATTTTCATCAGAGTTTAAATAAAAATACAAATTCCTAACTCCGTTTGCAGTTATTCTTCCACAAAAAATAGCGTCGTAACTTAATGGTATTCTTGCAATTATTAAATCTTCAATATCAACTAACTCTTCATTTTCATGGTCAAATACAAATCCTTCTTCTGTTGGCTCTTTAACAGTAATGGCAACTTGTAGTAAAACCTCCTTATTAATAATTGGTGCAAAATCATTGATTCCTAAATCAACAAAAACCGACGAAAACTGTTGATTAATATAGCCAAAATAGTAAGTCCATTGTTCGTATTTATGCCCCACCTCAGGATTGTACTCATTGGCTTTCATTAATTTACGACTAATTTCAACTGGATACAAACCTTCTTTATAAATATCATTAATTTGAGCTAATCCAGCACTCAGTCTTTCCCAATCACTATTGTTGAGTTTGTTAAATGCATTTTCGATAGCTTGAATATTATCAGTAAAAATGTGAGGAAGTAAAGGATAAAAATCTTCCCAAATAAACTCAAACTGATCATATTCAGGACCGTACAAAGCTACAGTAGGCAATAATTGATTATTTTCAATGGAAACATTTTTAATTAAATCAAAATCAACTTTAGTAATTTTAATGGTTGGTCTGTCCAATTCGCCTCCGTAACGCAAATTTGTAAATGTTGCCAACAAACCTTTTTGTTTATCAATTACAATACTTGCATTAATACATCCCTTTTCGAAATGTGCTTTTTTAAGTATCCAATCATTTACAATTTCATTATTAGTAAAATATTTCTCTAAAAATGCATCTGATTTTGATAATATGAATCTATAAAATAGCTTATTAATACCTGAAATTTCCCTATAAATCAAAAACTTATCTAGACTTATACTTATTTCGCCAGGTAAACTAGCCACCGCAGCCATACTATTATCATCAATCATAACTTTTAATCTATTATAGTTATTTCAAAATTGAACATTCGAATCGAAATAACAAACTGTAGCCAATATTTTTGATAAAATTTAATAAATTATAAAAACAAAACAAAACATAACACCCTTATTATCTGAACATTAAAACTAATAAAATATTTTTGTTTAACATTCCAATAAAATCTTTAAACATTTGTTTAGACAATTAAATTTTTTGTTTTATGTTTGTATCAGAAAGTTAAACAAAACGGTTTTCAAACTAAACTTACAAGGCCATGACTGCTCTAGAATTTGACTACACTATCACCAAAGCTACAAAGTATTTAAAACCATTTGCAATGCGTTTAACTCGTGACCTAGACGATGCAAATGATTTAATACAAGACACTTTACTGAAAGCTGTTTCGCATAGAGATAAGTTTTTGGAAGGTACAAACTTAAAAGCATGGCTTTATACAATCATGAAAAATACGTTTATTACCAACTACCAACGCTTGGTTAAACGTAACACTTTTATCGATACTACGGAAAACCTTCATTACATTGATTCAACAGATTCAATTACACAAAATGAAGCTAATTCTACTTTTACCATGAACGATATAAACCGTGCAATTAAAATGGTTGACGAAACTTATACTCAACCATTTATGATGTACTTCAAAGGGTTTAAATACCATGAAATATCTGAAAAATTAGATATTCCAATTGGAACTGTAAAAAACAGAATTCACATTGCTAGAAAAGAGTTGAAAGACTTATTGAAAATGTATAATAACTAAAATAGTTTAGAGTAAAGAGTTCAGAGTTCTTTAAATATTGATGTTTAAATAATTTAAACAATAATTAAAGAAAATATTTTTAAGTGTAAAGATAAATGACTACATTTTATAAAATATTTATACAACTCTAAGCCTAAACACGAAACTAAACAACAATATGTCTAAAAAAGTAATTGTAATAGGAAGTGGATTTGCAGGTTTATCGTCTGCCATTGCACTAGCCGACAAAGGTTATCAAGTTACAGTGCTTGAGAAAAACGATTCTCTAGGCGGAAGAGCTCGTGTATTTAAAGTTGATGGATTTACTTTTGATATGGGCCCAAGCTGGTACTGGATGCCTGATGTATTTGAAAGTTTTTTTGCAAAATTTGGAAAAAAAGTTTCAGATTATTACCAATTACATAGACTAAATCCCTCGTATGCAGTATATTTTTCACAAACTGAAAAATGGGATATTCCTGCAGATATGGCTGAATTAGAAGCTTTATTTGAGAAATATGAACCTGGAGCAGCATTACAATTACGAGCTTTTTTAGAAGATGCAAAATACAAATACAATACAGGTATCAATGATTTGGTGTACAAACCAAGTTTATCAATTACCGAATTTGTTGACTTAAAATTATGGTTTGATGTACTGAGGTTAGATATTTTCAAATCTATCCACGAACAGTTACGCAAGTATTTCAAACATCCGAATATATTGAAACTGATGGAGTTTCCGGTATTATTTTTAGGTGCAAAACCTGAAAAAACACCTGCACTCTACAGTTTAATGAATTACGCTGATATTGCACTTGGAACTTGGTATCCTATGGGTGGTATGTTTAACATTGTTGAAGCGATGGTTTCACTAGCCAAAGAAAAAGGTGTTGAAATCATTGCTTCACAAGAAGTTACAAATATTTTTGTTACCAATGAAAAAGTTCGTAATGTAAAAACAAAAACACATACTTACGAAGCTGACATTGTGGTTGCTGGTGCAGATTATCATCATGTTGACCAACAATTACTTGATGAACCTTTCAGAAATTATTCTCCAAAATATTGGGACGAAAGAGTTATGGCTCCATCAAGTTTACTTTTTTATGTTGGTGTAAATAAACGTGTTAAAGGTTTACAACATCATAATTTATTTTTCGATGAAGATTTCAATGTGCATGCACAAGAAATTTACGATACACCACAATGGCCAAGTAAACCATTGTTTTATGTTTCGGCACCTTCAGTAACTGACCCGTCTGTAGCACCCGAAGGTTATGAAAATCTATTCTTCTTAATCCCAATAGCTCCAGGTTTGGCTGGCGATACAGAAACTGTAAGAGAAGAATATTTCAACACCATACTTACTAGATTAGAAAAAGCCCTTGGTGAAAACATCAAAGAGCATATCATTTATAAAAGAAGTTATGCACAATCGGATTTTGTATCTGATTACCATGCATTTAAAGGCAATGCTTATGGATTAGCAAATACTTTAATGCAAACTGCAATACTAAAACCAAGTCTTAAAAATGAACATGTTAACAATTTGTATTACACAGGTCAGTTAACTGTTCCAGGTCCGGGAGTGCCGCCATCTCTTATTTCAGGGTTGGTAGTTGCTGAGCAAATTGAAAAGGAAAACCCTATTCTTAATTAATAATTAGTAATTAAGAATTAATAAGGAGTGTATCACCTATTTCAATTCTTATCTAATTTCAAAATGAAAAAAATATTAATTATTAATTCCTAATTATTAATTATTTAAAATGGATCACAAAGCATTATTCGACCATTCAACACTGATTTGTAGTAAAAATATTACTAACTTATACAGTACATCTTTCTCATTAGGAATCAAAACTTTTGATAAAAAATTCCATTTGCCAATTTATGGTATTTATGGTTTTGTTAGATATGCCGATGAGATTGTTGATACTTTTCACGAATATGATAAAAAAGCACTTTTAGCCGAATTCAAAAAAGAAACTTATCAAGCTATTGAACGCAAATTGAGTTTAAATCCTGTATTGCACGCATTTCAACTAATTGTTAATGAATACAATATTGATTTAGATTTAATTGAAGCATTTTTAAAAAGTATGGAAATGGATTTGTATGACATTGAATATAACAATGATTTATACAATGAATACATATATGGTTCGGCAGAAGTTGTTGGCTTAATGTGCTTAAGAGTTTTCTGTAAAAATAACGAAAGTCAATACCAATCTTTGGTTCCATCTGCGAGAGCTTTGGGAGCAGCATTCCAAAAAATAAACTTCCTGCGTGATATTAAAAGCGATTACCACGAAAGAGGTCGAACTTATTTCCCTGATTTAGACTTTAAAAACTTCAGTAATGAAGATAAAATAAAAATTGAGTTAGATATTAAAGCAGATTTTGACAAAGGGTTTGAGGGTATTAAAATGTTACCCAAAGGAGCTAAGCTCGGCGTGTATGTAGCTTATATTTATTATCTACAATTATTCAAAAAAATCAAAGAATTGCCAGCATCTCGTATTTCTGAAGAACGAATTAGAGTTCCTGATTTTCAGAAAATTAGTTTGCTAATTCAAAGTTATTTCAGATTTCAGTTAAATGCTATTTAAGATGGTAGATAATAGATTTTAGATGTTAGATTATTTTGAATCTAAAATATTATGTCTAAAATCTATTATCTAATATCTAAAATCTCCTCAAAAAATGAAAAAACACATTATCTATATCCTTTGTTTTATGTTGATACAAGTGAATGTATTGGCAAATGATATTAATCATGTAAGAACATTGTACCCAAAAGCAAGCGAAGATTTTAAATTAACAAAAGAATTACTTGCTTATATTCAAACACATAAACTCAATACAGCAACTGCTTGGGGATACAGAGGTGCTTTAGAGGCTTTAATGGCAAAACATGAAAGTAATCCATTTACAAAAATGAGTTACTTAAAAAAATGCTCAAATACATTTGCAAAGGCAATAGAGGCAAGCCCAGCGGATATTGAATTACGCATTTTAAGATACATTACTGAAGTAAATACACCATCAACCTTAGGATATTCAGAAAATGTAGCTATTGATAAAAAAACTATTCTAGATTATTTATCAAAAAATACAAATTACAAGCCTGATACCCAAATGGTAATGTTGTTAAAAATATTGAAATTAAAAGGAAAATTAACAGCAAACGAATCAGCAATTGTACAAAAGTTTATAGCATGAAACATTTCCTTTATTTGGCAATAAATATATTCACTTTAAGCTATCCCTTATTCAAATCATGGGATACGAGAGTGAGTATGTACAAAAAATGGAATCATCTATTGCCTGCAATTGCTGTAGTAACGCTATTCTTTTTAGTTTTTGATTATTATTTCACAAAATGGGGTGTTTGGCAATTTAACCCTAAATACATAACAGGGATTTACTTTACCAATTTACCGCTTGAAGAAGTATTGTTCTTCATTACCACATTTTATGCTTGTTTGTTTATTTATGAAGTAATGAATTATTTCATAAAAGATAATATCTGGGAAAAATATGCGCCTTATATTTCAACAATCTTAGTGATTGCAAATATCAGTATTGCATTTATTTACAGTGATTTACTTTATACTTTTGCACATTTATTTATGGCTGCAATAACTATTATTGTGCACCATATTGTGCTTGGAAACAAAGTAGCTGGCAGATTTTACATCTCATATCTAGTATGTTTAATTCCATTTCTACTAATGAATGGAATTTTAACAGCAACTCCGGTAGTAATTTATAACAATTCTGAAAATTTAGGGTTAAGAATAGGTACAATACCTGTTGAAGACACTATGTATTGTTTACAAATGTTGTTAATGAATGTGACCATATACGAATACCTTAATATCAAAAAAGAATCAAAAATGCTAAACACCAAACTTGTATGAAAAATTTGCAGGTACATATCGACGATAATTCGGGTTTTTGCTTTGGAGTAATCTATGCTATTGAAATGGCAGAAGATATTTTGAATGAAGAAGGGATATTATATTGTTTGGGAGATATTGTTCACAATGATGAAGAAGTAGCCCGTTTGCAAGCAAAAGGATTAAAAATCATTAATCATGATGAATTAAAATCTTTGCGTGATACAAAGGTACTTATTCGTGCGCATGGCGAACCAGCTTCAACTTATCAATTAGCTTTGGAAAATAATCTTGAGTTAATCGATGCATCTTGTCCTGTAGTTTTAAAACTGCAAAATAGAATCAAATCATCTTACGATAAAGATGAAAAAATCTATATTTACGGCAAACATGGACATGCAGAAGTAATTGGTTTACTTGGTCAAACTAACAACAATGCAGTTGTATTTCAAGATATTACAGAACTTGATATTGCAACGCTTCCAAAAGAAATGACATTGTATAGCCAAACTACCAAAAGTACTGATAGTTTCTATGCTATTAAAAATCAGTTGACTAATTCGGGCATAAATGTAAATGCAAATGATACAATTTGCCGACAAGTATCAAATCGTGATGTAGAATTGCGTAAATTTGCTCAACAATACGACAAAGTGGTATTTGTTGCTGGCAAAAAATCATCAAATGGAAAAGTGCTTTACAATGTTTGTAAAGAAGCAAATCAAGAAACTTTCTTTGTATCAAGTGTTTCAGATATTGATTATTCTTGGTTCAATGATGGAGATAAAATTGGTATTTGCGGTGCCACTTCAACACCAATGTGGTTAATGGAGAATGTTAAAAATGCAATGTTAAGTGCTTAATTTTGTCAATCCGACACAGGAGGAATCTTATTAAATTAAAAAATAAGTTGTCTCATTCCTCAACATGACAAATAGATAACAGAATAAAAACAGAATAAATATATGCAAATCATCATCAATATATTATTAGTAATAGGAGCATTTCTAGGAATGGAAGGAGTTGCGTGGGCTACACATAAATATATAATGCATGGTTTTATGTGGAATTGGCACGAATCACATCATGTTCCACATAACGACAAGTACGAAAAAAATGACTTATTCAGTGTAGTTTTCAGCTTACCATCAATAGTAATGATAATTGTGGGTTCAGAAGTAGAAAGTGTTCGATATTTAATGTACCTAGGAATTGGAATTGCAGCTTATGGTTTATTTTACTTTATATTTCATGACATTATTGTTCATAGAAGAATAAAAATCAAATACATAGCTCATTCAGGATATATGCGCCACTTAGTGAGAGCCCATAAAGTTCATCATAAAACTATTGGCAAAGATGGAGCTAAATCATTTGGTTTCTTATTCGCAAAAAAAGAATATTCGGAGTAATTCAAATTTAAAAAAAATAGTCTAGCGAAAACTTACACATCGGCTACGCTCAGTGACCGTTTTCGAGTTTCAGTTACTCGAAAAATAGCGTTTACGGTGGTTGAGCGTAGTCGAAGCATTATTAAAGCTGATTTTTCGCTTAAACTTCTTTGGACATTCTTTAAGCAATATTTTGATTTAATCTTCTATTTACTTCAATAAAAAATCTATATTCCGCTTCAAACCAGCAAGTTTAGTTCGTTTTACAGCACTTTTTGAGAATGTTTTACTAAAAACTTCTTCAGTTATTTCTAACCAATCTTTCTGTTCTTTTAAAGATTTTAAATTATCATTAGCATTAAACAATGGCGTTCGATGTGGTTTGGAAAACCTATTCCACGGACAAACATCTTGGCAAATATCACAACCAAACACCCAGTTTTCAAACTTTCCTTTTACTTCTTGTGGTATTTGCTCTTTTAACTCAATTGTAAAATACGAAATACATTTACTGCCATCAACCACATAAGGATTTACAATTGCATCTGTTGGGCAAGCGTCAATACATTTGGTACAAGTGCCACAGAAATCTTTCACTGGACCATCGTATTCTAGCTCTAAATCAATAATTAATTCGGCTATAAAAAAGAAACTTCCTTGCTGTTTATTAATTAAGTTACTGTTTTTGCCAACCCAACCTAAACCACTTTTTTTTGCCCAAACTTTATCCATCACAGGAGCCGAATCCACAAACACCCTACCTCCAATTTCACCAATTTGTTCATTTAAGGTTTCTAAAAAAATCTTCAGTTTATCTTTTATAACAAAATGATAATCTTCGCCATAAGCATATTTTGAAATCTTTAAATCTGATTCAAGTTGATTTTCTGTTGCTGGATAATAATTTAAAAGCAAAGAAATTACCGATTTTGCACCATCAACAAGTAAACGTGGGTCAAGGCGTTTGTCAAAATGATTTGCCATATATGCCATTTGTCCATGCATATTTTGGTTTAACCAATTTTCTAAACGAGGTGCTTCTTCCTCTAAAAATGTTGATTTTGAAATACCCACAAAATCAAAACCTAAGCGTTTGGCTTCTGTTTTAACCAATTGGGTATAAAGTGCTTTATTCGACATTAAAATTTATTCAATAAAAACACTTTTCTAAATGTAGATAATGTATCATCTGTACCAAGTAAAATCATAACATCATCAACCCCAAAAATTGTATCTGGTTTAAAACCAATAAAACCTTTGATATTATCTTTAAAACCAACCAAAGTTACACCAGTTTTACTACTAATTTCTAGCTCTTTAATAGTTTTATCTCTAAATTCAGGTTTTATTTGGGCAAAGCTTATTTCTTCTAATCGAATTGATAATTCATTATCATTACTTAATAGTTCCATAAATTCAATTACCTCAGGCTTAGTAATTAAACGAGCTAAAAATGTACCTCCAATTACATCAGGCATAATTACATTATTAGCACCTGCATGTCGTAATTTTTTTTCAGAAGTTGGTTCTGAGGCTCTTGAAATAATTTTAATTTTAGGATTTAACTCTCTTGCAGTTAAAGTTATAAAAACATTTATTGCGTCTGACGATGTTGCAATTAAAAGTACAGATGCTTTTTTAATACCAACCTTCAAAAGTGTTTCTTCTTGAGTGGCATCACCTGGTACAAATTTATAATTTACATTCAATGGAAATTTTTTAGGAGTATCTTCATTTGAATCTACAATTACAAAATTTTTCCCATTCTTGTAAAGCTCTTCACAAGTGTGCATTCCATTACTTCCATAACCACAAACTATTACATGATTATGCATTAAGCCTAATTCTCTTTCAAACATATATCCTTGATAAATAGAACGTAATTTTCCTTCAAATAAAAACTTGCTTATAAACGACACTATATAAGCAAAAATAATCAAATTCATGATAATGTAAATACTTGTAAAGTACATGCCATTATCAGAAAGTAAATGAACTTCAGTAAAACCAACTGTACTTATGGTTATTACCGACATAAACAATGCCTCAGAAAAAGTATAATCTTCAATGTAAATATATCCAGAAATACCTACAAAAAGGCTAAACAGAAGCAAACCTATGGCAATAAATAAACCTCGTAGTTCTTTCCTCATTCGTATTTATAAAACTGTTAAGTTGTTCAATTAGCAATTTATAAAAATAAAAGTCCTTATTCAAATAAAAACCCCTTTATAGGAATATTTTTATTTAAATAAGGACTTTTTTAGTACTGAGTACAAAGTACTAGGTACAGAGTATAAGTTTATAGTTAAATTAATAGAGTACTCAGTACTCCGTACTCTATACCCTGTACTTAAAATTATACATTCATCAATGATTCTCTTCTTCTCATTTTACCAGCAGGTATTCCGAACATCATTTTGAAACGACGGCAGAAATAAGCTGTATCTTTATAACCAACCATTTTACCGATATCTCTAATACTGTGTTTAGAGGTACGAAGTAAGTTTACAGCTTGCTCCATACGTTGGTATTCGATATAGTCCTGAGGATTAATTCCTGTTAGCATTTTGAAATACTGACCAACATAATCTTCAGATACATTAGCTACATGTGCTAAAACATGATTTGATAAATCTCCTGCTAAGTTATTTTTGATAAATGTGAAAATATCAATCAAACGAGGATCTTTAAAATAATTTGAGTTAGTTGCTAATTGCTCAACAAACAAGTTTTTGTCAAGAATATAACGAATAACTTCAATTACAAATTTCTCAGTAAGAACCTTAATAATTCTTTGGCCTCCAACTTTTTGTGCAATTTCTTCAGTAATAATATTTGTTAAATCAGCATTTAACAAATCATTTTTAGGAATTACAAAAGCGGGGATATCAAGTGATGTAAAGAAGTTAACAGAATCAAACACCTTTGCATCAAAACTCATGGTAGTATAGCTATTTTCTATAGTACCAATTAAAGATGCATTGTTATTATAACCTAAATAACGTTCTTTATTTGATAAAAAATCTTCGTATTTTAAACGAGTTGGCTCACCTGAACCATAATGTAAATTAATAGGTTTACCAGCTGGCACAAATAGTAAATCACCTTCTTCTACTTTTTGAGAATTAGCTCCATAATAAATAACCCCTTTATGTAAAAGAATTACAATGTTTTCAACATCATAAAAGTTTTCAACAAGAACAGGTTTTATTACTTTTACATTTTTGGATTTTATGTAGCGAGTACTTAGTGATTCAACAATTTTATTATAGTCCTCCATTTGAGATTAATGATATTATTTTATTGGTGTGTTTGTGCAAATAGTTTTACAAAATTAAAGCTATAATATTGGTATTTCAAGAAATTATACAACTAATAGTTCAAATTCTATAAATAATCCAACATTAAAGAGGAATTGTATTATTTTAGTATTTCACGAGATATTACAATTTTCTGAATTTCAGAAGTTCCTTCATAGATTTGGGTTATTTTGGCATCTCTGA
Source organism: Bacteroidota bacterium (assembly GCA_041191405.1). Taxonomy (GTDB): domain Bacteria; phylum Bacteroidota; class Bacteroidia; order Cytophagales; family UBA9547; genus JBEEOW01. Next base: position 60,327 of record JBEEOW010000018.1, read on the forward strand.
AAAGTCTTTCAACATGAAATTCTTTCACATAACCATAACCCCCGTGTATCTGAATGGCTTCTGTGGTTACATACATTGCTACATCTGATGCATACAATTTGGCTTTAGCGGCTGCTTCTACATAATCAAGATGTTGATCTTTTAAATAAGCAGCTTTTAAGCATAATAACCTTGCTGCTTCAATTTTTGTTGCCATATCTGCAAGTTTAAATTGAATTGCTTGGTGATCAGCGATAGGTTTTCCAAAAGTTTTTCTTTCTTTTGAATATTTTAATGCAAGTTCATAAGCACCCGAAGCTATACCAAGTGCTTGTGCAGCAATACCTATTCTACCTCCATTGAGTGTTGCCATCGCAAATTTGAAACCAAAACCTTCGGCTCCAATTCTATTTTCAATAGGTACTTCTACATCTGTAAACATTAACGAATGAGTATCTGAACTTCGTATGCCAAGTTTATTTTCTTTTGTACCTACAACAAAACCTGGAGTACCTCTTTCAACAATAAATACACTTATACCTTTGTGTCCTAAAGCAGGATTTGTTTGAGCTATAACAAGATAAATTGATGCGGATTTACCATTGGTAATCCAATTTTTTGTACCATTTAAAATATACTTATCACCATTTAAAATGGCTGTAGTATGTTGAGAGGTTGCATCAGAACCTGCTTCTGGTTCGGATAAACAAAATGCGCCTATTTTCTCTCCACTTGCTAATGGTTTTAAATATTTTTGTTTTTGTTCTTCTGTTCCAAAATTTTCTAATCCCCAACAAACCAACGAGTTGTTTACTGACATACACACAGCAACAGAAGCATCAATTTTCGCAATTTCTTGCATTGCAAGTACATAGCTAATGGTATCCATGCCACTTCCCCCATATTTTTCACTAACCATCATCCCCATAAATCCAAGGGAAGATAATGACTTTATCTGCTCAGTAGCGAAAGTTTGGGTTTCGTCTCGCTCAATTACACCAGCTAATAGTTCGCTTTGTGCAAATTGTCGAGCAGCTTCCTGCACAGCTTTGTGTTCATCGGAGAAACTAAAGTTCATAACAAAAATGTTTTATATAGCTTTTAACTTAAACTATCTTAAAAAAGTTACATTAAAAATTAGAATATTTAAATAAAAATTAGATTTTTTAACAAAAAAATTGTTTATTCGAGGTTGCTTAATTGGAACTTCGCATAAATTATTATTTCAACCATTCATTTTGTTGTTTTTTATCTAAATAAGTCCAGGCTAAAATCCTTGAAATTTTATTACCTTGTTTCATTTCAATAACTTTATACTCAAATATTCCCAGCTTATTCACAAATCCAATTAAGGATTTTAAATTATCACTTTTCGAAACTAATGTTGTAAACCACAAAACATTTTTGGCAAACAATTTACTTTCAGTCATCATATTTTGAATAAACTTTACCTCGCCACCTTCACACCAAAGCTCAGCATTTTGTCCGCCAAAGTTTAAAGAAGCATTTTTTACTTGCGTTTGTTTAAGGTTTGAAACCTTTCTAATATTTCCAGCATTTGCCTCTTTAGCTGATGCATGAAAAGGTGGATTACAAATAGTTATATCAATTTTATCATCATGTGTGATAATGTTTTTAAAAATATTATTTTTATTTGATTGATGTTTTAATTCTATGTTGGATTGTAAAAATGGGTTGTTATCAATAATTAATTGTGCATTTTGTATGGATTTTTGTTCAATATCGGACGCAATAAAATGCCAATTATATTCGGCTACCCCAATAATTGGGTAAACTAAATTTGCACCAGTACCAATATCCAAACAAGTAATTTTTTCTCCAATTGGTAGTTTTCCATTGTTATTTTGAATCAATAAATCGGCTATGTAATGAATATAATCTGCTCTGCCAGGAATTGGCGGACATAAATTACCTTCTGGAATGTCCCAAAAATCTACTTTATAAAAATGTTTTAATAGTGCTTTGTTTAAGGTTTTTACGGCTTTATTATCAAAAAAATTAATAGTTTCATCATTGTATTCATTTTTAAAAACAAAAGCTTTCAATTCAGGCAAAACATTGCAAAGTATATCAAAATCATACCTTTGATTGTGCTTATTTTTTGGATGTAAAATAGTTTTAACATTTAATTCTCTGACTTTACCATTACCCATAATTTACCTTTTTAACACTTTAAAATAATTAATAGAAAATTAAAAAATAACTCTCTATCTATATAAGCAAAAAAGCCTCACTAACTACTGTTAATGAGGCTTTTTTAATTTTTAAACAATCAATTATTTCTAATTGATTAGTAATGCCATCTAACAAATGATTCCATAGCTGCATATTCAGCTAAACCAAGTTTGTTATACAATTCTGCTGTGGCACTGTTACGAGCTTCAGCTCTTTGCCAGAACTCTCTTGCATCTTGGCCTTGGAATACAACTCCATCTTTTTGTGATTGGTGTTTGAAAATACCATGACGTTTTTGTAATACTTGCTCTGGAGACATTGGTACTGACATTTCGATTTCCCAAATATCCCACTCATGCCAAGCACCTCTGTATAACCATAACCAACAATCTTTCATAAAGTCCTCATTTTTCAAACGAGCACATGCTTCAAAAATAGCATCTAAACAAACTTTATGTGTTCCGTGTGGGTCAGCTAAATCACCAGCTGCATAAATTTGATGTGGTTTAATTTCACGGATTAAATCCATGATAATTTTCACATCAGCTTCACCAATTGGACTTTTTGCAATAGTACCAGTTTCGTAGAAAGGTAAATTTAAGAAGTGAGCATTTTCATCAGGAATACCAACAAATCTACAAGTAGCTTTAGCTTCTCCTCTTCTTATAATTCCTTTGATATGACGAACAGCTGCAGTATCTGGTTCAAAACCTTTTTTAGCTCTAATTGAAGCTGCTGCTTCTTTAAATATTTTTAAAGCCTCTTTGTTATCAATTCCAAAGTTTTCGTTGTAATCAACTACAAAATCAGCAAAACGTAAAGCTTCGTCGTCAGCAACTGCAATGTTACCTGAAGTTTGGTAACCTACATGTACTTCGTGACCTTGCTCATGTAAACGAATAAACGTTCCACCCATCGAAATAATATCATCATCAGGATGTGGAGAGAATATAATTACACGTTTTTTCTCAGGATTAGCTCTTTCTGGACGGTTAGTATCGTCAGCGTTTGGTTTACCACCTGGCCAACCTGTTACAGTATGTTGTAACTGATTGAAAACTGCAATGTTAATATCGTAAGCTGATCCTTTTTGTGCAATTAAATCACCAAGACCATTATCAGTATAGTCTTTTTGAGTTAATTTAAGGATAGTTTTGTTTAATTTCAACGCAAGCATACAAACTGCTTTCTTAATTAATTTTTCGCTCCATTCAACTGGACCCATTAACCAAGGAGTTTGCACTTTCATTAATTTCGAAGCTGCTGCTTCATCTAAAAAGAATGTTACGTTTGGATGCGTTTGTAAGAACGATGCAGGAACATGCTCAGTAACAGGGCCTTCACAAGCTTTGTGAATAATGTTTGCTTTTCCTGGACCAAATGCTAACAAAACTACTCTTTTAGCATTCATAATTTGATGAACACCTAAAGATATTGCAACAGTAGGTGTTTTTGATAAACCACCAAAATCATTGCGAGCATCGTAACGAGTTGAATAATCAAGTGCTACTAAACGAGTTTTTGAGTTAATATGTGAACCTGATTCGTTAAAACCAACGTGTCCGTTACTACCAATTCCTAATACTTGAATATCTAAACCACCAAAAGCATCAATTTTAGCCTCATATTCTTGGCAGAATGCAGCAATTTCTTCTTTAGCAATTGTTCCATCTGGAATATGAACATTGTTCATGTCAATATCAATGTGATCAAAAAGATTCGTTTTCATGAAACGAACATAACTATTGATATCGTCAGGTTGCATTGGATAGTATTCATCCAAATTAAAAGTGTGTACACCTTTAAAGCTTAAGCCTTCTTCTTTATGTAAACGGATTAACTCTGCATACATTAATTTTGGAGTATTTCCTGTAGCCAAACCAAGTACTGCAGGTTTGCCTGCTGCTTGTTTTCTACGAATTAAATCCGCTATTTCTTTTGCAACTACTTTTGACGCTTCCAGAGCATTTTTGTAAAACTCTGTTGGGATTTTTTCATAGTTAAATGAAAGATCATAAGCATCATTGAAAACGCTGTTTGCCATAAAATTGGTAAATTGAATTATGGATGAATATTTTGTTTTATTACTTGAGCAATAAATGCAACATGAATAAGTAGCAAATTACTAATTTATATTGGTAAGATGCAAATTTGAAGCTATAAAAAGCCTTATTTATCTCTATTAATTAATTGTAAAGTAAAATTCTTAAGCTGAGCTGTTGCCATTGGACCAACATTTAACTTAAGTAATAATGCCAATGCACTTTCGAAGTAACTGTTTATCAACACTTCTGTATCTGCTTTGATATTTAGTTCTTCGTAAATAGCTTTTACAGCTTGTACCTTTTCTTCTGGGTTAAATATTTCGGCTGCAATCCAGCTTTTTAATGATTCAAGAGTTTTGCCTTCTGCTTTTTGTAAGGCAGTTAATAATAAATATGTTTTTTTGTTTGAAATAATATCTCCACCAACTTGTTTGCCTACTTTAGCCGATTCACCAAATACATCTAACAAATCGTCTTTTAACTGAAAGCCAATACCAATCAACTCTCCATATTTTTGCAAAACAGTTCTTTGCTCAACTGTTGCATCAGCTAATAAACCGCCAAGTTCTAAGGCAAAACCAAGTAAAACTGCTGTTTTCAAGCGAATCATTTCAATGTATTCTTCGGTTTGAACATCGTTTCTTTGTTCAAAATCCATGTCTAATTGTTGTCCTTCGCAAACTTCAATGGCACATTTATTAAAAAGAGCTAATGCTGTAGGTAAATGCTCAACCGGCGACTGTAACAATAAATCATAGGCTTTTACCAACATTACATCGCCAGAAAGAATAGCAATATTGGTATTCCATTTGGTGTGCACAGTTTCTTTACCTCTACGCAAAGGAGCCTGATCCATAATGTCATCATGCATCAAAGTAAAGTTGTGAAACACCTCAACAGCCATGGCAGGTTGCAAAAATTGAGCAACATCTTTGTTAAACATTGCTGCAGATAATAGAGTTAAAACAGGACGTAAACGTTTTCCGCCTAATTCTAAAATATAATCAATAGGTTGATATAAATTTTCGGGGTGTTTGTTTACTTTATATTTTTCAAAACCTTGTGATACAAGACTATAAATATGCTCTAATGAATTATTTTGCATAAAATGGTTTAATATTGATTGTAATAATATGTAAATCTAAAAAAAGGATTTATTGTTTTGATTTTTTTTGAAAGATATGTTTAAAAATAGAAAAAATGCCACTTGGTGATGGTCTTATGTTGCAAGTTACGATACAGTTATTTTAACATATTTGTAGGTAGCCTGAAAAAGGCATACCAATATATGAGATAATGTCCGTTTTGAAAAATTTATCTTTTACGTTCATCAAATTCTTCACTAATCCATTCCTTAATTTCTTCACCAACCATTTACTCAACTGCAAGATTGCAAGATAATGTAACTATTCGAAAGGTATTGCTTCAAACGAAATAATATATCTTTGGATTTGCAATCTATATAAACAGATGAAAATAAAAACATTTACTACAATTAAGGATTAAAAATCCCTGGATACGGCTTTTGTATGCAAAAAAAACGTGCACGTGAAGCAAGTTATAGACAAAAGAGGATGTCTCTTATCAAGTCATCCTCTATGTTTTGATTTATTTTCAGCCTATTCAACTACCAATGCTAAAGAATAACTATCATTAATTTTTACTATGTAATAACCTTTTGGCAATCCTTCTAAACTTAATGAATTTTCTGAAATATTTTCACCTCTAAATTCTCTAACTATACTCCCTAATGCATTCAAAATCTGAATCTTACTAATTTTAGTTTCTGATTTAATATTCAAACTCCCCTTACTTGGATTAGGATATAATTGAAAAGTATAATTTTCAACATCCTCAATACCAGTTGCATTACAGTTGGGATTTATTATTACATCTACTTTAGTTCTAGCACAATTATCACCCGAACCAGATGTAAACTTAAAATTATAAAAGAAACCTGAATTTGTTCCAGCAGTTGAGAAAGCTGCTCCACTCCAAGAATCATAAGTGTTTTTATATAGAGTTATGCCATTTGAAACATAATCGGTAGCCGAAGCAGTTCCGTCCATAGTTAATGTACCTGCAGGAGCACTGTTTGCATATATATAATATGTTTCAGCAGGAAGTAAAATATTTAATAAGGCTGTATTTTCTCCAGAAACAACACTTACTGTTTTAGTTGCAACTTGAGTAGAACCATCATTTGCTAAAATTACAAGAGTTACATTTCCAGCCGCACCAGCAACAAAATTAACAGATACTAGAGTTGAGGCTTTGGAAAGTTGGAATTTGTTTGCATAATTAACAACTCCTGCTGCCCAACCTGATATGGATGTTTTTCCTAGAGTTGTATTTGTTAATGTATTCGCTCTTCCAACATAAAATGATGTATTTGAACTAACGTTGGTACTATAAGTAGCCGAACCTGATTTAAGAGCAGCACCTCCAGTTTGTGAACTAAACCAGTCATAATTAGAGCCAGCATCTGTCACTTGCAAAGTTACTGCTCCTGCTTTACAAATTTCAACACTTGGAACATTTACTAAATTACTCGAAACTACTACACTACCCGAAACCGAAGAACATCCGTTGGCACTTAAACTCACTTTATAGGTGCCCGAAGTATTTACTATCAAAGTTTTAGCAGTTTGACCTGATATAAGTGCATTGTCTTTATACCAAGAATAACTAATTCCTGCCCCTGAAATTCCAGCATCTAAAGTATCAGTTGGATTAGAACAAAGAGTAGTAGTTGAACCTAAGTTAATGGTACCGATAGTTGAAGAAACTTTTATTGTATCCACTTTTTGACACTTGCCAACAGAATCAACAACAACCCAATATTTACCAGCAGATGAAATAGAATTTAATGAAGGAGAATTTGCACCTGTAGTCGTACCATCTTTATACCAAGTAAAGGTTCTTCCTGTTTTTGCAGATAGGCCTGTTGTTAAATTCACAGAGCCTACTCCACACAGCGATACATCAGGCCCCAAGTTAGGAGATTCACATGTTATTTTATAGGGAGCAATAGCCAAATTTATAGCACTCAATAAGGAATATTGATAATAATTCGCATCTAAAATATCCTGTGACAATTCCCAAATCATTACTCCTCCTCCTCCATTTGTCATTACATAATCAATTTTAGATTTTAATGCAGGAGCAGCGTTATAATTAGTTCCATCAGTAGTATATCCACTTATGGTTCCATCGTAGGCTTTAGAAGCATTTGTGGCATATGGATAAGCAACACCATTATACATTCCTTGATTAGAGGTGTAGAAAGGAACACCTTGTACTAATTTTTTAGCATTTGAAGCTCCTAGATATGTTTTCCAAATATCAAAAGATTTGTTTGCTAGTGTTACTGACGAAAATCCGCCAGCCAAATCATATGCCATAATATTTACCTCGTCGCAATAATCAACAAATTTTGTAGTAAAGTAATTTGTGTGTCCTTGCTCTCCTCCTACATCTATCCCTAAGTAAATATGTCTGTATCCAGCACTTTCTTTTTTGTTAAATTCAGATCTAAATTCTGCCAATAACAAGTCGAGATTTCCTCTTTCTGCATTGCTAGGAAACTCCCAATCCACATCAAAACCATCAATATTATTTGCCACAATGAAGTTTGCTACTGAGGCTGCAAAATTTTGACGATATGTAGCATTGGCTGCCAATGGGCTATACATATAAGCAGAACCAGCACCTCCAGAAGAAATACGAACTCTTACATTATTGGCTGCAGCATTAGTTTTAATATTATTAAATTTTGTCTGATCTGAACTTGACCAAGAACTAAATTGAGGAAAATTTCCCGAAGCATCGGGTTGAATAAAACAGTAAATTATGTCTGTTATTTTATCATACTGAATTTTGTTTTCGTCTCCAGCATTTCTCCAATTTGGGAAAAACCCAATAACATGTTGGCTAAAAGATACTTGTGTAAATAATAGCGCACTTAAAATTGAAATTAACTTTGCGAATTTTATCATAAGACTTTATTTTTCTTTTATACTTCAAAATATATAATTCATTTTCTGTTTTATACTTTGAAAAGAGTTTTTTGTTTTCAATTATTAATTCACAAATTGAATCAATTTTGTATTAATTAAAAAATAAATTAATTATCAACCTGGTAAACCTAACTTTAAATTAAATCTAAAATATAAAAAAATAAAAGTGAATACTTTATATTTTTTTGATTAATAAATTTTTTATTATAACATTCAAAAATTTATTTTGATTAATTTCCTCAAAAATAGTATATTCTTAAAAATTTACAATTTAAAAAGCTGAGAAATCAAGTTCAAAATTTAAACTTTCATATTGTTAGTACTTCTTTATACTATCTTATTGTGTAAATGTATTAAAGCTAATAACATAATTCATTGAATTTATAGCTTCACAATGATTTTTTAAATAAGTATAACGCCGCTCAACACTGAGTGGTATTATACTTATTTTCAACCTTATTATAAATTAAGCTAATTTTTAATTTCTATTTCAATTTTCTTAGAGAAAACGTTATTTGCTTTATATAAATACAAATTAACTGGCTCATTATCAAATCTTAAAACAAATATATTTGTCTTATATGTTTTATCTTTTAGCTTTGGAACAATAGTTTCAAAATAAATATTAAAATCAGCTTCTGTAAATTGAGGATTTTTTAGACCAAATTGATAATCGTCTGTTGACAAAGATATTTTATCTATTGATCCTAAATAAGCTTTATTATTTTCATTTGTTATGATAACATCAAAACTACTAAATTCATATTCTCCTGAAATTTTTTTCAATATTACCTGTCCATCAAGTATTTCCAATAACTTAAATGTTGTGTTAGAAATAACAAATTCTTTTCCAATATCAGCTTTGGTAAGTTTAACTTTATCAAAACTTAGTTTAACTTCAACATTTAATAATAATTTACCTTTTACATTTTTATGTATTGTATCTAAATATATTGTCCTTTTAACAGTTTGAAATTTCCCATTTTCATTTTCAATCATTCCAAATCCACCTACATTCATATTTTTATAGATATCAACTTTATGATTGTTTTCATCTACTAAAAATGAAGTGTCATTTTTAAATTGTATTAAATTTTTGTCAATTTTAACATTAAGTGGCAATTTTAACTCAAGGTTTAATTTATCCTCTTCTAATTCTGATGTAAAATTTTTACTTAGATATTCAAAATGGCTATTAAGTTGTGTTTGATTTACATTAGTTGCTAAATCCCAAACAAACTCAGTTTTTGGATTAACTTTATTGTTCAAAGTATTCTTAGTTTGAAAAGTCTTTTTCAATTTACTATACAATGAAGTTTTAATCATTTTTAGCATTTGCTCATCTTTATTAACTTGTGCAAATACAGTTAGAGAAAATGATATTAATATTGTTGTTATTACAGATTTTAACATAATATAGATTGGTTTATACCATGTATGGTGAGTACACCTTCCACAGTGAGTAATTTTATTAATTCCTTTAAATTTATTCAAATACTTTTACAGTATAACCGTTTTCATATTTGCGAATTCTCAATTGAGGGTTATTGTTCGAAAATATTTCTTGTCCCCAAATTGTATAATCTTTAAATGTTAGATTATGAAAACTTGTATTTCCTTCTAAATCTATTCCTGTAGTAATACATGTTAATTCATAATCACAGTAGGATGCATTAGGATATTCAATCTTACATAATCTAATATCATTATTTGTGATAGCATTCCATTGAATTTCATTATCAACACAAATTTGCAATTTAGGGTTTTCGAATGAATTTAAATATTCTAGTGCAGTGCCTTTAATATTCAAATAAACTAGTTTTTGAGCCCCTAGTTTAAGTGTTTTTAAGGTACTAATCCCTTCTACATCAAAGCTTGTTAATCCATTATCATTGCAACCAATATACACATAGGGTGCTTTTTTAGATACAATTACAGATGTTAATGTCCTCATGTTTGAAGCCTGTAAATATTTCATCTTTTCATTTTTTGACAAATCAATTGATGTCAAAATTGCATCCCATCCTCCAAAAAAATTCAAGGTATCTAAATTAGAGAATATTTCTATTCCTTTTAAAGATTGAATTGTTGAAGACTGTACTGTAATTTTATTTGTATTCCAAACTTCACTCCATTGCAATAATTTATCTTTATTACTATCATAATTAATAATAACATGAGATCTAAAATCTGCATCTGTGAAAGTAGTTTTTGTAAATACTGTATCTGAAGGATTTTGTGCCAACACTCTCATACTACTCAAAAGTAGTACAACTACACTCATTTTAAATAATTTCATTTTCAAATAATTTAATGTTAAACAACAAAAGGCATCACTCAATAGCGATGCCTTCTGTTCAATATATTTATGTAATTTTTAAAACTACACGTTATCAGAAGTAAACACAGCACTAATATACTCTCTGTTTAAGCGAGCAATGTGTGTTAATGAAATACCTTTAGGGCATTCAGCTGAACAAGCTCCAGTGTTTGTACAAGCACCAAAACCTTCTTTGTCCATTTGTGCTACCATACGCTCAACACGCTCTTTACGCTCTTGCTGACCTTGTGGTAATAATGCCAATTGAGATACTTTCGCTGATACGAATAACATTGCAGATGCATTTTTACATGAAGCTACACAAGCTCCACATCCAATACATGTTGCAGCATCAAATGCCTCATCAGCAATTTTCTTTGGAATTGGAATAACGTTTGCATCAGGTACGCCACCAGTATTTACTGATACGAAACCTCCTACTGACATAATTCTATCAAATGAAGTTCTATCAACAACTAAGTCTTTTAAAACTGGGAATGCTGCTGCTCTCCATGGTTCAATTACAATAGTATCACCATTTGAGAAGCTACGCATGTGTAACTGACAAGTTGTAATACCTTTACCTGGACCATGTGGACGGCCATTGATATGTAATGAACACATACCACAAATACCTTCACGGCAATCATGGTCAAAAGCTATAGGTGAATCACCTTTTTTGATAATGTCTTCATTTACAACATCAAGCATTTCAAGGAACGACATATCAGGTGAAATACCTTTTGCGTCATAGTCTTTGAAAGCACCTTGAGATTTAGCATCTTTCTGACGCCATACCTTCAATTTAAGATTCATTGAGCCCGACATAATTATTTATAGCTTCTTTGTGATGGTTTAACTTGTTCGTAAATTAATTTTTCTTTGTGTAATTCTTCTGGCTGATTTTCGCCTTTGAATTCCCACGCTGCAACGTAGTGATAGTTTTCATCATCACGTAATGCTTCTCCTTCTTCAGTTTGGTATTCTTCACGGAAGTGACCACCGCATGATTCATTACGATTCAATGCATCATCAACCATTAATTCTCCAAGCTCAATAAAGTCTGCAACTCTTGCTGCTCTTTCTAAGTTGTTGTTTAACTCTTCGTTTTCACCAGCAACTTTTACGTTTGACCAGAATTCTTTTTTCAATTCTTGAATCATTCCTTTTGCTTTTTTCAAACCAGCTTCATTACGTGCCATACCGCAGTATTCCCACATAATTTTACCTAATTCTCTATGGAATTCAGTAACTGTTTTGTTTCCTTTGATACTTAAGAATTTGTTAATTTTTGCTTTAACTTCATCTTCAGTAGCTTTGAAAGCTGGGTGATTTTTGTCAACTGGTTTTGATGGAATACTTGCTAAGTAATCACCTACAGTGTAAGGAATTACGAAGTAACCATCAGCTAAACCTTGCATTAATGCAGAAGCACCTAAACGGTTAGCTCCGTGGTCAGAGAAGTTACACTCTCCTAATGCATATAAACCAGGGATAGTTGTTTGTAAGTTGTAATCAACCCAAAGACCACCCATAGTATAGTGAACAGCTGGATAGATACGCATTGGCTCTTCATAAGGATTTTCACCAGTGATTTGCGTGTACATATCGAATAAGTTACCGTATTTTTCTGCTACGATAGCTGTTCCTAATTTTTTAATATCTTCTTTTGAAGGATTTGATAAGCCTTTTTTCAATGCTTCAGCTTTACCATAACGCTCAATTGCTGAAGCATAGTCAAGGTAAACAGCCATTTTAGAAGCTCCTACACCATAACCAGCATCGCAACGCTCTTTCGCAGCACGAGAAGCAATATCACGAGGAACTAAGTTACCAAATGCAGGGTAACGACGCTCTAAGTAATAATCTCTTTCGTCTTCTGGAATATCAGCAGCTTTACGAGTATCGTTTGGTTTAGCTGGCACCCAAATTCTACCATCGTTACGTAATGACTCCGACATCAAAGTTAATTTTGATTGGTGGTCACCAGAAACTGGAATACAAGTAGGGTGAATTTGTGTGAAACATGGGTTAGCAAATAAAGCTCCTTTTTTGTGAGCTCTCCAAGCTGCAGTTACATTTGAACCTTGTGCATTTGTAGATAAATAGAATACGTTTCCGTAACCACCTGTACATAATAACACTGCATGTGCTGCATGAGATTCAATTGCACCTGTAATTAAGTTACGAGTAACGATACCTTTAGCAACTCCATCAACTGTAACTAAATCCAACATTTCGTGACGACGGTACATGGTAACTTTACCTAAACCAACTTGACGAGATAATGCTGAATAAGCTCCTAAAAGTAATTGTTGTCCGGTTTGACCACGAGCATAAAAAGTACGTGATACTTGAGAACCACCGAATGAACGGTTATCTAATAATCCACCGTATTCACGAGCAAAAGGAACTCCTTGTGCAACACATTGGTCAATAATTGAAACTGATACTTCAGCTAAACGGTGTACGTTTGACTCACGAGCACGGTAGTCACCACCTTTGATAGTATCATAAAACAAACGGTAAATTGAGTCACCATCGTTTTGGTAATTTTTTGCAGCATTGATACCACCTTGAGCAGCAATAGAGTGCGCTCTACGTGGAGAATCTTGAAAACAAAATGCTTTAACATTGTAACCTAACTCACCAAGTGAAGCAGCCGCCGAAGCACCCGCCAAACCAGTACCTACTACAATAATGTCGTATTTACGTTTGTTTGCAGGGTTAACAAGTTTTAAATTAAATTTATGGTTTTTCCATTTGTCAGATAAAGGACCAACTGGAATTTTTGAATCTAGTATCATATTCTATTTTTTCAATGTTTAAATTGAATACTAATTTAGGAACATCCAAACAGGAATAACTGCAAATGCAGCTGGGATTGCATAAGCGAATACAGCTCCAAAAGTTTTGATAAATGGAGTGTATTTTGGGTGATTTAAACCTAAAGTTTGGAAACCACTTGCAAAACCATGACTTAAGTGTAAAGCAATTGCGCCCATAGAAATAACATAAAGAACTACTAACCAAAGTTGTTCAAATGCTTCTTTCACTTCCATGTATAAATCTTTGTATTCTACACCGTCAATAATAGTTTTTGGGAAACCTGCTCCTGGATTGTGGTATTCCCACCAAAAATCAGCCATGTGACCAATAATGAATGCAAGAACTACCGTTCCTAAAATTCCCATTGATCTAGAAGTCCATGTACTTGAATTGTTGCTAGTGTGGTAAGCAACCGGACGAGCTTTCTTGTTTTGTGCACCTAACACAAACAAACCATACACAGCATGTAAAATAATACTTGTGTACAATAAATATGATGTTGTTTTGATTAATGGGTTTGAAGTCATAAACTTCGCATAGAGGTTAAATGCCTCTCCATTATCATTTTTAAGTAACTGTAAGTTACCTACTAAGTGTACTACAAGGAAAGTACACAGGAACAATCCCGTGGCAGCTACAATTAGCTTTTTACCAAGAGACGAGTTCAGTGATTTTGATAACCAGCTCATTTTTTAAGTTTAGGTTAATTAAAGATTAAATGTTAATATTTTGACAAATGCCTCGCAAGTTAATGCTTACTTAAAATTAATACAATCTAAATCAAAGAGTTTTATGTTATTTAAAATCTGTCTAAATTAGTTTGCACAATTTTTTGCATATTTGCGTAGTTAATTTATGAAACATTTGCTTTTATTTAACTAAAGGTGTTGTACTTTTGTTATTGAATATCAACTTAAAAATTGAAAAATTGAAAAAATATTTATTTACAATATTAATAAGTATAGCATCTTTTTATATAGCAAGTGCTACACATATTAAAGCTGGTGATATTTCTGCTAAAAAAGATCCTAACAATGCTTTTTTGTACACATTTACACTTACTATATACTATGAAACTGCAAGAGTAACAGGTTCAGGGGCTGTACCAATTGATAATCAAACGATGGTTTTTAGCGATGGCACATCACAAAGTGCTAATCTTTCAGGAAATTTAGTGGATGTAGGAAATGGTACTAGTAAAGGCACATTTATATTTGTACACACTTTTCCTGCCGTTGGTGTTTACTCTGTTGGATATAAAGAAGCAAACAGAATTGCTGATATTAAAAATATGTCAGAATCAGTTAACACTACTTTTTATATTGATGCTCAAATAATAATATCGCCTTTTGTTCCAAACAATACACCTGTATTAATTACTTCACCTATTGACATCGCTTATACTGGGAAAATTTTCAAACATAACCCAGGTGCTTATGACCCTGATGGTGATAGTTTAAGTTTTGAATTAATTCCTCCAAAAAAATCAAACAATATTGACGTTGATGGATATTTGAGTCCAGCTGATCCAATATTTGGAGGAAAAGCTAATAATGGAGGTGCTCCCTATATTAGTATCAATCCATATACTGGAGAAGTAACATGGGACACTCCAGGAACCCAAGGAATATACAATATTGCAATAAAAGTTACTGAATGGCGTAAAGGACAAAGACTTGGCTACGTTGTTCGTGACATGCAAATTACAGTTAAAGATGGGAAAAATAATCCACCTAAAATCACAGCATTAAGAGACACTTGTGTTGAAGCTGGCACTTCACTGATAAAAAACTTAACAACCACCGATCCTGACAAAAACGATGTAATAGTTACAAGTATCGGAGAAGGGTTTATCAACTTACAAAATTCATTACAATGGGCAAGTTATACTCCTCAAAATAGACGACCAACCCCATTAATAGGCACAATAACTTTGAATACTAATTGTAATTTAATTAGAAATCAACCATACCTATTTACATTTAAGGCAGAAGATCAACCTCCTATATTTGATAAACTAACGGATTTTTACACATGGAATGTAAAAGTTATTGCTCCAAAAGTAAAAAACTTTACTGTTTCAGTTCAGAATAACAATGAAGCTAAACTTACTTGGGATTTATATAATTTTAACGAATGTTCTAATAGAAATAGTAACAATATTAAAATTCAAATAATTAGATCTAGATGTGATAGTATTATATTTGATGGTACTTGCCCTGAAATAAGCTTACCAAATGCTGAATTATTAACCACATTAAACGTAAATGAAACAAGTTATATTGATAAAAACTTAGTTCAAAGTACAACATATTACTATACAATTAGGGTAATTTTCAATGATTTACAAGGTGGCTTAAGCAATTGGCACCAAGTAAAAAAAATCACCCCACTAAAAAGTGCAGCTTTAATTAAAAGTATAACAAGTTTAGATAATCAAATTGAAATAATCTGGAAATCACCACTTGACACAAGTATTTACCAAGGAAAAAATTACGATATTACATTAAACTATAAATCTAAGGAATCATTAAATTTTAAATCAAAAACAATAAATACGAACAACTTAACTGGTGGTAATTTTATTATTGATGTAAATCCTAATGATAGCATATACTTTGTAAATATTACTATTGCTGACCAATTCGGTAAATCATACACAAGCAATACTTTATCAAGTGTTAAACTTAATACGATTGCTAAAAAATCAGAACTTGAATTAACATGGGAACAACACCAGAACATAACTAGTACTGAATACCAAATATTTAACCCGAAAAACAATACACTAATCACAAAACTATCCGTTAGCAACGATACAGTTCAAAAATTCTCAATTAATAACCTACCAAATTGTGATTCAAGTTGCGCAGTTGTAAAAGCTATAGCCTATTATTGTTCTGGTGAAAATAATGATACTGTTGTATTTACATCAAATAAAAGTTGCCAACTAATTAGAGCCGGCACTACGCCAATTTTAAATTTAAATATTATTCCAACAATATGTGCTAACTATAGTTGCGATAAACCGTTTCCTTTTGCACCATATTCAAATACAGTATTTTGGAATAAGCCTAAGGTACCTTTATGCGATTATCCAAATTCATTTAATGTTTATTACTCTGAAACAGATAATTATAACTGGAAACTTATCGGAAACACGATTGATACCAATTGGATACACAGTGGATTAAGTAATTTTGCAGGTTGTTATATGGTAAAATCTACCAACTCATTTGGAGATGAAGGTCAAATGAGTAATGTTGTTTGTCAGGATATTTGTCCATGTTATGAATTACCCAACATTATTTCACCAAATGGCGATGACAAAAACGAACTATTTGTTCCACTACCTGAACCAAGATTTGTGGAATCAGTAAAATTCAAAGTGTATAATCGTTGGGGGCAAGTAGTTTATGAACTTGAAGACAACAATCAAATTCTAATTAAATGGGATGCAAAAGGAATAAGCGATGGGGTATATTTTTACCAAGCTGATGTAACATTTTCGAGAAGAGCTAAAAATGCAGATAGATATAAAACATTAAAAGGGTGGGTACAAGTAGTAAGATAGTGTGTAAATGAAAATTAAAAACAAACTAACCTACTTGTTTTCAATGACAGTGGGTTCACTATTACTGATTTTTACAGTTATTATTTATTATCTATATTCTCAATATAGAGCCAATGAATTTAAAGAAAGATTAGATTTAAGGGTGATTACCTTACAAAAAATGTATTTTGAGGATAAAAACAATTCTTTTGACCCTCAAAGTATTAATGAAACCCATTTAACTCATGAATTTGGAGTCATATATAAAAATTATAAAATAGTATATATTTGGGGAGAGGACAAAAAGGACATTTCAAAAAGTATATTATTTAAAATAAAAAAATACAAAAAATATAGCTTCGAATTTAACAACATAGAATATATTGGTGAATACATCATACATGCTAATAATGAATATATATTTATTGTAGGAGCCTATGATAAATATGGTTTTTCTAAACTAGAAAACCTTGAAATGATACTTATAAGTGCATGGTTTATTTTTGTAGTAATAGTATTTGGTATAGGAAGGCTTTTTGCAGAAAAAGCCCTTAGACCTATAGAAGATGTTATAACTCAAGTAGATAATATCAACATTAACAATCTAAATTCAAGAGTAACACTTGAAGATGGTGCAGAAAATGACGAAATTCATCGTTTAGCATCTACCTTTAATCTCATGCTTGATAGAATTGAATTTTCATTTGAAATGCAAAAAAACTTTGTTTCAAATGCATCTCACGAATTAAGAACTCCTCTAACTTCAGTAATGGGTGAATTAGAAGTAGGACTGTTAAAACAAAGAAATTCAGACGAATATGAACAAATATTGAATTCAACATTTAGTGATTTAAAAAGGTTAAATGATTTACTAAACAACTTACTCCAATTAGCCCAAACTGATTTAGAAAGTAATAATATAAAATTTAAAAATGTAAGAATAGACGAAATTGTTCTAAATGCCATTGATTTATGCAAGAAAAAGTACCCAACTGCTAATATAAAATTTGGTTTTGAAAATATACCAGATGATGATGAAGCTTTTGTAATTACGGCAAACGAACAATTATTATTAACAGCTATTTTAAATGTAATTGACAATTCTTGCAAATATGCAAATGGAGAAGAAGTAATAATTCTTATTAATTTTACTGATGTTTGGACTATCATCAAAATAATTGATAAAGGAATTGGTATTCCTGAAGAACAAATAACCAAAGTTACTGAAGCATTTTATAGAGCAAGTAACACCCAAAGTATAGCTGGGCATGGAATTGGACTTTCTCTTTCTAACAAAATCATGAAACTTCATAAAGGCTCATTACAGATTTATTCGAACATAAACCACGGCACGAGAGTACTTTTAGCTATTCCAATTAAAATGCAAAAGAAAATTTAAAATAGATTTAAAACATGAAAATATTAAAAATAACATAGTTATTATTTGAATAATTACATTTTAATTTAAAAATTATAATTTTTTCATCATATTTTAAATGTTTAATGTAAATTTTAACATAAAATAAATTAACTTTGATGTTAAAGAATTTGAACAATTATAGCCTTGTCGTTAATTAAATCAATATCAGGAATAAGAGGTACCATAGGTGGAAAAGTGGGTGAATCACTAACACCATTAGATATAGTAAAATATACTACAGCTTTCGGTACTTGGATTAAAAAAGGAAATAGTTCTGCAACAATAGTAATTGGTAGAGATGCCCGTACTACTGGAGAGGTTATTTCAAACATTGTTTCGAGTACTTTGCGTAGCATTGGTATTCATGTAATAGATTTAGGATTATCTACAACACCAACGGTTGAAGTAGCAGTTACAACTGAAAAAGCAAACGGTGGTATTGTTATTACAGCAAGTCATAATCCTCAACAATGGAATGCGCTTAAACTTTTAAATGAAAAAGGTGAGTTTATTAATGAAGCTGACGGAGCTGATGTGCTTGCTTTAGCTGATAATGATAATTACACTTTTTCGGAATATAAAGCATTCGGAACTTACCGTCAAGACAACGATTATATTGAAAAACATATCCAAATGGTATTAGCACTACCATTGGTTGATATTGAAGCAATTCGTAATCGTAATTTTAGAGTATGTGTTGATGCTGTTAACTCAACAGGAGGTATAGCAATTCCCGAATTGTTAGAAGCTCTTGGAGTACAGCATGTTACAAAACTTAACTGCGAACCAAACGGACAATTTGCACATAATCCAGAACCACTTCCAGAGCATTTAACTCAAATATCAAACGAAATCAAAAATGGCAGATACGATTTAGGAATTGTAGTTGACCCAGATGTTGATAGACTTTGCTTTGTTTGTGAAGATGGAACTATGTTTGGTGAAGAATATACACTTGTAACTGTAGCTGATTATGTGTTGAAAAACACACCAGGAAATACTGTTTCAAACCTTTCTTCAACAAGAGCATTAAGAGATATTACCGAAAAATCAGGAAATAAATATGTAGCGTCGGCAGTTGGAGAAGTAAATGTGGTGGAGGCTATGAAAGCCAACAACGCAATTATTGGTGGCGAAGGTAATGGTGGTATAATTTACCCAGAATTGCACTACGGACGTGATGCTTTAGTTGGAGTTGCATTGTTTTTGAGCCACTTGGCTAAATTTGGCAAATCGATAAGTATGCTTAAAAGCACTTACCCTGTTTATCAAATGTCGAAAAACAAAGTAGAGCTTACACCAGAAACTGATATGGACAAAATTTTTGCATCTATCAAATCAAAATATGCAAAACAACCAATCAATGAAGTAGATGGCTTAAAAATTGAATTTGATAACCAATGGGTACATTTGAGAAAATCAAACACTGAACCTATTATCAGAATCTATTCTGAATCAGAATCTAAATCAACAGCCGAAAATATAGCAAACAAAATAATTTCTGACATCAAAGAAATTATTTCTGCAAAAGCTGAATAAGATTGAAGATTGAAGACTTAAGATTAAAGATAAATAGCCTCAATTGTTGAAAAGCAGTTGAGGTTATTTTTTTGAAATGGTTTTAAAGAATTTTGGATATCAATATTTAGAAATTAGCGAAAAATAGCATTTACTCAGGTTTCGACTACGCTCAACCACCGTAAATGCTATTTTTCGAGTAACCAATAACTCAGAAACGGACACTGAGCGTAGCTGAAGTGTGAGTTTTCGTTGGACTATCAATAACTACAGTCAACGAAGGAAACCAAGAAAATTAAATCTTAAGACCAAACAACATAAACATTCCTCCAACCTCAATTGTTAAAAAAGCAGTTGAGGTTTTTTTTGAAAAATATTTTTCAATTAAATCAATAATAAGTGCCATTTTCAATGATTTACAATTAATTTTGCTAGGTTATATAATATTGATTCAAATGTTAAGAGAATACATAGGTCAGGCTGGCCATTTGAGCGTGATAATAAGTTTTGTAAGTGCAATTGTAGCTGCATTGGGCTATTTTATGGCAACAAAACACGAAGAAAATAACATTGAGGAAGCAAACTCTTGGAAGCGATTTGCTAGAATTTCATTTGCAATACATGGTGTAGCTGTAATTTCAATTATTGTTACGCTT
The DNA here is from genome assembly GCA_041191405.1 of Bacteroidota bacterium. Lineage (GTDB taxonomy): Bacteria > Bacteroidota > Bacteroidia > Cytophagales > UBA9547 > JBEEOW01. Next base: position 80,862 of record JBEEOW010000018.1, read on the forward strand.
TTTACCATTATCTACAAAAATTATTTCGAGTTTCATTATGCTTGGGAGCATGCATCTAAAAGTTTACCAGCATATTACATGATTTCTTGCTTCTGGGAAGGACAAGAAGGCAGCTTTTTACTTTGGATATTTTGGCATGTAGTGCTTGGTGTAATTCTTATCAAAACCAATAAAGTTTGGGAAGCACCTATGATGACAGTATTTGCCTTGGTGCAAGCATTTTTAACCTCAATGATATTGGGTGTAGTTATTTTCGGTGATTTAAAAATTGGTTCAACTCCATTTATATTAATGCGAGAATTTATGGTTGATGCGCCTGTTTTCAAAATGAATCCGAATTATGTTCCTGAAGATGGAACAGGTTTAAATCCTTTATTACAAAACTATTGGATGGTTATTCACCCTCCAACCTTATTTTTAGGATTTGCAGCAACATTGGTTCCTTTCTCGTTTTGTATTGCTGGTTTATGGAAAAATAGATTTACTGAGTGGGTTCGTCCGGCTTTACCTTGGACGCTTTTTGCTTCCTTTATTTTAGGTTTAGGAATTTTAATGGGTGCATATTGGGCTTACGAAACCTTAAACTTTGGAGGTTATTGGAACTGGGACCCAGTAGAAAATGCAGTATATGTACCTTGGTTAGTTTTGGTTGGTGCTTTACACACAATGTTGATTTATAAATCGAACGAAACTGCACTTAGAACAACCGTTGTATTAACAATAACTACCTTTTTATTAATACTTTACTCAACATTCTTAACCAGAAGTGGAATTTTAGGCAATGCCTCAGTTCACTCATTTACCGACCTTGGTATGTCGGGACAATTATTAGTTTACCTACTATTTTTCACCATTATAGCCAAAATATTGGTATTGGTTAAATGGAAAAAAATACCTACAACCGAAAAAGAAGAATCAATCTACTCTCGTGAATTTTGGGTATTTATTGGTGCAATTGTATTGTGTTTGGCAGGTTTTCAGGTTTTATTGGCGACGTCAATTCCTGTTTATAATGCCGTTGCAAAATGGTTAAACTTTGCTTCTAACTTTGCTCCACCTGCCGAGCCTGCATTATTTTATTCAAACTGGCAATTGTATTTTATGGCTGTAATTGCCATATTATCAGGTGTTGGACAATATTTTTATTGGAAAAAAATCGACAATAAGAACTTCTTTGATGCTCTGTATTTACCGAGTTTGGTTTCAATTGTATTGGCAACTGCACTCGTTGTAATTACCAAAGTTGACAAATTGCCTTATATGTTATTGGTATTAACTTCAACATTTACCGTAGTTACCAACTTATTTATCCTTAAAGATTTAGTTTCTAAAAACTACAAAATTGCTGGCGGAAGTGTATCGCATATCGGTTTAGGATTGATGTTGATTGGTATTTTATATTCATCGGGATATTCAAAAATTGTTTCTTTAAACTTAAAAGGTTTGAATTATTCAAATGAGTTTACCAAAGAAATGAACCTTGAAAATATTTTGCTTTTCCGTAATACACCCGAAAAAATGGGCGATTATTTGGTAAAATACAAAGGTCCCAGAATTGAAGGAGAAAAAGGAAAAGATGGATTAATTGATAAATCATTGGTATTTAACAGCCCAGACCCACAAAAAGTAATTGCTAAGTTTGATATTCCAAATTCAAGTTATAAAAAAGGCGATACCATAAAAACAGCACCCGAAAACACCTATTACGAAATTGAATATGTGAACGGAAAAGATACATTTTCATTGTATCCTCGAACCCAAAACAACCCTCAAATGGGGTTTATGGCTTCTCCTGATATAAAACGCAAATTTAAATCAGACCTTTACACACACATTTCATCTGTACCTGATACAGAAATAGAACGTTCATGGAGTGACATGGAAGAATTTAAAGTAGCTCTTGGTGATACCTTTTTCTTGAATGATTATGTAGCTATATTGAAATCAGTAAAAGCTGTAAAATCTGTTGAAGAAATAGTATTAACCGAAAAAGATGCTGCAATTCAAGCCGAAATTGAAGTGTTGGCTCGTAACGACAAAGGAAGTTACACTGTATATCCACATTTTGTAATTAAAGACAATATGGTGGGTCGCTTACCCGAAATCATTGAAGATTTAGGCATAAAAGTAACATTACTATCTGTTGACCCACAAAAAAACATCTTTACAATGGGAGTAAATACCACCCAAAAAGATTGGGTTATCTTAAAAGCAATGGAAAAACCCTATGTAAACGTACTTTGGATAGGTTCATTATTGGTATTAATTGGTTTCTGGATGGCAATGGTTCGCCGTTACAAAGAATTCAGATTAATGCGTGACAAAGGGCAAGAGATTAGGTTGTAAGATTTTTAAAAATTGCTGTGATACAAAATTCTAGAAGTTTAATTAAATATATATTTATTCTTTCTATGTGTTTTATTGGATGTAATAATCCAAATGTAAGTACTAAAAGTAATTCAATGGTAAGAATTAAAGATTTTAATTCAACTAGCGAATATTTAGGTACTTATAAGGTTGATTCAATTTCTAAAAGTCGACTTAAAAATATTAACGGAGATATAACTTTAAAAATAATTGATGAAAAGTATATTAAATCAAATAATTTGCCTTCATCATTATTAAAGTATTATTATGATTCAGAAGATTCTATAACATTTAATACAATTGGAGAATATTCAATTAATAATAATGACCAAGAATATGGTAAAGAAATTTATATACGTTTTGATAAAAATAAATTGAATAAAATACGTGATATTGAAATGATTGATATGACTGGAAGTTTTTATAGATTTAAAAATAAAATTTGTTTTGTTATTTTTATAGGAGATCCAGATAGTGGTAATAGCTTAAAATTTATAAAAGAAGTTGAGGCAAAGGATTAATTGTTTGAAAATTTGCCTCTGTTTGCTCTCATTGCACTAATGTCGCTGTTGTGTCTTTTGACCAACAACATTATAATTTAAAATAGAGTATGTCTCGTCCTAAAAAATGTTTACAGATTTGATTAATAATCCTGATATAAATTTACACTAATTTTCTTAATCCTAAAAAGGATTTACAATTAAAATTTATCCTAAAATAGCTTTACATTTGTATT
>JBEEOW010000019.1:0-79387 GCA_041191405.1 Bacteroidota bacterium
TTTATTGATTTAAAACCTGAATATTTATTGTCGTTTTTAAGTGTGAATTTTATTCAATTCTTAAAACAAAATGATGATATATTTGGATTAGATTCAATAAATAAAGATGAAAATTTTATAAGAATTTTTACTTTAGCAACAACTCAAGATACAATCAAAAATGCTGCATTTTATTCAATGTTTAAATATATTAAAATGTATATGCATGATTATCAGTATTCAAATTCAATGATTGAAGTAAATAATGTCAAAAATATAAATTATATTTTCGCCATTTTAAGAAAAACAACTGAAGAAGAAAATGTAGTTCTATTTCATAAGAAAAATAAAATCAAGTATAATCCGCAATCTATACATTGGTCAAACCATTTTATAAATGGAAAATGTAAACCATTTACAAGTCAATATGATTCACTTGAAAATAGGTTAAAGTTAAAATATCATGCAATTTCAAGCTTTAAATCTATAAGTAAAGAGTTATTACCTAAATGTGGAGTTGCTAATTAATTCAACCCTTACTCAAAATAACCTTCACTGACTTTTAAAGGCATTTTTATTTAATTATATTTGTAGTTCATTTATATTAATTTTAAAGAATAAATACAAGCTATTTATTCTTAATAACTAATTATTAATTACCTACAAGTATGTCAATATCAAAAACTTACGAGCCTTTAGAGATAGAAAGAAAATGGTACAGCTATTGGTTAGAGCAAAAATTCTTTGCATCTAAACCAAATCCTGACAAAGAGCCATATTCAATTGTTATTCCTCCTCCAAACGTAACTGGTGTGTTGCACATGGGGCACATGCTTAACAATACTATCCAAGATGTATTGATTCGTAAGGCTCGTATGGAAGGTAAAGAAGCTTGTTGGGTTCCTGGTACTGACCACGCATCTATTGCTACTGAAGCAAAAGTGGTGGCTATGTTAAAAGAAAAAGGCATTAACAAAAGCGACTTAACTCGTGAAGAATTTTTAGCACATGCTTGGGAATGGAAAGAAAAATACGGTGGTATTATTCTTGAACAATTAAAAAAATTAGGTGCTTCTTGTGATTGGGATAGAACCCGTTTTACTATGGAAGAACCACTTTCAGAGGCTGTTATTGGTGTTTTTGTTGATTTATACAATAAAGGAAATATTTACAGAGGTATCAGAATGGTAAACTGGGATCCAGCAAGCCAAACTGCATTATCTGACGAAGAAGTAATTTTTAAAGAAGTAAATTCAAAATTATATTATGTGAAATATAATATTGAAGGTTCTGAAAAACAATTAATTATTGCAACTACTCGTCCGGAAACTATACTTGGCGATACTGCAATTTGTGTAAATCCAAATGATGAAAGATACCAACATTTGATTGGTAAAAAAGCAATTGTACCTTTTGTTAATCGCCCAATACCAATTATTGCGGATGAGTATGTGGATATAGAATTTGGTACAGGTTGTTTAAAAGTTACTCCTGCACACGATTTAAATGACTATCAATTAGGTATTAAACATAACTTACCTGTAATTGATATTTTAAATCCGAATGGAACATTAAGTGAAGCTGCACAATATTTTGTTGGAGAGGATAGATTTATTGTTCGTAAAAAAATTGCTAAAGAACTTGAAGCATTAGGTTTACTTGAAAAAGTAGAAGATATTAAAAATAATGTTGGTTTTTCTGAACGTACCGATGCTGTAATTGAGCCTCGTATTTCTATGCAATGGTTCCTGAAAATGGAAGACATTAGCAAACCTGCATTAGAAAATGTAATGAATGATACCATTCAATTACATCCTCCAAAATTCAAGAATATGTATAAATCTTGGATGGAAAATGTAAGAGATTGGTGTATTTCTCGTCAGTTGTGGTGGGGACAACAAATTCCTGCATTCTATTTACCAAATGGCGAGTTTGTAGTAGCTGAAACCAAAGAAAAAGCACTTGCATTAGCCCAAGCTAAAAATGCAAGTTATACAATGGCTGATTTACGTCAAGACGAAGATGTGTTAGATACATGGTTCTCGTCGTGGTTGTGGCCAATTTCGGTATTTGATGGTTTTAAAGACCCAAATAATGCTGACATAAACTATTATTACCCAACAAATGCATTGGTTACTGCACCTGAAATTTTGTTTTTCTGGGTTGCACGTATGATTATTGCAGGTTACGAATATAGGGGAGAGTTGCCATTTAAACATGTGTATTTGACTGGTATTGTGAGAGATAAGTTAGGACGTAAAATGTCTAAATCTCTTGGTAACTCTCCAGATCCATTACAATTGATTGAGAAATACGGTGCTGATGGTGTGCGTGTAGGTATGTTATTGAGTTCGCCAGCTGGAAATGATTTATTGTACGATGATAAATTGTGTGAGCAAGGTAGAAACTTTAACAACAAAATTTGGAACGCATTCCGTTTGGTAAAAGGTTGGGCAATTGATGGAAATTTAGCAAATCCAAACCAAATTGCCATTGAATGGTTTGAAGCTAAATACAACCAAGCTTTGGTTGAGTTAGAAGATCATTTTGCACAATTCCGTATGTCGGATGCATTAATGACATTGTATAAATTGGTTTGGGATGATTTCTGTTCGTTTTATTTGGAAATGATTAAACCAGGTTACGAACTACCAATTGATGCTGCAACATATAAAGCAACAATCCATTTCTTTGAGAAAATAGTAAAATTAGCGCATCCATTTATGCCATTTATTACCGAAGAAATTTGGCATGAATTAGCTGAAAGAACTGAAAAAGATTGTATTGTAGTTGCTGAATGGCCAAAACCATCAACAATTGATACAAACTTAATTAAAAATGCAGAGCAAATATTTGAAGTAATAAGTGGCGTTAGAAATATTAGAAATAGTAAGCAAATTCCACCAAAACAAAGTTTAGTTTTAAATATTAAAACTAACAACCAAGCTTTATATACTCAATTTGAGGCTATTATCATTAAATTGGCAAATATTGAAACCATTACATTTGTTACAGAGAAAACAGAAGGTTCTGTTGCGTATGTAGTAAAAAGTGATGAGTTTTTTGTTCCATTGTCAGGTTTAATTGATGCTGATGCTGAAAGAGAAAAATTGGTAAAAGAACTTGAATACACCAAAGGATTTTTAATTTCAGTAGAGAAAAAGCTTTCAAATGAAAAATTTGTAGCAAATGCTAAAGAAAATGTAATAGCAGCCGAACGTCAAAAACTTGCTGATGCCAAAGCTAGAATTGAAACTTTGGAGAAAAGTTTAGCATAATAATTTTTATTCAATAAACGCCTCAATATGCAAATATTGGGGCGTTAAATTTAACTTACAAAATGAAAATTTATACTCTGTTATTACTAAGTTACTTTTTTGCTTTTAAAGCATTTTCTCAAAATTCTTTGCCTATAATCAATGAAGTTAAAATAGGATTGAATCCATTAGATACTTTACGATTTGACGAAATTACAGCTTGTAATATAAATTATGATCAAAGAACAAAAAGAAAAACCCATAATCAAACAAGTCAAAATGTAAATGATTATAAGTTGAATTTTGGATATGCAAATTCATTTAAAAATGTTGATAGTTCTTTATTTAAGCAGATTGTAACAATTTTTTCAGATACAAACACTTATGGTAATAATTATGCTGATTGCTTTGAACCACGATTTGTACTTCAATTTAAGCTAAAAGATGAAGAAAAGTTCAGAATTATAATTTGTCAAGGTTGTAGATATTTAAACAGTAGTGTACCAATTCCTGCTGCTTATTTAAAATATTATGATAATCAGTATGAAGAAAATGGAACAAATGTAATTTGGAGAAGATATTTAAAAGGGTTTAGTGAAGAAGGTGCGCTTAAAATCAATAATTTATGCAAAGCTATTGGTTTAAGTTATTGCAGTAATGATTGAATTTTTATATTTTAATGTTACTTGTTAATCAAGTTTATCAATACTTTTTTTAAAATGAACTCTTGAATAATTAATTTAAATCTTTCAACTTTTTCCTCACCAACCATAAACCAATAAATGTAATTATCCCATTTACCAAAAGCAATTCATATCCAAACTGATAGCCATTAAATATCTCTTTTGAATAAGTATTTAAGGTATAGCAAATTGCAGGACTTATCACACAAATATATGGTACTAATTTATCGTTCACTTTGTAATTTGTAAACAAACTAAACGAATACAATCCTAGTAATGGTCCATAAGTTAATGCAGCTATACCTAAAACTGCGTAGATTAATGATGTTTCGTTGAGTTCTTTAAATATTAAAATTACAATTAAAAATATTACTGAAAAACCAATGTGAACAAATAATTTCTGACGTTGTTTTTGTGCTTCATCTTTTTTGTCGAAATGTAAAAAATCTATACAAAACGAAGTCGTCAATGCTGCCAAAGCCGAATCTGCACTTGCATAACTTGAAGCTATAATTCCCAATAAAAAGAAAATTCCTGCAAATTTCCCAAATTCATTTAAAGCCAATAAAGGAAATAAATCATCTGATGATGAGGGGATTGCAATATTTTTAAATGCTGCAAATTTGTATAATAATACACCGAGTGTTAAAAATAAAAATGTAACTATAGTCATAATTACTGTAAACCAAAGCATGTTTTTTTGTGCTTCGCCAATGTTTTTGCAAGTTAAATTTTTCTGCATTAAATCTTGGTCTAAACCAGTCATGGCAATGGCCAAAAATGCACCTCCAATAAATTGTTTTGGGAAAAATAGTTTAGAGTTAGCATCTTCAAAATGGAAAATTTGTGTCATTGAATCACTTCTAAACATTTCAAAAAATGACTGTAAATCAAGATGTAAAGTATTTGAAATAGTAATTACACAAATTATTACAGAACTTATTAAAAAGATAGTTTGAAATGAATCTGTCCAGACTATAGTTTTGATTCCTCCTTTAAATGTGTAAACCCAAATTAATAAAATTGTAATTGTAACTGTTGCCCAAAATGGTACTCCAAATCCTTGAAATAGAAATATTTGTAACACATTTGCAGCCAAATATAATCTCAAAGATGAACCAATTGTTCTTGAAATTAAGAAAATAAATGCACCAGTTTTATAACTCCAATAGCCTAATCTATCTTGTAAATAAGTGTATATTGATACCAAATTTAATCTGTAATACAATGGCATTAAAACAGTTGCAATAATTGCATATCCAACCAAATACCCTAAAACAACCTGAAAATAGGCAAAACCAACACCTGCTTTTCCTACATCTCCTGGAACTGAAATAAAAGTAACTCCACTTAATGATGTTCCAATCATACCAAAAGCAACCAAATACCAAGGCGATTGCTTATTTCCTGTAAAAAAAGCATCACTATCTGCACCTTTTGAAGTGATAAAGGATATGGTAATCAGAGCAATAAAGTATATTACAATTACAGAGAAAATTAAAGTTGGTGTCATTTTGAGTTAATTTTAATATCATTAAGAACCCAAAGTTATACTTTGCAGAGATAAATGCATCATTTTTAGTACTGAAAAACATGATTTTTATATATATTTGTAAAACGGCTTAAAAAAATCAAATATGTCATATCAATTAGAAGAAGAAGCAGTAATTGAAGCAATTGATACAACCACCTATAAATTAGTGGTTTTGAATGATGAAGTAAACTCCTTTGATTTTGTAATTGAAACATTAATTAAAGTTTGCAAACACACAGCCGAACAAGCTGAACAATGTACTATGATTATACATTACAAAGGTAAATGTGTAGTTAAAGTTGGTGATTATGAAACATTAGCATCTATGTGTACCGCTATTACAGATAGAGGAATTGGTGCTGAAATTTCGAACTAAAATAAGGATATTTTAATTATCTAAACGCTGAAGCAACATACCAACGCAGTACTTATTATTAAAATAAAATGCAGTTTCCTTCCAAATTAGTTGAAGAAGCAGTAAATGAAATTGCCAAACTCCCCGGTATTGGCAAAAAGTCAGCTTTAAGAGTGGCTTTACATTTATTGAAATCTGATACACAGCGTACTATTTCATTAGCCGATTCATTACTTAAACTCAGAACAGAAGTTAAGTTTTGCAAAAAATGCCATAATATTTCAGATGATGATATTTGTGGGGTTTGCAATTCTTTGAAAAGAGATGTATCTGTAGTTTGTATTGTTGAAGATACCAAAGATGTAATGGCAATTGAAAATACAGGACAATATTTTGGTTTATACCATGTATTGGGTGGCTGTATATCGCCAGTGGAAGGAATTGGACCTGCTGAGTTAAACATCGAATCTTTACTAAAAAGAGTAGCTGAAGGTGAAATAAAAGAAGTAATTCTTGCGTTATCACCTACGATGGAAGGCGACACAACTAGTTTTTATTTAACCAAAAAACTACAAGCTTACTCGTTAAAAATGACCAGTATAGCTCGTGGAGTACCTTTTGGTGGGGAATTAGAATATGCCGACGAAATTACACTTGGAAGAAGTATTCTTTCACGTACTGCTTACGAGTTTTAGACCAAATATCCTTCTTTTTGAAAAAGTTATCAGTTATAATAGTTAATTACAATGTGTGCCATTTTTTGGAACAGGCGTTACTTTCTGTCCGAAAAGCTGCACAATTTGTTGATACAGAAATTATTGTAGTTGATAATAACTCTGCTGATAAATCAGTGGAGATGGTAAAAGAGAAATTCCCAGAAGTAATTTTAGTTGATCATAAAATCAACGCTGGATTTTCAAAAGCAAATAATATTGGTATTCGCATGTCAAAAGGCGAATATGTACTTTTATTAAACCCTGATACTGTTGTAGAGGAACAAACATTCAAAAAATGTTGTGATTTTATGGATGCTCATCCACAGGCTGGTGGGTTAGGGGTTAAAATGTTAGATGGTAAAGGTGTATTTTTGCCTGAATCAAAAAGAGGATTGCCAACACCTTGGGTGGCTTTCAGTAAAGTATTTGGCTTAGCTGCATTATTTCCCAAAACAAAACTTTTTGGTGGCTATCATTTAGGATATCTAGATAATAATCAAATACATGAAGTAGAAATTTTATCAGGTGCATATATGCTTATGCGTAAAACTGCATTAGATAAAGTTGGTTTATTAGATGAAGAATATTTTATGTATGGCGAAGATATTGACTTGTCGTACAGAATTATAAAAGGAGGCTACAAAAACTATTACTTCCCAGAAACAAGAATTATTCATTACAAAGGTGAAAGTACAAAACGAACAAGTATTAACTATGTGTTTGTTTTTTATAGAGCAATGATCATTTTTGCTCGAAATCACTTTAATTCATCCAATGCAGGTTTATTTTCATTTTTAATCAATTTTGCAATTTATATTCGAGCATCTATTGATGTAATTTCAAGATTTGTTTCAAGAGCTTGGCAACCAGTACTTGATGTACTTTTTTTATATTATGGAATTGGAGAAATAAAAAGTTATTGGGAGATAAATCATAAACATACACTAGGGTTTATTCCTAATGATTTTATGACTGTTGTTGTTCCTGTTTATATTTTTATTTGGATAACATCAATATACTTTAGTGGGGGGTATGATAAACCTTTTAAAGTATTAAAGACTATAAGAGGAGTTATAGTAGGAACAATAATCATTTCATCGATAACTAATTTTGTAGATGTATATCGCTATTCCAAAGCTTTGATTCTTTTGGGTGGATTTTACACTGCAAGTTTGTTTATAATTTCAAGATGGGTATTCCATTTTATTAAATATGGAAATGTTAAACTTGGAGAAAATATTGACAAAAAAGTTGTTCTAGTTGGGGATTTTGAAGAATCAAATAGAGTTATCAATTTGATAAAACAATCAAATCAGAAATTAAATATTATAGGATTTGTTGCTATAAATGATGTTAACAAAACAAATCCATTGTTTTTGGGGGTAATTGATAGATTATCCGAAATTGTTCAAATATATAATGCAAATGAACTTATTTTTTGTTCTAAAGATATTGCAGCGCATCAAATTATAGAGTTAATGACTCAATTTGATAGTAATAAAATTGATTTTAAAATTGTACCTGATAATACCAATTTTGTAATTGGAAGTAATTCAAAAGATAGTCAAGGTGATTTATACACAATCGATATTCAATTGCATCTTTTTGAAAGAAATAGTTTAAGGAGTAAAAGACTTTTGGATGTGATTATGTCATTATTGTTTTTATTAATGATTCCATTAATGCTATTTATAGTAAATAAACCTTTGAGTTTTATTAAAAATATATTTTCAGTTTTATTTAATATAAAAACTTGGGTTGGTTTAACAACTAAAGAACAATTTGGTAATAATAAAAAGTATATCAAAGCAGGAGTTGTTTCACCCACAAGTGGTTTAAAAATAGACCTTAATGATGTAAATACAGTGAAAAGGTTAGAACTTTTGTATGCTAAAAATTATGAGACTGGAATTGATTTAGATATAATTTTTAGGAACATTAAATTACTTTAAATTTATTTTTAAAGGGAATTAGAAAAGTGATAATTGAGTTTTTCAATTTTTTTTAAAATAATTAAAAATATATATTTACTTAAGTGTTGCATATCTCAAATAAATCACCATATTTGTATAAATTATTACAAAATTATTATAATGAACAACGGTACAGTAAAGTTCTTTAATGATTCAAAAGGTTTTGGATTTATTAAAGATGAAAAATCAGGAAACGAATATTTCGTTCACGTTTCAGGTTTGGTTGATGAAATCAGAGAAAATGACGAAGTTACGTTCGAACTACGTGAAGGTAGAAAAGGACTTAATGCAGTAAATGTTAAACTAGTTTAGTTTATCCATATATCTCATCAAGATTCAAAAAGCCTTGTGTTTTACAACACAAGGCTTTTTTGCTTTTAGATATTTTTGAAATTACTTTAAAGTAATTTACTTTTTAACACTTTTTGGTAAAAACACAATTTTCATTGTAATTTCAGTTGAAACAAGAGTTATTGTATCTTTTGCAACTGAGTAATTACGTAATTCTAATACGCCCTTACGAATGATTTTATCTAATGGAGTATATGGAGTGTTTTTAGTGCAAGTATGTCCAGCAAATACACTTATTGTATTGTTAGGTTCTAATTGATATTCTATTGAACAATCGTTTTCATCCATAAAGAAATATAAAACTTTTTGTTCCCAATATAATCGATAATCTTCTTTACTTACATCAGTTTTAGAGCCAGTACCATCATTGTTTGTATAGGAGATAACCTTGTATTCATTTTTTATAAATGGATTATCATTAACCAAATTTGAACTTGTTAGTATAAATACGGTAATTACTGAACTTAATATTCTTAAAATATTCTTCATAATTCGAATTGTTTTTATATAATTTTTATATTGAATACGAAAATAAAAAAGCCTAAACTAACAACATTTAGTTTAGGCTTTTTTTAGAAATTATCATAATCAGTAAAGAAAACTACACATAATCCTAGAGTAATACATATCAAATTTCCTATCATGTGATTATCAGGATAAAGGTATTCATCAAAAAAGATGTCCAATGAATGCCAAACACCTCTCCAGAAGAAGATTAGTCCAACACCAATAGATGCAATTTTGAGTTTTCTTTTGTAATTATTGTTCATTTTTTAAGGAGTTTTCATTGTTGTTGCAATTGCAGGAACTAAAGCGTCCATTGCAGCCATAGTTTGGGTTTTAATTGCTGCCCAACCAGCACCAGTTAAAATATATTTGTCGCAAGCTGCATTTTTACCTTCAAGCGGACCACCATCAGCTTCAGCACCTTTATGAATGAATTCAGTGATTTTGTATTCGTAAAAACCTTCTTTATACGTAAATGTAACCACATAATTTACTGTTCCCTTGTGAGTTATACCAATCATCGGACTTGGGTAAGCTACACTTACACTTCCTTTATATTGGAATATACCTTTAGCTACATCATCTTTTATAATATTTTTGGTGTCAGCTGTTAAGTTTTTCATTCTTGAGTGCAATTGGTCTTTGGTTCTTCCAGCCAAACTTGCTGAATCATAGTAAGTGATTTTTCCTGTTAAAGAGTCTATTGGGAAAGTTTTAGCTACTTTTCCTTTAGGAGCAGCTTTTTTGGTGTGTTGACCTTGTGCAAATACCATAAATGGCAAAGCAAGTAATAGAATAGCAAATAACTTTTTCATGATTATATGATTTAGGTTTTACAAATTATGAAAAAATCCAACTCAATAGCAAAATATTACTAAAAAAATCAAAAAAATATGTAATTATTAAAATCAATATGATATAACTATGTTTTAATATTTTTACCTTTGAAACTTAAATTTTGTGTTATGAAAAAGTTTGTTTCATCAATTCTTTTAATCCTCATTGTGTCCTCATTTAGTGTTGCACAAATAAAAAGAGCTCCAATAAAATATCATGAAGATTCATTAAAAACAGTTCATCATGATACAATTGATGAACATTATGTTGAGTTTTATGGAATTAAATTTTTTACATTAAAATTTGGTGTTAATTCTTTCCCATTTGGAAGTAATACTATTGAATATTTGGCTGGTACTGCACCTAATAATTATGTTGGACAATCTGATTTTCAGTATGGAAAAGGTTATGAAATTAAAGCAAATTATGGTAAATATATTTCTGAAAATATTGGTATTGAATGGAATTTTCAAGCTTTGATTGGAGGTAAAAATAGTATTTCGTACAGATATAGTGACTCTTCATTAAATTTATCAGTTAGTAGTAGTTATTCAGTTAATTCTTTTTTAACTGGACCTTCAGTAACATATCAATCAAAAGGAGAGTATTGGTTTCCTTATGTTAGGGCTGGACTTTTGCTTGGTTTTTCACAAAAAAATATAAATGAAACTGCTCACGTTTTTCAAAATTCGGGTGGTTATATCGGTAAGTTTAAACAAATTACAAGTGAATATGGTGGTTATACTACAGGTTATACAATTGATTTTGGTATCATGAAAAAAATAGATAAAAAACATTTGTTATTTGTAGAGGTTGGATATAATAATTTAAATCAGTCATTTAAAAATGCAACAGTTGATGAAGCAACATTTAATGGTAACGATGTACTTTACTCATACTCAACTCAAGAAAAAGAAACTATTTTTGTAGATAAACTTTCATCTACAAGTAATACTGACCCCAATAAACCTCTTGAAATTGAAAAATATAAAACAATATTAAATAGCATCGGAATAAAATTTGGATGTAAATTTCTACTGTATTAAACAATATTTCAATTTTTCAATCTGTAATTTATCAAAAAACAATACATTTGTATTTCAATTAAGCTCTAAAACTATGAATATATTTGACGTTTATCCGATTTATGATATTGAGCCTGTGAAGGCTAAAGCTGAATGGTTGTGGGACAAAGATGGTGTAAAATACCTTGATTTATATGGCGGACATGCAGTAATTTCAATCGGACACACTCATCCTCATTACGTTAACAAAATATCTAATCAGTTAAACAATATTGGTTTTTATTCTAATTCAGTAAAAATTGGTTTGCAACAAGAACTTGCCGACAAGCTTGGTGCTCTTTCTGGATTAAATGATTACCAACTTTTTTTATGTAGTTCAGGAGCTGAAGCAAATGAAAATGCTTTAAAATTGGCTTCTTTTGCCAATGGAAGAAAAAAAGTGGTTTCTTTTTCTAAATCTTTTCACGGTCGTACTTCATTAGCTGTTGCTGCAACTGATAATAAATCGTTGATTGCACCTGTAAATGAAACTGAAAATGTTGATTTTCTTCCATTTAATGATGTTGAAGCTTTAGAAAATTACTTTGCTGTAAATGGTGAGCAAGTATCATCTGTAATTATTGAAGGTATTCAAGGTGTTGGTGGAATTAACATTGCATCTGACGAGTTTTTACAGAAAATCAGAAGTTTATGTGATACATATGGTGCATACTTTATTGCCGATTCAGTTCAATGTGGTTACGGACGTAGTGGTAAATTTTTCGCACATAGTTACAGTGGCGTAAAAGCTGATATTTACTCTATGGCTAAAGGTATGGGAAATGGATTTCCTGTTGCAGGAATTGTTATTTCACCAAAACTGAAAGCTAAATATGGTATGTTAGGTACTACTTTTGGTGGAAACCATTTGGCTTGTGCTGCCGCAATTGCTGTATTAGATGTTATTAAAGATGAAAATTTAATTGCTCGTGCAAATGAAATGGGCGAGTATTTAACTGATAACTTAAAAGGTTTAGAGGAAGTAGTTGAAGTACGTGGTCGTGGATTAATGATTGGTATTGAATTCGATTTCCCAATTGAAAACCTAAGAAATAAATTAGTACATGACCATAAAATATTTGTAGGTAATGCTTACAATAAAAATGTGTTGCGTGTACTTCCTGCATTGAATGTAAGTAAAGAAAGCTTGGATATTTTCCTTGATGCTTTACACAAAACTTACAAAAAAATCAATTCATAATTCTGATATAGCAATATTTCAATATTAAAATGAAAAACTTCACTTCTGTTCACGACATCAATAATTTAGATGAACTTGTTAAGCAAGCACTTGAACTTAAAAGTAATCCTCACGCATACAAACATTTAGGTCAGAATAAAACCATTGGATTGATATTTTTGAATCCAAGTTTGAGAACAAGATTAAGTACTCAAATTGCTGCCTCTAACCTTGGTATGAGTGTTATTGTGATGAACATGGACAAAGAAGGTTGGGCTCTTGAAACAGGCGATGGTGTAGTAATGAATGGCACTACTGTAGAGCACATTCGTGAAGCTGCGGCTGTAATGGGCGAGTATTGCGATATTATTGGCGTGAGAGCTTTCCCTAAGTTGGTTGACAAAGAGGAAGATTATTCAGAAGATTTTTTCAATAAATTTATCAAGTATGCTAATGTGCCTATTGTTAGCTTAGAATCAGCTACTTTACACCCTTTGCAATCACTTGCTGATGTTATTACAATTACTGAAGAACGTGCATCGAACCCAAAATTTGCAAACGGTCGTAAACCTAAAGTTGTATTAACTTGGGCTCCACATATTAAAGCTATTCCTCAAGCAGTGGCAAACTCATGTGCTGAATGGATGAATGTAGCTGATGTTGATTTTGTAATTACTCACCCAGTTGGATATGAGCTTGATACAAAGTTTACAGGTAATGCTACAATTACCAACAACCAAGACGAAGCATTGAAAGATGCTGATTTTGTGTATGTTAAAAACTGGTCAACCTATACTGAATATGGAAAAGTAATTTGTAATGATCCAAGTTGGATGCTTACAAATGAAAAACTTAAAATCACCAACGATGCACAAGTTATGCATTGTTTGCCAGTTCGTAGAGGTGTTGAATTATCTGACGAAATACTTGATGGACCAAAATCATTGGTTTTAAAACAAGCTAACAACCGCACTTGGGCAGCTCAGGCAGTTATTAAACAAATGCTTGAGGGGTTGGTTAAGTAACAATTTTCTGTTATCAACGAAGAAAAAGTTAACTGTCTTTTTAACAACTTATATTTACTTTGGATATAACGATTTTAATTCCATTTATTATTATATTAGTGTTAATATTTTTATTTAACACCAAATTACCTAATCTAAAAAAGCCTAAATTGATATTTTGGCTAATTAATATTATATTAGGTGTACTGATTCTATTTTTTATGATAGCTGATTTAGGTGGAAATCCTCCTAGTGGTTCGATGGGGCTATATTTTACAAATTCAATCATATTTTTAGTAATTACTTGCACATTACTAATTATTTTCAATTTGATTTGGTTTATTTTTAGAATAATTAGAAATATAAGAAAGACTTGAATTTTAAATTATTTATAGGGATCTTTCGCAGTCGCTCGGCTCTGCCGAGTGACGATTATGAAATAGGCATCTTGCCTCCTTATTATAATTAAAAATCGTATGTTCAATAAAATAATTATACTATCAATATTTTTATTTCCAATTTCGTTTTTAGGTCTTGCTCAAACTAAAAACGGAATTTGGTTTTATCCATCTAAGGCTCAAAAAATTAATGGTTACCCAATCATCCAACACAGCGTTGGACAATTAAAACATATTAATAATCAATAAACTATGGAAAAATTATACGTTATAAAAGTTGGTGGAAATATCATTGATAATTCTGAGGCTTTGGCTCATTTTTTAACTGACTTTGCTTCTTTAAAAGGCAATAAAATTCTTGTACATGGAGGAGGAAAAGTAGCTACTTATATCGGTGAAAAACTTGGTATTGAAGCCAAAATGGTTGATGGTAGAAGAATTACCGACAAAGAAACGCTTGAAGTTGTAACAATGGTGTATGGCGGTTTAATAAACAAACAAATTGTTGCTGCACTACAAGCTCGAGAGTGTAATGCTTTGGGTTTAAGTGGTGCGGATGGAAATGCCATTTTATCTGTAAAACGCCCAGTGAAGGATGTAGATTATGGTTTTGTTGGTGATGTAAAAAATGTAAACCACGAGTTTTTACACCATTTAATTAGTTTTGGTATTACGCCAATTGTAGCTCCACTTACCCATGACAAACAAGGTAATATGCTCAATACTAATGCAGATACAGTTGCTTCATCATTGGCTATTGCTTTAGCTAATCATTATGAAGTTGAGTTAATTTATTGTTTTGAATTAAAAGGCGTATTAGAGGATTTTGAAAACAAAGATTCTGTAATTTCAGAAATAACACCTTCAAAATATGAAACACTGAAACAAGCTGGCATTATAAACAAAGGAATGATTCCTAAATTAGATAATGCTTTTAAAGCTATTGCTGATGGTGTTTCGGCTGTAAGAATTGCGCATGCGGATGATTTAGTGGCAATTATCAATGACAAACAAGTAAAAGGTACTAAGTTGATGTAAATAAAAAAATGTGGAAGTTTAAAAAAAGTAACTTCCACATTTTTTTATTGATTTTGTGATTTTTTTCTGAATTGAGGGTGAGTTGGGGGGCACTTTATTTTTGATTTATGTTTATTTGGAGCTTTTGAAAATGGTCGATTATGGTATAAAATACTAAATTCAATAGCACCTTTGTTATTGGTTGCTGGTGTTAAATTACTTATGTTTATATCATAACTAAGTCCAAATGTCCATTTGTTATAATTATATTTTAACATTGGATACAATGCATCTGTAGCAATAGTATTATTATATTTCCCAACTAATCTGTAACCTATACCCAATTGAAAGTATTTGTCGGTTTGTTCTGAGTATCTAAATGATGCATTAAATATAGATTCAGTGGCTGGTCCTTGTTTCATTAAAATTAACAATGGTACAATGCTCCAATTTGATTTTAATGGAATTACCATATCATGTGTAAAACTGAACAATGGATATATTTTACTACTAACAATGTTTTGTTTTATAAATTTTTGATTTGCTTGATTTACATGTAAGTAAGCAAAATGTGATTTGAAATTTATTCCATAATGAGGTAACCAAGATAAACCAACCCCTGTACCTAAATCGCCATAATTTATTGAGTTATGGTAAAGCGGTTCTCCATTTGCATTGGTAGGAACATATTCCTTACCATTCCATTGACTATCAAAAGTTGCTTTTGATAAATCTAAACTTTTATTTACAAATGTGTAATTAAAACCAATTGATAAAAACTTATCTGCATTATAACTTATTGATTGGTGATATGCTAAAAATGTACCAACTTGTCGAGTTGATAAGTTTAAATCACCTGCTTGATCATATAATGTGGATATGCCAATTCCAATCATATTATTTCCTAACCATGACATATTACTAATATTTCCATCAACACTAAAGTGTGATGTTATATATGGTGTTTTTTGACTTATATATGGTGATTCAATACTTCTCCATTGCTGACGAAAAATAGAAGCTACTCTTATGGTATTTTTATAATGTTCATAATCAAACATTCCTGTATTTGATGGAGAATTATATAAGAAATTTGTTTGAAATTGAGAAAAATGTGCATCTTGTGCTTTACATAATAAAGCAAATTGAAATAATATTAATATGTAAATATATCTACTCAACTAAAGTTATATTACCTTCTTTATGAACTGATTCTCCATCCCAAAATGTGACTTCTGCAGTATAAACAAATACTTGAGGTGTAAGTTTTTGACCTTTATATACGCCGTCCCAACCTTTGTTTATATTTTCTGTAGTAAATATTTCTTCTCCCCATCTATTAAATAATCTAAATTTTACTGATTGTATATTAATACCTCTTACATATAAAATATCATTAATCCCATCACCATTTGGAGTAAAAGTATTGGGAATATATAAGTTTTTTAAACAAGAATCAGGGGATAATAAAGTTACTTTTTGGAATTTTATATCTGAATTATTGAATTTTACAGAAACAAAATATTCTCCTTCTTTAGTATAAGTATGAGAAGGATTAAATTTAGTTGAGATATTTCCATCACCAAAATCCCATAGCCAGTCTCTAGCAGTAATACAAGTTGAATCAAAGTTTTTGTATTTTCCTAAAAAATTCAATTGTGCAGGTGCACATCTTTCTTGATTAACAATAATATCAACTTCAGGTATTGATGTTGGTCGAACTTTTAATGTGAAAAATGCTGAATCTCTACAGCCAAAACTATTTGAACCAATTACTTTAAATTTAGTTGTTTGAGAAACAGTTGCAACTGGGTTGTTACATGTATTACATGATAGAGGAAATGTAGGTGACCAAGTGTAAGTGTCGGCACCAAAAACTAACAATTGTGTTGGATTCCTAACACAAACTAAGGAATCTCCTAAAAAATTTAAATCAGGTTTTGGAAAAATAGTTACAGATCTATCCAAAGTATCTGTACAACCATTTTCGTTATATGCTACTAGTTTTACAAAGTTTGTACCTGTTTGATTAAATTTATATTTTAGAGATTTACCAACAAGAGTATCGTTATAATTATTATTGAAAATCCATTTGTGTTTGATTGTATTTCCTTCTGATAATACACTATTACTAAACAATGTTACCGAATCATTTAAACAAGAGTTTGCAATTGAGAAATCAGCACCAGTTACAGTATTGTATACTTTTACTTGTGTAGTGGCAGTATCTGCACAGTAAAGACCCGGATTTGAAATTAAGGTTGCAGTATAAAAACCTACGCCAGGATAGGTGTAGGATGGAGCATATTTTGAAGACGTATCTTTGTCGGTTGTAGGGTCTCCAAAATTCCATGAATAAAATGCAGCTCCAATACTTTTATTTATAAACTGTACATTAAAATCAGATTTACAAAGTAAAATCACTTCTGGTACAGTTGCTTTAGGCTTATCCAAACAATCAACAACATTAAATTGAAAATCACGATAATGGATTGCAATTAATTTTCCATTTCTATATTCTTTAACATTTACACCAACTACATATTGCCCTATTTGATTAGGAAATGCAGTTAAAACTCCTGTTACTGGGTCAATAGCCATTGGAGGATTACCACCAAGTTGATTATTTATACTATATCCATTTTCAAAAACAACATTTTTATAAGGAGGACTAGCCGCTGGTACTGGATATATTCCAAACCTTGTGGTATCTCCACCCAAAAAAGGAGCATTCAAATCATATACAAGCGAATCTCCGTCAATATCTATAGCTGAGTGGTCAAATTTTAAAGGAAAATTATTACATATAAAAATAGGAGGGAATCGTTTAAAAGATGGAGAACTATTATTTAATGCTACAGTTGAATCCATTTCTAAATTTGTCCAATAGGTAGCTCCTGAATACCCAGGATCAATTATATTGTTAATAGTTTGATTTCTACAACAACGTTGATAAGCTAAAACATATCCTTCTTTTTCATATTCTAAAATTACTCTAGTTGTCATTACAGCTTCTTCAACACAAACATTACCAGGGGGAGCTTTGCATGAATCTGGTGACAGAAGAGGTAATTTTACAGCAATAGGATTATTAATTGCTACAATCCCCATATATGCACCATCACTTTTTCGGTAGAAAGTAATATAAGTCGGATTGTCAAAAGGAGGATCACCGTTGTAACAGTCCCTATACATTTTTAATGTAATTTCGTAAACTTTACTCCCTAAGTATTTGTAAGACAGTTCACCACCAATAATATGAGTTGCTTTTGTTTGAAAAGCAAAACACATTATTGCAATTATTATTAAATATCTATTAAAGATTAATTTAAACATTAATTGGTTTGGTCTAATAAAACTAAAATTAAATAAATTATTTCAAAGTATAGTTATAAATACTATTAATAGTAATATAATAACCGATAAAAGTGATATTTTTTTTAAAAAATAAAAGAAGGTGATTTTGTTTCTTGATAATTGAAAAAATAGCTTAATTCTGCACCATAAGTGGGTGTAATTAATTGTAGTTTTATATTTTTTAAGTATGAATTAGAAATAAATTCATTGGTATTTTGAATGTAAATTTTTAAAAATAAACTATTAAATAACAATGATGTTAAATCAGCTTTAATCGAAGTGCCGTCAATTAATAATGATGAATAATTTTCGTAAATATCTACATCAAATGGTCTGAAAATATAAATATCACAACTTGCATTAAACCTTAGAGGTAATGAATTTATATTTATTTTTTTTGATAGCAATAAACCAAAATTTGAATTAAGTTGATTGTAAGTACCTGTTTTTAATGAGTTTACTATTTTTGAGTGGTTTGAAAATTCAAAGCTTATTTTTTTTACAAAATCAATTGAACCAATCTTTCCAGCATGATAAAATGTACTTTGAAAATCTATTTGTCTGTATTTGAAATTATTACTAACATTGAAAATATTTACTTTTGATTTTAAGTTTAAAAACCATTTAGAAGAAAGATTTTGAATGTATGATAGGTGAGGAGTTATACAAATATTCTCAAACTTATTGTCGATTTTATAATATTTTTGATTTAAACCAGCTATATAAATTGTATTTCTATTTAAATCATTTGATTCTCCGAAAAAATAAAAGTTGTTTTCTAAATTATAATTATTAAACAAGTAGCTTTTAACTGTTTGAGCATTACTTGAAATGAAAGAAATTAAATAAATTGCTATCAAATAATAATGCTTTTTCATTTTTTTAATTTCTGTTTAGATAGATAAGAATAAAGGGTATTACGAAAAATATCAGAAAAACATAAATAATCACCAATACTTTATAGTCTCTTGCAATTTCACCAATTTTTTTAACAATTTCAATAATGTAATCTCTAACCTTTGGAATTGGTAAAAATAAAAGCATTCCACATAAATTGAAAAGAAAATGAGCCATTGCTATACTCATGGCTTCTGGTGATTTAGTTAAAGCTGCTACAATTGCTGTAAAGGTTGTCCCGATATTAGCACCTACTATAAAAGGAAATGCTTTTTTTAGAGAAATTTTGTCTGTAGCAACTATTGGAACAATAAATGAAGTTGTAACAGCACTCGAATGTATTAATGAAGTACTAAATAGCCCCCATGAAAACGAACGTAATGCTCCACCAAAAATATAATGTGTAATAATTTTTTGAGAGTCACCGATTAAACTATTTTTCATTAATTGGTTAAAAAGTTTGATTGAAATAAATAATAGTAATAAAGATAAAATGAATAAAACTAAACCGTTTGGAATTATTGTCTCTAATATTGCATAACCTTTACTATAAAATTTTAAACCTGTTTGAGGTTCTATACCATCTATAAAATAACTTACTTTTTCACCAATATATTGAGCCAAATTACTAAATGCACTTGTATAATATTCAACAGGGAACAATATACAGGCTGTAAATAAGTTAAATAGATGATGCAACATAGCAGCACTTGTTGCTTTTTTAAACTCTTTTTTGCCATTAATATGACTGATGGTTGTAATTATTGCAGTAATTGTAGTACCTATATTGGCACCCATTACAATTGGAATTGCAGCCTTTAATGAAATTATACCAGATGCAACCATTACAACTGATATTGTGGTGGTTGTACTACTACTTTGAAAAATTGCTGTTATTAACAAACCTATTACTAAAGCTATAAATGGATTGTTGATGGCATATTTAACATTTTCATTTAAAAAAAAATTAATTTTTAGTGCTGATGCACTCATCATTTCTAAAGAAAATAAAAATAAGATTAAAATAAGAATAAATAAAATTATTTGAGTACCTATATGGAACTGTTTAGATTCATTATCGAGTTTAATTTCGTTTTCAAAACTTGAATCTTGTTGCATATATTTATTTTTATAATATTCAATACAAAAATATAAACATCTTTGAATAATAAAATAAAAAAACGGTTACTTAAATGTTACCAAATTGTTACTATTGTAACCAAACTATCAATAATCTGTTATATAATCGTTATTGTTTACCAAAGGGGTTTCAATGTTAGCAAAGACTAATTAACATTGCCTAATGATTACGAACAATAAAGATAAAGTTGCCTTGAATACCCGTAAAAAATTAGATAATCCTATACGTTCACTGATTATGCAAATGATTGAAGAAAGTGAAATTTGTATGAGTTTAGATAGTTTTACTACTGAAATTGCACTTACAAAAGGAGCTATTCAGCAACATTTATATTTTTTAGAGAAAATTGGTATGATTGGACATTTTAAAATCGGAAAGAACTTTTATTACTACAATAAATCTAAAATTTTAACAGAGACTGAAAAACAAGATTTAATTGCACAAACTATTCGCTTTTATGGAATTGCTAAGTAAAGTTTAGGGATTAGAGTTTAGGGTTTTCAGTAATCCGTTTTCGGTTGTAAGTTTAGTTTATGAAAAAATAATATTTTAATTTCTTCCTCTAACTTTTCACCACTCACCTAACTACCACTTACTTTTAAGCTCTTCTAAAAACGATTTAACCAATTCAAGTGATTTAATTACTTCAGTATTATCTTGTGTAACTGTTTGTTGAACAGGGTTTTCAGATGCTTCTTTTTTAAGTATTTCTTTAGCTCCTTGAAGGGTATAACCTTTCTCTTTAACCAATTGATACACAACTTTTATATTGTCAATATCTTCTTGGGTAAACTGACGGTTTCCTTTACTATTTTTCTTTGGACGAATAATTTCAAACTCACTCTCCCAAAAACGTATTAATGAAGTAGCAACTTTAAAATGTTGCGCCACCTCGCTAATTGAATAATACTTTTTTACAATTTCTTTTTCTTTGTAAGCCATATTCTGATATGTTAAGAGTTAAGGGTTTAGAGTTTAGGGTTTTTACTAAAAAACTCAACTCTTTATCTCAACTCGAAATTTAAACTCTAAACTAATTTCCTCCCATTGATTGATTCTCTTCCGAAGCTTTTTCAAGTAATTTTTGGTATTCTTGAGGTTTTAAATCTTGGAAGAAATAATGTACAGGATTTACTTTTGTACCATTTTTAGTCACTTCGTAGTGTAAGTGAGGTGCAACCGATGTACCTGTTGAACCAACCAAACCTATCAATTGACCACGTTTTACTTTTTGTCCACGTTTTACTTTAAATGCACTTAAATGCGCATATTTTGTAACATAACCATAACCATGATTAATTTCGATTTCGTTACCATAACCACTAAAACTACTACTAGCGGTAATTACTACACCGTCACCAGTGGCATAAACGTTTGTTCCTTTAGGTGCACAAAAATCCAAACCTGTGTGCATTTTCTTCACTTTATAAATTGGGTGAATTCTAAATCCAAAACCAGAAATAGGAGCTTGCAATTTTTTGTTAGAAACTGGTTGTATTGCAGGAATACTTTTAACCATGTTAGCTTTATTTTTTGCTAAAGATGTAAGTTGGTCATACGATTTAGATTGCACATACATTTGTTTTTGCAACATTAATAATTTGCTGTGCATTTTAAAAAGTAAATCCTCTTGTTCTAAATTACTTTTTTTCAAGTCGGCTAAAAGCTTGGTTTTGG
Organism: Bacteroidota bacterium; assembly: GCA_041191405.1. Lineage (GTDB taxonomy): Bacteria > Bacteroidota > Bacteroidia > Cytophagales > UBA9547 > JBEEOW01. The sequence continues at coordinate 21,928 of JBEEOW010000019.1, forward strand.
CTAAACTTTTAACATCATTTTTAACAGGATGTGCTTCGAAAACGGCTCTGTAAATATTATTATCTCTTTCTTGTAGGGCTTCAATTACAGAAATTTGTTCTTCTAATTCTTGATTTAAAAGTTTGTAATGAAAGTGTAATTCCTCGTTTTCTTTCTTTAAAAGCTGTAATGCAGGTGATTCAAACACATAAGCGTATAATAAAACCATTGTCAAACCAAAAATTACACTTAAACCAATAAATGTAAATCCACCCAAAAGTCGTTGAATTACAGTGGTTTTAACAGGTTCGTACCTGCAAGTTTCGGTATTGTAATAATATTTTATTCGTGCCATAGTATGTAACTCAGCGAGTTTTTCCGTATTTTTGAAATTCTTAGCTAAGAGGGTATTAAAGTAAAGCTTTAATATTCGACTGCAAGTTATAAATAATTTCGTAAAGACAAGTTATAGTTTTAAATTAAAGCTTTAAGTATATCTCAATGAATTCCAAAGAAATACGCAAACAGTTTCTAGACTTCTTCAAAAATAAGAGTCATCAGATAGTGCCATCGGCTCCAATTGTGGTTAAAAATGACCCAACTTTGATGTTTACCAATGCTGGTATGAATCAATTTAAAGATTATTTTTTGGGTAATGCTACACCTTCAAATAGAAGAGTGGCCGATACACAAAAATGTTTAAGGGTTTCAGGAAAACATAATGACTTAGAGGATGTTGGGCATGATACTTACCATCACACTATGTTTGAGATGTTGGGTAACTGGTCGTTTGGCGATTATTTCAAAAAAGAAGCTTTAGAGTGGGCTTGGGAATTATTAACTGAGGTTTATAAATTACCTAAAGAAAGATTATATGTTTCTGTTTTTGGTGGTGACCCAGCTGAAAATTTAGAATTAGACCACGAAGCTTTTGAAATCTGGAAAACAATGGTTCCAGAAGACAGAATTATTTATGGTTCTAAAAAAGATAATTTCTGGGAAATGGGAGATACTGGTCCATGTGGTCCATGTTCTGAAATTCACATAGATTTACGTCCACAAGCTGAAATTGATTTAAAACCAGGAAGAGAAGAAGTAAATGCTGACCATCCTCAAGTAATTGAAATTTGGAACAATGTATTTATTCAATACAACAGACTTGCAAACGGTTCACTTGAAAACTTACCTGACAAACACGTTGATACAGGAATGGGTTTTGAGCGTTTAGTAAGAGCTATTCAAAACAAACAATCAAATTACGATACAGACGTTTTCACTGGAACTATCGCTTATATTGAGCAAAAATCTGGTAAAAAATACGGAGAAAATGAGAAGGTTGATATTGCAATGCGTGTTATTGCTGACCATATCAGAGCGGTTGCATTTGCAATTGCTGACGGTCAATTACCTTCAAATAACAAAGCTGGTTATGTAATTCGTAGAATTTTACGTCGTGCAGTACGTTACGCATATACTTTCTTAGATTTAAAAGAACCATTCTTTAGTACTTTAATTCCTTTATTGGCTGAACAGTTTGATGGAGTATTCCCTGAATTAATTGCACAACAAGATTTTGTAGCTAAAGTAATTCTTGAAGAAGAAATTTCATTCCTTAAAACCTTAGAAACAGGTTTAAAGAAATTAGAGGATATTGCTGTTTCTGAATCAGTTAAAGCATCAAAAGTAATTGATGGTAAAACAGTATTCGAATTATATGATACCTTCGGTTTTCCGGTTGATTTAACTGCATTAATTGCTAGAGAAAAAGGCTTAGGAATTGACGAAGCTGGATTTGAAGTTGCAATGCTTGAGCAAAAAGAACGTTCACGTAATGCTACCGCAGTTGAAACTGGTGACTGGATTACTGTGAAAGAAATTGACCAAGTTCAGTTTGTAGGTTATGATGATTTACAAGCATATTCTGAAATAAGCAAATACCGTGAAGTAAAATCAAAAAATAAATCTTTATACCAAATTGTACTTGAAAGAACTCCTTTCTATGGCGAAAGTGGTGGTCAGGTAGGAGATAAAGGTTATTTAGAAGCCAATGGAGAAAAAGTTTATATAGTTGATACTCAAAAGGAAAATGATTTAATTGTTTTAATTGCAGATAAATTACCTTCTGATGTAAATGCAAACTTTAACTGTGTTGTTGATGCATCTCGCAGAGCATTGGTTGAAAACAATCACTCATGTACGCACTTATTACATGCAGCCTTGAAACAAGTGTTAGGTACACATGTAAATCAAAAAGGTTCTTTGGTAAATGACGAAATTTTACGTTTCGACTTCTCTCACTTTACAAAAGTTTCTGACGAAGAAATTGCGCAAATTGAGAAAATAGTGAATGCTAAAATTAGAGAAAATATTGCTTTAAATGAACGTCGTAATGTACCTATTGCTGAGGCAACTAAGTTAGGTGCAATGGCATTGTTTGGCGAAAAATACGGCGAATTTGTACGAGTAATTACATTTGATCCAAATTATTCGGTTGAGCTTTGTGGAGGTACGCATGTAGCTGCAACAGGTCAAATTGGATTATTTAAAATTGTAGCTGAGAGTTCAGTTGCTGCTGGTGTTCGTCGAATTGAAGCCTATACTTCAGTTAAAGCTGAGGCATACATAAATGAACAAATTGATACTTTAGCAGCTGTTAAAGAATTACTTAAACAGCCAAAAGATATCACAAAAGCACTTGAAAGTTTATTAAACGAAAAATCATTACTTCAAAAAGAAGTAGAGCAATTCCGTTTACAAGCTTTGCAACATACAAAAAATCAATTATTAACTAAAGTTGAAAACCAAGGTGAATTAAATTTATTAATTGACCAAGTTTCGGTGCATTCAGCTGAGGAGTTAAAAACTTTGGCTTATGAATTAAAAGCTAAAGTGGCTAACTTATATTTGGTTTTAGGTGCAGTAATTGAGGGTAAACCACAATTAGCAGTAATGATTGCAGATGAGTTAGTTGCAAAACATAATTTGAATGCAGTAAACATAGTTAAAGACTTAGCTAAAGAAATTCAAGGTGGCGGCGGTGGACAAGCTTTCTTCGCTACAGCTGGAGGTAAAAATGCAGAAGGTTTAGCCAAAGCCATTGAAAAAGCAAAAGCGCTAAATTTAACAGCTAATTTAAGCTAAGAATTATTAAATATATAGTTCATAATCAAAAGGCTGTCAGAAATGATGGCCTTTTGTGTTTTTGATGTTTGTAAGTAGTTTTGAAATCTGTGAGTTCAGTGAAGTAACTTTGGCTTAGTAAAAAAATACTTTGAAAATCGTTGAAATTAAAAAGGTATTTGCCATTAAACAAATACCTTTTTATTTTCTATTACTTTTTCTTTTTAATCCATTCAACATGGTAAAGGTCGGTTCTTCGTTGCTCCATGTTTCGAACACTTCCTTGTTTACGCAGCTTTTTAAGCAAATCTAAATCCAAGTCGGCAATTAAGGTTGTTTCTGTATTAGGTGTTGCCTCAGCAATTATTGCATCATGTGGAAAAGAGAAATCGGAGGGAGAGAATACCGCAGCTTGCGAATATTGAATATCCATATTCTCAATTTTGGGTAGGTTACCTACACTACCCGAAATGGCTACATAACACTCATTTTCAATTGCTCTTGCTTGTGCACAATGACGAACTCTTAGATAAGCATTTTTAGTATCTGTCCAGTAAGGTACAAATAAAATATTCATTCCTTGTTCAGCTAAAATTCTACCTAATTCAGGGAATTCAACATCGTAACAAATTAAAATACCAATTTTACCAATATCTGTATCAAATACTTTCAATGAATTACCACCTTTCATACCCCACCAAAGTTGCTCATCTGGTGTTACATGTAGTTTATATTGAATATCAAATGTACCATCTCTTCTACATAAATAACTTACGTTGTAGAGATTTCCATTTTTGTACTCTGGCATTGAACCTGCAATTATGTTAATATTATAACTTACAGCAAGTTCAAGCATTTGGTCTTTGATATCATGCGTATATTCTGCCAAGGCTCTTACCGCATCTGCTGATGAATCTTCGTTAAAACGAGCCATCAATGGAGCATTAAAAAACTCTGGGAACAATACCAAATCCGATTTATAACCTGCAACAGTATCTACAAAAAACTCAACTTGTTGCATTAAATCTTCAAGAGAATTTACTCTACGCATTTGCCATTGAACTACTCCAACTCTTGCCAAACTTTTGGTTCCACCTAATAATTCATCTTTTTCAAGATAATAGATGTTAATCCACTCAATTAAAGTTGCATAGAATTTAGAGTCTTCATCTTCAGGCATATAGTTAGTAATAATTTTACGAACGTGAAAATCATTACTCAACTGAAAGGAAAGTATAGGGTCGTATATTTCCTGTTTTTTTACTTGATTGATGTATTGTTTTGGTGTGTATTCGTCTGAATGTTGTTTGTATCCAGGAATTCGTCCACCAGCAATAATTGCTCTTAAATTTAGTTTTTCGCAAAGCTCTTTACGCACATCATACAACCTTCTACCCAAACGCATACCTTGGTATTCTGGGTGAACAACTATATCAGTTCCGTAAAGTGTGTCTCCATTGTGCGTATGTGTGTCAAAACTACCGTTTCCTGTAATTTCAGCATAAGTGTGATTATCCCCAAACTTTGAATAATCAACAATAATACTCAATGCAACAGCAACTACTTTTCCGTTATCTTCAATACAAATCTGACCTTCAGGGAATCGGGTTAATTGTGCTTGAAAATCTTTTTTAGACCATGAACCTCCAGCATTTGAATATACCAAATCCATAATCTCTTTGATATCAGGATAATCTGATATCTCAACTCTGCGGAGTTTTAATTTATGAGAATCTCTTGGTTTTAACATGGTTATCGTTAGATATTAGATAATAGATTTAAGATATTAGATTTTAGATAATAGACATTAGACTTAAGAATACTATTTATATGAGATTATAAATAGTATCGGAATGACAAAATATAATAAAGTAGTTTAACTCTACTTTGTCAAATTAAAAATACGCATATAATTATATATATCTATTAGTTGTATCTGTCATTCCGAGGCACGAGGAATCTTATAATATTGTATAATTTAATAAGATTCTTCGTGCATCAGAATGACAATACATACATTACAAAATTAATCTGATAAAGTAGTTTAAGTTAATAAATCTAATTAATGGTTGGTTCTAGTTAAATGACATTCGCCAATAGGACGAATTAATAGAGGAACCTTTTCAACTGTTACCAAACTTGTATCTAAACCAAACCATTTAATTTCTGGTGTAGTAAAGTGTTTCAAGAAGAAATATCCATCCATTACTAATTGTTCAAGTACTGGTAAATCGTTTTCGTAAGAAAGGTATTTTTCCATTACAATAAACTTAAAGTCGCCATTTATATTTTGGCGTGACAATGAAGCATATCTACTTGTAATGTTTACTTCTTTATTTTTAACCAATTCTTCAACAATATTTCTAAAGTATAAATTGATTCTTTGTTCAACCCTAAAACCAAGTCTTAAAGTAACTTTAATAATATCGTCTTTTGATAAAAAGTCAACTTTATATTCCATAGTGTAAGGTTGATCTGTAATATCAACGTGTACAAACCAATAAATATCAGCACGTTTGGGTTGTTTATAGAAAATTGAATACATGATTTTAGATTCAATTTGAGTAGGACGTTCAGATGAAGTCATAAACACCAAATTAGTAGCATATTTTGTAATGGTTTCGTCGTTACTTAACTCTTCAAGAGGAGCAATGTAATCGTTCAATGAAACAAACTCTGTTAAACGATTTTTAATTTTTGAAGCTTTTAGCCAAACATACATTACAGAAATAATTGCTAAACCAATAATTAAAGTAATATAACCACCATCGAAAAATTTAGTTAAGTTGGCTACCAAGAAGCCCATTTCTAGTGAAATATAAACTACATTGAAAGCTACTAACCAAAGCCAATGTACTTTTTTGAGTAATAAATAATTACCCATTAAAAGTGTTGTCATTAACATGGTGATGGTAATAGATAAACCGTAAGCGGCTTCCATTTTTGCTGATTCCCTAAAATAAAGTACTACGCCTATACATCCAATCCAAAGTAAAAAGTTGATACTTGGAATATATAATTGACCTTTAGAGTCAGATGGGTAAACCAAACGAAGTTTTGGCCAAAAGTTAAGTCTAATTGCTTCTGATACAAGCGTAAATGCACCTGATATTAAAGCTTGTGAAGCAATGATTGCCGCAGCAGTAGCTATAACAATACCAGTTAGCAAGAACCAGTCAGGCATTATTTTGTAAAATGGATTTGCATGTAATTCAGTACCTACTTTAGTTAATAACCATGCACCTTGTCCGAAATAGTTTAGAATTAAACTTGCTTTTACAAATATCCAACTCATACGGATATTTTCCTTACCGCAGTGCCCTAAATCAGAATACAATGCCTCAGCACCTGTAGTACAAAGGAATACTGCACCTAATAACCAGAAACCTTGAGGGTAATTAACCAATAAGTTGTAAGCATAATATGGATTTAATGCTTTTATAACCGAAGGATTATAGATTAATTGAGAAACACCTAAAACTGCCAACATAGAGAACCAAATAAACATAATTGGTCCGAATGCAACTCCAACAGCTTTAGTACCAAAACGTTGGAAAGCAAATATTAAAGTAATAATTGCAATAACTATTGGAATTATATACTCATGAATACTTGGATTGATTATCAATAAACCTTCAATTGCAGAGGAAACAGAAATAGGCGGAGTAATAATTCCGTCGGCGAGTAGGGCACTACCACCAATGATGGCAGGAATAGTTAACCATTTGATTTTGCGACGAATTAATGCGAAAAGTGAGAAAATTCCACCCTCACCATTATTGTCGGCTTGAAGCGTGAGCACTACATACTTCAATGTAGTTTGTAAAGTAAGCGTCCAGAATATACACGACAAAGCGCCTAAAACTAGGGCTTCATTAACTACAGTGTTGTGTCCGTGTTCGAGGATTGCTTTTAGCACATAAAGCGGAGAAGTACCAATATCTCCATAAATGATTCCTAGTGTGACCAATATCCCACCCGCAGTGAGTTTGTGGTGACCGTGCTTTTGTTTGTGGTTCATCAGCTTAGCTGTTTTAAAATCGCTTGCGAAGGTATAAAATTTTGAAATAAAAACACTTTTCTTAACACTAAAATAATGTGCTTTGCGTTAGTTGAATTTATGAATAATTTTAAAATCTTTTTTTGTATTGATTTGCAGAGTGTTAAGTTTTCTTTTAGAGGTTTGTACATTTTTTAAATACTTAATTTAGAATCTTGTTAAATAAGTATTTGTACAATTTTAAGCAAAATTGGTGCAATAATTGAATCACAAATCTTCTCTATTTTGTTAATAGAGAAGATTTTTAGTTGTTTTTAATATGATATTGTAATACTACCTTTTTGAACTAGATTGTCGTTTTTGAAGATGTTTACAAAGTAAATTCCAGGAACTAATTCTTGGTTGTTGTTATCAGTACCTGCCCATGTAAAGTTTTCGCCGTTGTTTAATTGGTTGTTTTGGTAAACCACTTTATCCATTTTATCGGTGATTATAATTTTATCTCCAATTCCTGCACTTAGTGTCCATTTTTCATTGATAGATAGTTTTAACACTTCCTTAATTTCGCACAAAGTATAATTTACTTTTATATTTTTAGAGGCTGAAACACATCCATTCGCATCTTTTATTTTTATTTGGTAAATGCCTGAATCTAAATCAGTAATGTAAATATTACTCAACGCTTTTCTTTCATTGACAAACAAACTATATGTTGAAGTATTTAATCCTTTTACTTCTTCAATTGCAATATTTCCATCTTTGTTAGTTCCACAAGTTGATTTACTAAATGCTTCAAAATCTAGATTTATTCCGTTACATGGGTTAGTTTTAACACTTTGTTGCTGATTAACAGATGGTTTTGAATTAACATTTAACGATTGTCTATTTTGACTTCCAGTTGCTTGCGTATTTGTAGGTGTTGAAACAGTTTGATTGTTGGTTGGAATTGTTGGTGTTGAAACTAACAACAAATTATCAATCACTTTTGATTCAAGTGTATGATTGGTTTTAGTTTTTGAAGTTTTTGATTTTTCAATACTTACTTCTTTATTATCAGTATTTTGTACTGTATCATTTGAAGTAGAAATCGAATTATTCAAAACTGTATTTTCAGTTTTATTTTCAATTGGTTTGTTTTCAATTTTCTCATTTTTTGAAGATGAAAAATAATACACACCAGCAATTACACCTGAAATTAAGATAATTGCAGCAATAATTGCATAGGTTTTAAAGCGGTATTGCTTTGCAAGTTCTTGCTCATGAAACTGTCCAATTTGTTCGTGTAAATTAAGTAGCTGTGCTTCAATAATTAGTTTTGAACTTAATTGATAATGTTCAAATTCCTCTTTAAATGAAGCATCGTTTTTAAGCTGTTGCTCAAAAACATCACGTTCGGCAGCAGAAAGCTCATTATTTTCGTATTTGCCAAACAGTTCGAGTATTTCTATGTTATTGTTCACTGAGAATTTCTTTTAGTTGAACATTATCTTTAAACTTATCCATGAGTTTTTTTCTGCATTTGTAATGTTGTGTTTTTGCAGAATCTTCGTTGCTAAAGTGCATATCTTCAGCAATTTCTTTCATACTCATTTTATTGTAAATTACTCTAATCAATATTTCTTTGCAAGTTTCGCCAATTGACGACATAACTGCATTAATGATTGATGCTTTTTCTTTATTTAGAATACTTGATGATTCTTCAACTGAAATATCATAATCCAAAATTTCTTCTTTAAATTGGATTCTACTATCTCTCTTATGTTTGTTTATCCAAAATTTTTGTGCAACACCCATGATAAATGCTCCAATTTGAAGATTATCTTGGTATCTGTTTTCTAAAACAACCCTGTATAAAGCTACAATGGTATCTTGAAAAACATCTTTTGCATCATCTTTTGAACCGCTTCTGTTAAGAATCATGCGTTGAACTTTAGAGAAATATGCTTTATACAAGTATTGAAAAGACTTGTTGGCATCTCCGGCTCTGATTAATAGGGGAATTTCTTTCTCGTTCATAACAAACATGCTCGCTTACCTTTACCAATTATCTAAAATATAAGTAACCTATGAAGAAGTATTTTTTTATAAAAAGATTTATACTTACTTTGTATTAGCTAATTATGAAAAAACTAATCACACTGTTCGGTTTTATTTTTCTGTACGTAAATACGTGGGCACAAGTTAATTTACCCGAAATCTTTTTCGTGAATTATCAGCAACATTATGCCCCAATAAATCCTGCTCATTTAGGATTTTCAGAATCAAAATCAGTTGACTTAAGATACGCTAGTTATAACGGAGCCAAAAAAGTATTAAAATCAATGTATGCCGACGTTGTATTTAATCCTATTGATTCTCTGAGAATTAGGTCTGGTTTGCAAGCTTATGCTTTTCATGAAGGTGAATTTATTCAATACAATAATATTAAATGGTTAAACTCATATTCAGTTACTAATCAGCGAGATTTTAAATTGGCTTTTGCTTTGGGTTTGGGGGCTGTTAATTATTCGTATGTAAATAATGTGGAGCAAGCCAGCGATTGGGGATTTGATATGGATGCAGGTTTGTGGCTTGAATATAAAAAATGGAATGTGGGTTTATCTGGTAAACATATTTTACCAACTATTTTAAAGCCAATTGAAACTACTTTTAAATTGAATCAAATGGCTCATTTTATTGTTCGATACAAGTTGATTAATACATTAAATACAAGTCTTGAAACATCGGTGCATTATGTATATAACTCTCAAGTATTCATGGATTTGCCATTGAGTTTGTACAATCACTTAGTATATAAAAAAACATTGGTAGGAATCTGTAATGTAAATGGGTTATCCTTGCTGACAATAGGAGTGGGTTTTCAAGAAAATAAGCAATATCATTTGCCATTTTCATTGAATATTGCCTTTCAGCAAAAATTAAATGATAAAACTATTACACCAAATAATAGATACGAAATTGGACTACATAAAAAATTTTAATATGAAAAGGTTACTTTTGTGCGATCTAAAAGGTATAGAACTAAAAAGCATATTTATGTTTAGAATATTTTGCATATCACTGGTTGTATTCTTGAAAATTTCAAGCGCTTATGCTTTAGACTATACCGTACTTAATCGCTACAAAAACCAAAAAGTGATTTGGGCATTTGTACCTGCAAGTAGTATTTCTAAGGTGGTTATTAATAGTAATACAACTTTAAATTTCCCAACTCAAAATCCATATTTGATTGCTTATTTTAAAATGGATCCATCGGGAACATTGATAAATGTAGGTCAAGGAATATATAAACCAAATGCTAAAACTATCATTCCTTTAAAAAATGATAATACCGGAAATACAGGATATTTACCTAATGAACGTTACGTAACTTTAATTAAAGATACTGTTACTCAAAAAACTTATGCAATTGAATTTAATTATAAGGAAAATAAAAATTTTTATTCAAAAAATGATTCTTCGGAGATTACTTCAATAAAATTAGCGGCTTGGAATAATTTCCCAAAGGATACAATTTCAGTTTGCAGGAATGTAGGTCAAAATTTAAGTTATACCCCAATTTATGGATTAGGTTATCAATTAGTACTTTATAACCCAATAAAGGCCGATACCAATACAAATGTTATTTATACAGATACTTTGTCGGTAGGGAAATATAGGGCAACAATATTATATTTTGCTGCTTCCTATTTACTTGATACATTAAATTTTAAAGTAATTGATAAACCTTCAGTCAATACAAAAACAGAAGTAAATATTTGTGAGGGAGATTATTATAGTGTAAAAAGTCCGAGTATAGACTATGTGTTAAATGATAAAAATAATAATGGATTAACATTAAATAAGGCGGGAGAATATTTTTATGAATTAAATTATAAAGGTTATTGCCCAGTAAAAGATACAATTGTTGTTAGCCTGAAAAATTGTGCAGACAATAAAAATATTATAAGCCCTAATAGAAATACAAAAGTTAGTTTTAAAGAAAATGGAACTGTTAAAATATTTAATAAATATGACCAATTGATAACAACTTTATCAGCTCCAGTAGAGTGGGATGGAACTGATTCAAATGGTAATTTATTAGCACCAGGTGTTTACTTTGCTGTGTATGAAAATGATAATAATGCTATTGCATTAACTATTTTGCATTGATAATTGATTGATATATAGATTGTTTAAAGCCATTACCTAAAGTGATGGCTTTTGTTTTTTAATTAAAAAAAACTTTTACTTTAAGGTTACTTTTTAAAAAGTTGTTTGGTAAGGATGTATAAACCAAACACCTTTAACCATGAAAACAAATTACACATTCGCATCACGATTATTTGTTGTGTTTCTTGTATTGATTTCAAATATACTGCAAGCACAAAATTTAAAAGGTCAAAATCAACTAATTCCAAATATTGATAAATATAGGTTGATTATAAAAATCAATAAGGATTATATTGTTGATTTTGAAGCCAAAAAGCCTTTATTGAAAAATGTAAACGCCAAACTTGCTCAAACTTTGGCTACGAATACATTACAAAAACTTAAGTTTTCTCAAGTATTTGATTATTCAACTGTTGAACGAAAATCCTTAAGAACTAATAGTGCTTCATTGCGAAGCAAAAAACAATTTAATAAATATGATTTTGTAGGTTTGGCATACATTGATAGTGCTGAGTTTTTACCCAAAGAAAAGGTGATTGAATTGGCAAATAACTTGGAATCATTGCCTTATGTTGAATATGTGGCACTAGAACCTGTAACAACAATTTTACCTCCAACTGTTACTCCCGATTTTACATTATATCAATATTATCAAAAAGATACAGTTTCAGTAAAAGATAATATTATTGGAATAAATATAGAATATGCTTGGAGTAAAGGCATTGCTGGGCAGGGAGTTAAAATTGCGGATATTGAGTGGGGATTTAATTATAACCACGAAGATTTAGTTTCTGAGAATTTTATAGAATTGGTTCGTACTACAAATTTTTCAAGTGATGATCATGGAACTGCTGTAGCTGGAATTATGTATGCCAAGAAAAATAATTACGGTATGACAGGCAATGTACATGCTGCAGATAAATTTTATGGTATATCTGAAATTCCGTTTGGAAGAGTATATGGAATTTCAAAAGGTTTAGAAGTACTCTCTGAAGGCGATGTTTTTGTATATGAAATGCAAGCAACTGGACCTACAGGAGCTTATATACCAGCGGATTACAATCAAGCGGTGTGGGATATCACCAAATCTGCAACTGAAGCAGGTATAGTTGTAGTTGCTGCGGCTGGTAATGGTGCCCAAAATTTAGATTTATTTCCTTTTAAAGCATATTTAGATAGGGGTGATAATGGGTCAATTATTGTGGGCGCAAGTACAAAAGTTGGTAGAAATAGAGCTGATTTTTCAACATACGGTTCGAGAGTAAACTTACAAGGATGGGGAGATTATTCTGTAGCTGCTACTGGTTATGGAGCTTTGTACAATGGCGGACCAAATGCAACTTATACTTCAGGATTTTCGGGAACGTCGGCTGCTACGCCAATTGTAGCATCAGCAGTAGTGGCTGTACAATCGTATGCAAAAAATAAACTTGGCAGAATTTTATCACCAATTGAAATTAGAAATTTATTGGTGCAAACTGGTACACCGCAAGGAACAGGTGGAAATGTTGGACCATTGCCAAATGTAAAACGTGCAATTGAATTAATGGATATTTGGAATTTAGTACCAATTGTAAGTATTACTTCTCCAAATTCAAATCTTGTTTTTGATGATACATCTGCGATTACAATTTCGGCAAATGCAGTTGATAATGACGGTACTGTAAAAAAAGTAGAATTTTATGCTAATAATGTTTTAGTAGGAGCAGATAGTATATTTCCATATTCAATAGTTTGGAATAATAATTACATCTATGGTAATGTGAAATTAGTAGCTAAGGCTTATGATAATTTAGGTGGAGTTAATAAATCAACAGCTATAAATGTGGTAATTAATTCGGTGTTGAATTTTAAACCAAGTGTAAAAATTACTAGTCCAACTTTAAATCAATTGTTTGATAATTTATTGAATATCAGTTTTACTGTAAATGCAAGTGATAAAGATGGGCAAATAATTTTTGTTAAATATTTTGTAAATGGAAATCTAGTTTCAACAGTAAAAACAGCTCCATTTTCATTTAATTACAATGAAACTACTCCTGATAAATATGTTTTGAAAGCTATTGCTTATGATAATGATTCAACATTTAATGCCGATAGTACTACATATTATATCCGTAAAAAAGTATTTTCAAGTAATTGTGGTGCAGCAATTTGGGAGGCAAATAAACAATATTGTGCAAATGAACTAGTTGCTTACAATAATAAAGTTTATAAATCTTCATGGTGTGGAAGTGGGGAAATTCCAGGTTCAAATCAATGGGGTTCATGGAAGTTTCAAAATGATTGTCAAGGAGATATTTATACCATTTTACCAACAATAACAATTATAAATCCTATAGAAAATCAAGTATTTACAGAAATTGATACAGTTCAAATTAGCACCAATGCAAATGATGTAGATGGAAGTATAGCTAAAGTAAGTTTTTATGTTGATGAAATTTTAGTAGGCGAAAATACCAAATCTCCATTTGATTTTAAAGTAGCAAATTTAACCGTTGGTAAGCACAAAATAAAAGTTATTGCAACAGATAACAATGGTGGCGTTTCTAAAGCAACCATTGTAACTATTGAAGTTGTGGGCGAACTTACAGCAATTGAAAATTCAACAAAAACAAATTTGAATCTTTATCCTAACCCAACAAGTGGGATAATTCAAATTTCACAAAATGTTGATAATGTTGAAGTTTACAATGTTTTAGGAAATAAGGAATTGTCAGTTTCAAATGTAAACACTATTGATTTAAGCAACTTAGAAAATGGAGTTTATCTAGTGAAAATTGCAAATACAGTTTATAAAGTAATAAAAGAATAAAAAATATTTTTTGGTGTGTAGATTATATTAGGATGTCAATATGGTAAATATTGGCATCCTTTTATGCAACCATTTTATGTTTTATTTCGACTTAAAAATAAATTTAAAAAAAATAAAATTTAAGGTTACTTTTTTGCTAGTAAAAAGGTAATGTATATGTAAAGTAAAAATTCAATTGTAGTACTACTTCTTTTCTATTTTTGGGGATTAATAGAAAAGCATTTTTTGGTAGAACATTTGAAAGATTTAGTATTTATGGGGATGAATATTATGTCTAAATGGCTGTTCCGAATAGGGGCAGCCATTTTTTTTTATTTCTAAATGAGTATCAATGTATAATTATTACATAGCTGAGCTAGATATACTTTTTGAATAATAATCAAGGGAAATTTGTAATACTAAATACAAAATTAAAAAATGCATTTATAATTATTTCTTAGATTTTACTAGTTGTATTGATATCCGAAAAGGGGACATTACTTTAATGAAAGATTGATTATGTTTAAAACCTCCACTTTAGTTTTTAAGGATTAGGGTGGAGGTTTGATTGTTTGATTTATTAATAGTTGTTCTATTTTAAAATACAATTAGTTTAAGTTTTATTGTTTATTATATTTTGATTTTATAAAATTATTAAATCAAAATAATTAAATTGGGAGTAAATAATTCCCTGAAATGAAAATCAAAAACTTAAGCTTAATTTACATTGTTTTATTGCATTTAAATGTTTTTGCATCTCAAAAACAAATTGAAAATTTTAAAACCCTAACACAATTTTATACATCAGCTTTCCCTTCAGGAAATATTAATTTAAGTGTTGATAATGTAATATTTACAGAAGGAAATTCTTCTTTAGTGTGTTCCTATAATTTGGCGGCTCAACCTGGTAGTTTTGTTGAAATTTTTAGAAGTTATGCTTCAAATACACAAGATTTTTCTTTCCAACCTCAAAGCTTTGAATTTCAAATTAAAGGTCAGGAGAATCAAAATGGAAACATTAAATTTATGTTATATGAAGATAATAACATGAATGGTTCCCCTTTCGATTCTGATGACGAAATTTGGTCATTTAATGCAGGAACTATTATTAATGTAAATACTTGGAAAATAATAAATTGTAATGTAAATCAGTTTGTTCGAATTGCAGGAACTGGTGATAATAAGCTTACTTTTAACAGAATTAATGCGTGGAGAATTGTAATAGAAAATAATAATTCTAATGCTCAAACAGGTAAAATTTGGATAGACAATCTGAATTTTAACAGTAATTATCAATCTTCTCAAATTTCAAATGCAAATATTTCAGGTTCTTTTATCCAATTATGGAATTCTGATGGTTGTAAATGTGGACAATGGTCTCAAAATGAATGGGAAATACAAATGCAAAAAATGAAGGAAGTTTGTATGGATAAGCTTGTTATTCAATATGGATTTTATCATGATAATGCATGGTATTCACCTTCATCTGCAACATTTAAAACTTATCAAAACAATACTTTAAATAATATTTTATCTGCGGCAAATAATAAAAATATGGATATTTATATAGGTTTATATTTCGATGAAACTTGGAATACTGCTGATAAAAGTATCAATGCTACTTACGCTAATTTACTAACTAAACACAAAACAGTAATTGATGAAACCTATCAATTATTTAAATCAAATCCACATTTTAAAGGTTGGTATATTCCACAAGAAATCAACGATTTAGAGTGGAAATCTGTAAACAATAGAAACTTATTGGCAAATTGGTTACAATCCATTTCAATTTATGCTAAAGCTAAAGATGCGAATAAAAAAATAATGATTGCACCATATTTTGGACCAAATCAACCTGCTGATGTGCTTGAAACTTGGTATAATCAATTACTATTAATTGCTAAAGATATTGACATAGTAGCTCCACAAGATGGGGTAGGCACAACAACAAAAGATATTGACACAGATATTCCGTTGTATTTTAATGCAATTAAAAATGCATGTAACACTAATCAAGTTGAGTTTTGGGCAACAATTGAAAGTTTCCAACAAACTACAGGTTGGCCAATTGATAATGGAAGTTTTACTGCAATTCCTGCAGATATAAATAGAATAAAAAAACAAGTAAATGAAGTTAGTCAATTTTCAAATTCACTTTTGCAATTTGAATGGGGATATATGCAACCAAACTTAAATGTAGCAACCACAAAACTTTATAACGACTATTTAGCATTACAAAATTGTAATTTAACTTCTTTATCAGGTGATTATATTGATGAAAGAAAGCCTGAAATTTCCAAAAATGGGAATGTGATTTATATATCAACTCAAGATGATTTTGTGTTGGAAATATTCAATATACAAGGAAAAAAAATGGAGGAAATGAAATTAGAAAAAAATCTATATACTCAAATTTTAAATAATTACAATTCAGGAGTTTATATCTTGAGATTAAATAATAATGTAAAATCCTTTTCTTATAAAATTTCGGTAAATTGATGAAAATATTATTCAAAAATATTTAGTGAATTTGTTTGTTGGAATAGAAATCCACATTTCGCCATTCCACACTCACACTTATCCCCCCAAAACTCACGTTTTTTGAGAATTAAATGTTACTTTTGTATTGTATCCGATTAAAATTATTGTCTTGCAAAAAAATAGCCCGATAGGAATATTTGATAGCGGTATTGGTGGACTCACTGTTGCTCATGCTGTTACACAAGCTTTGCCAAACGAAAGTATTGTTTATTTTGGCGATACTGCCCATTTGCCTTATGGCGAAAAATCTACGGCTGCCATTCAATCATACACAGTTAAAATCTGTGATATGTTGTTAAAACAAGGTTGTAAAGTGATTTTAATTGCCTGTAATTCAGCATCTGCGGCGGCTTATGATTTGGCAAAAGAATATGTGGGATCAAAAGCAAAAGTGATTAATGTAATTGACCCTTTGGTTGATTATTTGGGTACAAATTTCAGTAACAAAAAAATTGGTTTGATTGGTACTAAAAAAACGGTTAAATCAAATGTATATAAGCACAAAGTGGATAGGTTAAATAATGGCATTGAATTGTCGTCATTAGCTACACCTTTGTTGGTTCCAATGATTGAAGAAGGTTTTTTTGATGATAATATTTCTGAAAATATTATATTCAAATATTTGTCTTCCAGTGTTTTATCGGATATTGAAGCTTTGATTCTTGGGTGTACACATTATCCATTAATCAAAAAAGAAATTGAATCATATTACAATGGTTCAGTTACAATAATTGATTCATCAGCGATTGTGGCTGCGTATTTGAAAAATTATTTGGCTGAAAAAGAGCTATTTACCGAAAGTACAAAACCTAATCATCAGTTTTTTGTTTCTGATTTTACCAAGTCATTTGAAGAATCAACAAAAATATTCTTCGGAGAAACCTTACAACTTGAATATTATCCTCTATGGGATTGATTTAGAATATGTTAGTACTAAATTTTGTAATATATATTAGTTTTTTACTGGCTTGCGTTTTGGTAGTTTTTTATGCCGAACGTAAACTTTCTGCATTTATACAAGACCGTTTAGGTCCGATGGAGGTTGGTCCGTATGGAGCCATTCAACCACTTGCCGATTTATTGAAAATGCTTCATAAAGAGGATATTGTACCTGCAAAAGCGGATAAATGGTTGTTTAAAGCTGCCCCAATTGTGGTATTTATTGCAGTATTTATGGGTTATGCGGTAATTCCTTTGAATGCAAATTTTGTAGGAAGTAGCGTTGCAATGTCTGTTTATTTTTTGTTATCAATTGTTTCTCTGGATATTATAGGCTTGTTAATGGCTGGTTGGAGTTCAAATAACAAATATGCATTGTTTGGCTCCATGAGAGCTGTTGCGCAAATTGTGAGTTATGAAGTACCAATTGGTTTGTCAGTTTTGGCAGTAATTGCAACTTGCCAAACCCTAGATTTACAAGAAATTTGTATGCAACAAAGTATTTACAATGTTGCTTTTGAGGCCAGGTATTTGTTTGGTTTACCAAGTTTAGGTATAGAAGTAAGTCAAATGGGAGGTATTTTGTTGTGGAATATTTTTCAATCTCCTGTATTGTTTATCGCATTTATAATTTATTTCATTGCTTCTTTAGCTGAATGTAACAGAGCACCTTTTGATATTCCAGAAGCAGAATCAGAGTTAATTGCAGGTTATCATGTGGAGTATTCCGGTTTCAGATTTGGAATTTTCTTCCTTGCTGAATACGGGATGATGTTGGTTACAGGTTTGTTAGCTTCTATTTTGTTTTTAGGTGGATGGAATCCCCCATTTATAAACATAGGTGCTTTAAAATTAGCCGATTATACCTCAGGAGTTAAAGGAGAAATTTCATCACATATTTGGGGTGCATTTTGGTTGGCGTCAAAATCAATTGCTTTATTATTGGTTCATGTTTGGATTCGTTGGACATTCCCACGTTTGCGAGTTGACCAATTAATGTTCCTTTGTTGGAAAGTGTTAACGCCTTTGGCAATAATAGTTTTGTTGATTAGTGCTGTTTGGAGATTATTAATGGTAATGTAAAATGGGCTATTTTAAAGACATATCTGAGGGTTTTTCGTCAACAATTGTTGGGTTGAAACTGTCATTAAAACATATATTTCAAGCTCGAAAAAGCAGAACCAATGTTGGTATTGAGCAAGATAATTATTTTACGCAAGATACCGGAATTGTTACACTTCAATATCCTTTTGAAGTATTGCCAGTGCCCGACAATGCTCGTTATAGACTTGATAATGAAATAGATGATTGTATAGTTTGTGATAAATGTGCTAAGGTTTGCCCTGTAGACTGCATTGATATTGAAGCTATAAAAGCAACTGAAGAAATTGGTTATACATCTGATGGTTCAGCGAAAAAGTTGTATGCAGCCAAGTTTGATATTGATATGTCAAAGTGTTGTTTCTGTGGACTTTGCACAACGGTTTGTCCAACGGAATGCTTAACAATGACTAAAACCTACGATTTTAGTGAATTTAATGTAAAAGATTTCACTTATCATTATTCAAACTTAAGTCCTGAAGTAGCCCAAGAAAAACGTGAATTATTGGCACTATTTCAAAAAGAAAAAGAATTGAAGAAGGGTTTGTAGTTAAGGGTTAAGAGTTCTTTATAATTTATTAAAAAAGTATCAACTCTCCACTATCAACTATCAACTAAAAAAACATGAACGAAATAATATTTTACCTATTTGCAATATTAACCATACTATCGGCATTTGCGGTAGCAATTGTTAAAAACGTATTGTATGCAGCCTTCGGATTGATGTTTACATTTATCAGTTTGGCAGTGATGTACCTGTATGTAGGTGCTGATTTTGTGGCAATTACACAAATAATGGTCTATGTAGGAGGAGTGTTAGTTTTGATAGTTTTTGGAATAATGCTTACATCATCCGTTCAAAATAATGAAACAGCTTTATTTGGTAGAAAATTATTGGGAGCAGTAGTTAGTATTTTGTTTTTAGTAATTATAGTTTCTGGATTTTTAAAAGTTGATTTTGCAAGTTTAGAATGGATAAATCAACAACTAAGATTAGGACATACACAAGCAGTAACATCTCAACATGTTGGATTCAATTTGTTAACAACCAATTTGTTACCCTTTGAATTAGCAGCCATATTATTGATGGTAGCTTTAATTGGCGCAGCATTGATGGCTAAATTCAAAAACTCAGAAGATGTTGAAAAATAAATCATTATGAAAATTACACTAGAGTTATTTCTATTAATTGGTGCTATATTATTTTGTCTTGGATTGTATATAATCATTACCAAGAAAAACGTAATTATGGTATTGATGGGAATTGAATTAATACTAAATGCATCTAATGTTAACCTATTGGCATTTAGTAAGTTTGATCCATTTCGTATTCAAGGACAAATGTTTTCAATATTTATAATTGTAATTGCAGCTGCCGAAGCCGCTGTTGCCCTCGCTATTGTATTGAGAGTATATGAATTATATAAAACTGTTGATTTAGATAAAATTAATCAGTTGAAAGACTAAAGTAGTAGAGAGTTAAGGGTTAAGAGTTTTTAAATAAAGAACTCTAAACTCTTAACTCTAAACCCTAAACTTAAAAAACATTGGAGCTTAATCATTTAATACAATCATTACCATTTTCAAACTTAGCAGCAATTGCAAGTTTGGTGTTTTGTTTGCCTATTTTGGTGTTTTTGATTTTGTTGTTTTTCGGACATTTAATCAAAAAATCAGATTGGATAGCAACTATTGGTATGGGATTAAATTTTGTACTTTGTGCTTATTTATTTTCGCAAATTTGGTTTAATAATCAAGTTATCCATTGGCGATTCGATTGGATACATCTTGCAGGAAGTCAGTCAATTACCTTAGGATTGAAATTGGATAAACTTTCATCATTACTTTTAGTTTCAGTAACATTTATTTCAACATTAGTGCATTTATTTTCGCAAGATTACATGCACGACGACAAACAATATGTTCGTTATTTTGCCTATTTGAATGTATTTACTACTTCAATGTTAGGTATTGTAATGGCTGATAATCTATTACTTATCTTTGTATTTTGGGAATTAGTAGGTTTAACATCTTATTTATTAATTGGTTTTTGGTATCAAAAAGATACTGCAATTAGGGCTAGTAAAAAGGCATTTTTATTAAATAAAATAGGCGATATTGGCTTTTTAGCTGGATTAATGATTATCTGGACCATGTGCGGAACTTTTGATTTAGAAGCACTTTATCAATTGTATACTACTTCGCACATCATTGATGGAAATTGGGTATTAACTTATACAGTTTCAGGTTTGGTGGTTGTAAAGTCAATTCCTATGATATGGCTAACTGTGTTAGGATTAGGGATTTTTGCAGCTTGTGTTGGTAAATCAGCTCAATTTCCTTTACAAATTTGGTTACCTGATGCAATGGAAGGACCAACTCCAGTTTCAGCATTAATTCATGCCGCAACTATGGTTGCTGCAGGCGTTTATTTATTGGCTAGGGTATTTCCATTACTTGATTATCATGTGCTTATAGTAGTTGCCATTACAGGCGCAATTTCAGCATTAATGGGAGCGTATGCGGCTACAAGTCAGTATGATATTAAAAAGATTTTGGCATATTCAACCATATCACAACTTGGTTATATGGTTATGGCAATGGGAGTGGGGGCATTTAAAGCTTCGCTTTTTCATTTATTTACGCATGCGTTTTTTAAAGCAGGTTTGTTTTTAAGTGTAGGGGCGGTAATTCATGCGATGCATCATTTACAACATACACTTGAACATAAAGGATTAGATTTGCATTTTGACCCACAAAATGTCCACTTGATGGGTGGTTTAAGAAAAGCTTTACCATTTACATTTGTAATATATTGTGTTACAGCTTGGGCTGCAATGGGTTTGCCACTTTCAACGGGGTTTGTTTCAAAAGATGCAATATTAGCAGGCACACTTGCTTGGGCTGATGCCATGTCGAACCAAGGCTATGTTTGGGCATATATAATTCCATTTATTGCATTCTTTACCGCATTTTTTACGGCTTTTTACATGGGACGTCAGCTTTTCGTAGTTTTCTTTGGAGAGTTTAAATTGCCTAAAGTTTATACCAACGCAAAAGATGCTTTTAAATACATACACGATATAGAATGGAAAATGAAAATTCCATTGTTGTTATTGGCTTGTATGTCAATATTTATCATTTTCACACCAAATCCATTTGATGGAGAAGCAGGTTGGTTGTATCAAGGAATTAGCTCAGTACCTTCAGCAGTACCAAATGTTTTGATAAATAGTACTGAATTAAGCGAATTAACACATCATTATCACTGGATAGCTTTAGGTTTGTCGCTTTTAGTGGCAGGAGCTGGAGTAGGGGCAGCCTATTTAAAATATGGTAGAAATGTAGCAAACAATCAAATAGCATCAAATTATCAATCAAATCCAGGATTAATGAAACGCTTATCAATAAATAATTTTTATTTAGATTATTTATATAAAAATTATGCAACTTCATTAATTATAAAAGTGGCAGATTCAATTGCTCAATTTGATAATAAAGTAATTGATAAAGCAATAAACGGAATAGGAGTTTTTTATGTAATTGTTTCACACATAGTAGCTTGGAAAGATAAATACATTGTTGATGGATTTGTAAACACAGTAGTTTTTTCAGTAAGTAAAATCGGAACTTCATCAGCTAAAATACAAGGTGGCAAAGTGCAACTTTATTTTGCGTGGATGTTGATAGGTGTAATGGGCTTGTTGATTTGGTTTGTTTGGTAGTGGATTTTTTTAGTGTAATTTTTGTGTATTTTTTTATATAAATACTTTTTGTAGTATTTATTATATTGTATCATTAATTTATGTGAAATATCCAAATTAGTTGTACATATATCAAAAGTGAATTTATATTTGTTCGTCAAATTGTAACAAAAGAAAATGAGTATAAATTTATTAAACTAAAAAAATGAATTCTCAAGAATCTATTTATATTGCTAGAACTGATTTACGTTTTAATGGTAATTTTGATGAAATTATCGAAACTCAGATTACAGATAAAGATACAATTATTAATCTTGGATTTGGTTTAGAGCTTTTATTTGAAAATAACAGATTAGTAAAAGTATTTGAGTATTTCCAAAAATCAAATACTATATTTAAGAAAGTAAGGCAATTAGAACTAGACGAATACAATTATTCAATTCCTAGATATAAACTAAATCGAATTTTAAAATATGAAGAATCTTTAAATGGGCTTCATCAAATTGGAGGAGAGTTTCCAGAAGATTTTTTTGAACCTGACAATAATTGTAAAGCTCCTTTTCAATATTTAGGATTTATAAATAATGAAGATGTAAACTTTAATTGGCTTCCTTTTAAGTTACATTTGACTTGTCCAATTTACTTAGGTTTTGAAGAATTATTTCTTGATTATTCAAATGAATCCAAACCTGTAATATTAAATAAGGAAGAAGTAGAATCTCTATCCTCTAACTTTAATGAAATTAATAAAGATTCATACATATCCTTTGAATTAGTTAGATTTAACTTAATTAATGATGTAAGATATTCTTTAAATGTAAATTCAGGAATACCTAATTGGATGCAAAGTCTGTATATTCCTTCTTGTCCGAAAACTGGAGTCAAGATGAAGTTTCTTTGTCAAATATATAAAGGATCGAAGATGAAAAATTCAAATATTCGACCTGAAAATGATTATAATAAAAGCTTATTTAATAATTTGAATTTTTATGGTGGTGATCTTTTTGTTTTTTTTGAACCGACATCTAAAATTGTATGTTATTTTTTACAACACACATAAAAACACTTTATAAAGTACTTACTTAAGGAAATACTTCCCCCACAAAAAAAAACTCCCATCACTTTTCAGTAATGGGAGTTCGTATTTAATTAAATTTTAATCAAATATTACTCAGCATCTGGCGCATCAGCTTCGCCTTCTTCGGCATCTGCATCATCTTCTTCAGCTTCGTCTTCGTTGATTGGTTCTAATTCTTCAGCTTCTTCATCAGATGCAAGTACGCTTTTCATTGCTTCTAATTCTTCTTCGCTTAATTCTTCGGCTTCTTCTTCAAGCATTTTAATTTTTGCGATAGAAGTAATTGCATCTGTATCTGAAATTTTAATCAATTTAACACCTTGCGAAACCCTACCAATTTCTCTGATAGTTTTTACTGCCAATCGAATTGTTAAACCTGATTTATTGATAATCATTAAATCGTCAGTATCTTCAACATCTAGAATACCAACAAGTAAACCTGTTTTTTCTGTAACGTTTAAGGTTCTAACACCTTTACCGCCACGTTTAGTAATTCTGTATTGAGCTACCGAAGTACGTTTACCATATCCTTTTTCTGAAACCACTAATAATGATTGGTTTTCATTTTGGATTGTTGCTAAACCTACAACTTCGTCTTCATCACTTGCTAAACGAATACCTCTTACTCCTGATGCAGTACGACCCATTGCTCTCACATTTGACTCATTAAATCTAATAGATCTACCTGATTTCAATGCCATTACAATTTCATCGTTGTGACCACAAAGTTTCACATTTAATAATTGGTCTCCTTCATTGATACCTATTGCAGTAATACCGTTTGCTCTTGGGCGAGAGAATGCTTCAATTGAAGTTTTCTTCACTGTACCTTTTTTGGTACACATTACTACGAAGTTATTATTGATGTAATCAGCGTCAGATAAGTTATTTACATTGATAACTGCACGTACTGTATCGTCTTGTTCAATGTTGATTACATTTGATAATGAACGACCTTTGGTAGTTTTTCCACCTTCTGGAATTTCATAAACTTTAACCCAGAATACTTTTCCTTTTTCAGTAAATAACAATAAGTAACTGTGCGTGTTAGCTACAAAAAGATGTTTAGTGTAATCATCTTCTTTCATTTTCACACCACGAGAACCTCTACCACCTCTACTTTGTGTCTTGTATTCAGTAATTGCCGAACGTTTAATATAACCAGCTTCCGAAATGGTAATTACCATGTCTTCGTCAGCAATCATATCTTCCATACTAATGTCGTCAGCTGCATAAACAATTGCAGTTCTACGAGCATCGCCATAGCGTTCTTTTACTTCAACAAGTTCTTTTTTGATAATGTCCATACGAACACTTTCATTTGCCAAAATTTCTCTTAATCTTTCAATTAAAGCCATTACTTCAGCATATTCGTTACGTAGTTTATCTTGTTCCAGACCAGTTAACTGTCTTAAACGCATTTCAACTATTGCACGAGATTGTAAATCAGAAAGTGAGAAACGAACAATTAAATCTTCACGAGCTTGCTCTGGGCTTTTTGCCGCTTTGATAATTGCAATTACTTCATCAATGTTATCCGAAGCAATAATTAAACCCTCTAAAATATGTGCACGTTTTTCAGCTTCATCTAACTCGAAACGAGTTCTTCTGATTACCACTTCATGACGATGCTCTACAAAATAATGAATTAAGTCTTTCAAATTCAACGTTTGCGGACGACCATGTACCAAACAAACATTGTTTATACCAAATGAACTCTGTAATTGAGTATATTTATATAAGTTATTAAGTACTACATTCGGAACAGCATCACGTTTCAAGTCATAAACCACACGCATACCATCTCTATCAGATTCATCTCTGATTTCAGCAATACCTTCAATTTTCTTTTCGTTAATTAAAGCAGCAGTTTTTTCAATCATGTTAGCTTTATTTACCATATAAGGTATTTCAGTAACAATGATTTGCTCTCTACCAGTTTTGCTGGTTTCAAAACTTGCAGTTGCTCTAATCACAACACGACCTCTACCTGTTTCATAACCAGATTTAACCCCAGTCATACCATAAATAGTTCCACCCGTTGGGAAATCTGGTGCTTTAACTATAGTTGCAAGCTCAGTAATAGTAATTTCTCTATTGTCAATATAGGCAACAGTAGCGTCAACCACATCACTTAAATTATGTGGAGCCATGTTAGTTGCCATACCAACAGCAATACCAGTAGTTCCGTTAATTAATAAGTTAGGGATTTTTGCAGGTAAAACAGTTGGTTCTTCAAGAGAATCATCAAAGTTAGGTTGAAAATCAACCGTATTTTTATTGATATCACCTAAAAGTTCGTCAGCAATTCTTTTTAATCTTGCCTCAGTATAACGCATTGCAGCAGGAGAGTCACCATCAACCGAACCGAAGTTACCTTGTCCATCCACCAAAGGATATCTCAAAGACCAAGGTTGAGCCATACGAACCATTGCATCATAAACCGATGTATCGCCGTGTGGATGGTACTTACCTAGTACTTCCCCTACAATTCTCGCAGATTTTTTATAAGCTTTATTATAAGATACACCTAAATCTTGCATACCATAAAGCACACGTCTATGTACAGGTTTTAAACCATCACGTACATCAGGAAGTGCTCTTGATACAATAACCGACATTGAGTAGTCAATATAGGCCGAACGCATTT
Organism: Bacteroidota bacterium; assembly: GCA_041191405.1. Lineage (GTDB taxonomy): Bacteria > Bacteroidota > Bacteroidia > Cytophagales > UBA9547 > JBEEOW01. The sequence goes on from JBEEOW010000019.1 coordinate 47,989, forward strand.
CGTCCTCAAGGTTGATAGGAATTATATTCCCATGATTGTGTTTATCTTCTGTTTCCTCAGCCATATTAGGTATTAGGTCTTTTTAGTATTAGGTCGTTGGTATGAAGTCTTAAGTATTAGGTATTAAGTAACAATGTCTTAATACTTTATACCTAGTACTTAATACTTACTCATTCTTCTTTTTATTAATAATATCAGGAAAATCTTCACCTGTTTTAGGGTTTTGATTTAATCTCCACCAAGGTAATCCCCTAAAGTTTACACCTCTATGGATATGCATCATCCTAATGTTACACGCTTTTATTTTACATCTAGGCACAAAAATATGGCAAGCATTACATAATAATATTACCAATATTGCGGTTAAAAACCTTTGAACTGATTTTTTAAACATACATGCAATTTAAACATAGAAATTGTTTACAAGTTACAGCTTTTTTATTTAAAAAATATAGTTTTTGATTAAAAATTATACTTAAAAGACACATTTAAAGTACTTATTTTTCATTTTGACATACATTTTTAAGCTTCTTTTTTAAATTTAAATATTTCTTAGAATAATACTTTTATTTAAGTTCATATTTTGTATTTTTGAACGATAGGTTTATATTATTTTAATTTTAATGGCTATGGAAGTTAACGAGCAAACACCACGTCTTAAAGCGTTACAAATCAACCTGAATCCTTTAACCTACGGTACCTTTGCAGAAATTGGTGCTGGTCAGGAAGTTGCAGCATTATTTTTTAAAGCTGGTGCAGCTTCGGGTACTATTGCAAAAACCATGTCGGCGTATGATATGACTTTTTCTGATGCCATTTATGGTAAAGAAGAATCAGGCAGATATGTGTGTGAAAGCAGGTTAAATAAAATGCTTAACAAGGAATACTCTTTGTTATTGGAACGTTTGAAAGGTGTTCGTCCTGCCGATACTTTATTTTTCTCTTTTGCAAACACTGTAGTTTGCTTAAACTTCAATAAAACAAACCAAGGACATGGTTGGCTAGGAGTGAGATTTCAGTTAGAACCTGATTCTGAACCAAATGAGTTGATTGTACATGTTAGAATGTTAGATTTAGATTCGGCATTGCAACAACAAGCAATTGGTATTTTGGGCGTAAATATGGTATATAGCTGTTTTTATTTTCATGATAATCCTGAAAAAATGATGACTTCATTGATGGATAATCTTGGAAATGATAGGGTTGAAATTGATATTTTTAAATTATCAGGTCCAAATTTTACGCATGTTGATAATAGGTTAATGGCGTTGAAATTGGTAAAAAATGGCTTAACAAATGCAGCTTTATTTGGACCAAATGGAAACGTACTTCAACCTTCAGAAGCATTTTACAAGAAAAATATTTTAGTAACTCGTGGACGATTCCGCCCATTAACTAAAGTAAATTTAGATATGTTTCAGAAATCATTTGAACAATTTTCAAATGATAAAGCAGTACATGGAGCACCAATTATTGAACTTGCTGAATTAACTTTAGCTAATCTTCGTACTGATTCTCAGGAAATTGATGAAAAAGACTTTTTAGATAGAGCAGATTTACTGTGTAGTACAGGTAAAAATGTGTTGATTTCAAATTACCATGAATATTACAGATTGGTTACTTATCTTTCTCAAAACACAAAACTGAAAATTGGAATCGTTATTGGCGTGCCAAGTTTATCTGATTTGTTTAATGAAAAATATTATTTCAACCTAAAAGGAGGAATTTTAGAATCGTTTGCACAGCTATTTAGTAGAAATGTAAAACTTTATATTTATCCAACATTAAACACTGAGGATAAATCAATTATGACAGGTAAAAGTTATAAACTGCCTGCTACTCAAATTGATTTATTTGAATATTTATGGGTGAATGACAAAATTGAAGATGTTGCCAATGCTGATTTAACCAACCTTGGTGTTTATTCAGACGATGTACTGAAAATGATGCAAGGTCATGTTCCAAATTGGGAACGTTTTGTACCTTCGTATGTTTCAGAAGCCATCAAAGAAAAGCATTTGTTTGGGTATTATGTGAGTTGAGTTTAATTTAATTGTTAAAAGACTATTTTAATTTAGAAATTCATTTAAAAAAGTTTAATAATGATTACACTTGATGAATTAGTTATTCAAAATATAGAAGGAAAAAATGTTTTTATTAAACGAATTTCTGATTTGACCAGTAGTTCTCCTCAAATTGATTTACTAAATATTTGGTTTTGTCATGAATCAATTGCTGTAAAAAATATAAGAGATATGAATTTTGATTTGGCAAAAAATCACTTTTATAATTGTGGTCTAATAGATGTGCTTCGTTGTGAAAAATTTAATGATATTTTTCTGGAATATGCTTTAGTTAATACTTGTTGTGCAATTTTAAGTGATAATGAACGCTTAATTGAAAGATTTGCATCACTAAGTTATAAACCTTGGGGTAAAATGAAGGGTATGGAAGAAAATGTTATTTTGGGTAAAATGCCAATTTGGAGTAATACAATTCAGCATTTTATGATTAATAACAAACAAGGAATAGAAAGAAATTTAAATATTTTAGAGACTAAAACTATACCAAAGCTCAAAAAAAATGAACAATTATTGTTGCATGATTTTGAGTTTTTTAAGGCATTGTATAATAAAGATAAAAATAAAGTTGAGGAGATATTAGATATACTTACAAGTTCCAAAATACATAAAAAAAGAACTTTCAACGAAATATTAGGGCAATATGTATCATTTCCTGCATTAGGTTATGCTAAATTAGCATGGAGACATGGTATTGAAGTGAAATTGTCAAGTTCTTTAATACCAAAAGAATTACTACCAATCAAACCTCTAACCGAATATAAATCTGCTTATGATTTTTTACCAACTTTGTAAAGTTGATGATTTATTTTTAAAAATCAATTTTACCTCAATTCACTTTTAAATCTCCCATTTATTAAATATGTTTGAACTTTATATTAATTAATACTCACTAATTTTTAATAACACAATGTTATACGAAATTGCACTTTGTAATTTGCCAGGCGTAGGCGATAAAATGGGAAAACATCTTATCAGTTATCTTGGTGGAGCTGAGCAAGTTTTTAAAGCTAATAAAAAACGATTACTTTCTGTAAATGGTATAGGTAATGTATTAGCTGATAATATTTTAAATAATACGCAAAGTGCTTTAATTACTGCCGAAGAAACCATCAAAAAGTGCGAAAAAGAAAACATAAAAACACTTTTTTATACACAAGCTGAATACCCAAAAAGGTTAAATGAAATTGCTGATGCACCTATTTTATTGTATCAAAAAGGCAATGCTGATTTAAATGCACAGCGTACAGTTGCCATAGTTGGCACTCGCAATGCTAGTAATTATGGAAAAGAAGTAACAGCTAAAATTGTGTCTGAACTAGTTCCTTATAATGTAAATGTAATCAGTGGTTTAGCTTACGGTATTGATATTGAAGCACATAAAGCTTGCATAAAATTGGGCTTGCCAACGGTAGGAGTGTTAGGTTGTGGAATTGATATTGTTTATCCGAGTCAGCATAAATCAGTTGCCAAGGAAATGGAAAAGCAAGGTGCTCTTGTAAGTGAATATGGCATGGGAGTGAAGCCCGATGCACCTCGTTTTCCGCAAAGAAATAGAATAATAGTTGGTTTGGCCGATGCTGTTATTGTGGTTGAAACGGCAGACAAAGGTGGTACATTAATTACTGCCGAAATTGCTTTTTCATACAACAAAGAAGTGTATGCCGTTCCTGGAAATATTGATAGTAAATATTCAGAAGGTTGTAATAATTTGTTGGTAAATCAAAAGGCAAATGTTTTACTATCCGCAAATCAGATTATTAAAGATTTTAATTGGGATAAATCTGAAAGTAATTCTGATTCAAAAGCAATTTCTGAAATAATTGATTTTTCAGCTTTAAGCGATGATGAACAAAAAGTAGTACAACTTTTAAGTACTGTAACTGATATTCAGATTGATGAACTAAGTTGGAAAACTCAAATTTCCATTTCAACTATTGCCTCCATGTTATTAGGGTTAGAATTTGCAGGAATTGTAAAAATGATGCCTGGTAAAAAAGTTAAATTGGTAAAATAAATTACAATAAAATCTTAACTTTATCCTAATTTTGGCGTAAAAGCAATACTTTTGACTTTTTCAGTTTGTAATATTGGTAATCATTTATTAAAAGTATAGAGTACAATGAGTGAATTTGCAAAACAAGATAATATGTACAATGATTCGTTACTTGTAGAAGTTGCGTGGGAGGTTTGTAATCAAGTAGGTGGTATTTATACAGTTATACGTTCCAAAGTACCTGCAATGATTGAAAAGTGGGGCGAAAATTATTGTCTTGTTGGGCCATACACACATTCAAAACAACCAGCGGAGTTTGAACCAGCCGTTGATTACAGCAACCCTGTAGGGCAAGCTGTGTTACGTATGCGTAGCATGGGAATTGAAGTTCATTACGGACATTGGCTTGTTACTGGTAAACCACAGGTAGTTCTAATAAATTTTTATTCTATCTATTACAAATTAGGAGAAGTTAAGTTTTTTCTTTGGGAAAATCACCAAATATCACATACAGGTTATGATGGTTTGTTAGACCAAGTAATTGGTTTTGGGCATGTTGTAGCTGAATTTTTCAAAATTTTAGCATCTCCTGAAATTGGAAGTAAACCAATTTTAGCACACTTTCATGAGTGGATGGCAGGTTTGGCAATTCCTGATTTAAGAAAAGACAACGTTAATCTGAAAATAGTATTTACCACCCACGCTACCATGTTAGGTAGGTATTTGGCAATGAACGATTCCCATTTTTATGAGCACCTTGCCTTTATGGATTGGGAAAAAGAAGCTCGTTATTTTAATATTGAACCTCAAGTTCGTATTGAAAGAGCTTGTGCACATGGAGCACATGTATTTACCACAGTATCAGAGGTTACAGCAAGAGAATGTTTAGTACTTTTAGGTAGAAATCCTGATTATATTTTACCAAATGGTTTAAATATTACTCGATTTGTGGCTATGCACGAATTTCAAGTAATGCACAAAGAATACAAGGATAAAATTAACCGTTTTGTAATGGGGCATTTCTTCCAAAGTTATTCATTTGATTTGGATAAAACCTTGTATTTTTTCACTTCGGGACGAATGGAATATCGCAACAAAGGTTTCGATTTAACAATTGAAGCACTTGCTCGATTAAACCATAAAATGCACTGCGAAAATATTGATATGAATGTAGTTATGTTTTTCATAACCAAACAACCATATCATTCTATAAATCCGCAAACCTTACAATCAAGAGCTATGCTCGATGAGGTAAAAGCAGCGTGTGAGGCAATTCAGAAACAAATAGGAGATAAATTGTTTTATGCGGCAGCAACTTCGCCAGACCAATCGCTACCTGATTTGAACTCATTTGTAGATGATTATTGGAGATTACGTTTAAGAAGAACATTACACTCATGGAAAACTGGAGATTTACCATCAGTTGTAACGCATAATTTAGTTCACGATAACGACGAAATTTTAAACTTTTTACGTGTTACCAATTTGGTAAATAACCAACATGATAAAGTGAAAGTAATTTATCATCCTGATTTTGTATCACCATCTAATCCACTTTTTGGTATGGAATACGGTCAGTTTGTTAGAGGTTGTCACTTAGGAGTGTTTCCAAGTTATTATGAACCATGGGGTTATACGCCATTAGAATCAATTGCAAGTGGAGTGCCTGCAGTAACAAGTGATTTGAGTGGATTTGGAGATTATGTGTTAAATACCATTCCTGATTACGAAGATAAAGGAATTTATGTAGTTACTCGTAAAGACAAAACTTTTGAAGAAGCTGCCGAAGAGTTAGCAAATACAATGTTAAACTTTGTGAAACTAACTCGAAAAGAGAGGATTCAGCAAAGAAACAGAGTAGAAAGCTCATCAGATTATTTTGATTGGAGTGTACTCGCCGATTATTACGATAAAGCACACGAAGCCGCAGTGTACGGCAATTGTTTCAGAAATAGAATGAATTAAATCTAAAGCCTCGAAGAAATTCGGGGCTTTTTTGGGTATAAAATATCAACAAAGCTTAATTGTTTAAATGGAATTAACTGATATATTAGAAAAAAGTAAAACTTTTGAAGTTGATAAAGCACTTATTGAAGAAATTGAGGATAAAAGAAAATATTTTTTAGAGAAATTTCCTTTATCATCTATTAAAAATATTACAATTGAAGATTTTGTATATAATAAAGATGGTAATAGTTTTTGTAAATTATTGGATTCTAATCAATTGTTTTTTGATATTGATGAAGGTAAAAATGTTACGAAATTTGGATTTTTTGTAAAAGATGAAAAGTTCTATACTTGGGAAGGTGGGAAAAATAAAGAGTTAAAATCTAAGGAAGAGATTGAGTTAAATTTCAATAAATTTAAAGAAGCTTTAATTGATTTTATAGAATTAGTTTCAAAGGATGATTTTAATGGAATATCTAAATTAGAAGTTCCAATTTTTAAAAATGTTCTTCTAAAAATATTGTGTTTATATTTTCCTGATAAGTTTTTGTATGTTGCTGATAATCATATTTTATTAGCTGTATTGAATTTTTTTGATGGTAATAAATCTCAAGCTAAACGTGGTACAAATATTATTGAAAATAACTTTGAAGTAAATAAAATAATAAATTCAATTAATGAATTTAAGGATTGGGATAAAATCAAATTAAGTGAATTTTTAAAAGTTAATTTTGCCAAAACAGAATCTAATTATTGGGTTTTTCAAGGTAATCTTAATTTTTTTGATGTTGCTAAAGCTATAAAAGATAATGCTTTAGATACTTGGAGTGTAAAAGCTCATAAAGACAAGATTAAAAATGGCGACAAGTTTATACTTTGGATAACAGGTAAAGACCAAGGCTGTTACGGTTTAGGTGAAATTATTTCAGATGTTTACGAAGGCGAAGATGATGAAAATCAAATTCAATATTATATTCAAGATAAGTCAAATACAATTGGAACTAGGGTTAGAATTAAATTAACTCATGATTTTTCCGAAAAACCTATTTCTAAAACTGAAATAGACCAAATAGCACAATTAAAATCATTAAAAGTAGGAAGTCAGGGTACAAATTTTACGGCTACAAAAGAAGAATTTAATGCTTTATTAAAACTAAGAGAAAATTCTTTTAATGTATTATTATCCAAATTTGAAAAAGACAAACTAGATGTTTTTTTTACATTCCTTAAAAGTATCATTTCAAAATATGACATTCAAAAAGGAGATGAAAGAGTAGTTTTTAGTGTGGTTGACAATCAATTGAATTTTACAATTGGACAAAGATATTGTTTGAATTTAAGAAAAGTAAATTCGATTACTCAATTCAGAGTTATTTCTACTTCAGCAATTTCGGATAATACAGTGAATTTCGAGGGTAATCCAATTGCTGTTTTAAATGATTTAGAGAATCTAAATTTATCACAAATTCAATTAGATAAAGTTTATCAAGCAATTGAAAATGAATTAAATAAGACTAAAAAATCAGGTTTTTTAAAAAACAACAATACTGATTTTGAAAAATATGTATTTGGAATGGAAAATAAAAATGAAATTAAAGTGAATCAAACTCCAATAAACCATCCATTAAACACCATACTTTACGGTCCTCCAGGAACAGGAAAAACACATTTAACTTTGTTGAGAGCATCCGAAATTGTTGAAAATAGAAAAATTGAAACCTATTCAGAAGCTCAACAGATTTTTAATACACATCTTGGTGACCGTATTGAATTTATTACGTTTCATCAAAACTATAGCTATGAAGATTTTATTCAAGGGGTAAGACCTGATGTATTAAATGAAGGTAATTTGAGTTTTGAAAAAAGAGATGGCATTTTTAAGCAGATAGCTGATAGAGCTTTAAAGAATCTCTTGGAAAGTGAAAAGCCAGGTAGTATTAAAAAAGATTTTGATGTAGTATTCAATGAATTAATAAAGCCTTTAAGTTTAGGTGAAGTTGATGAAATTGAAATTCCAATGAAAAAAGCTTCATTTTTTATTAATTCAATAACAACGAAATCCATCGAATTTAGAAAAAATGAAGGTGATTCAAAACATACATTGAGTATAGAATCATTAAGGAAAATGTATTTAAATGGTTCAAATGAGCTTATTGTTGGAGGTTTACAACCATATTATTCTCCTCTTTTGAATATACTTCTTGAAAAAGGAAAGGCAAATGGAGGTTTTGATAGAGTCAAAAAACAAAACTATGTAATCATCATTGACGAAATCAACAGAGCAAATATTTCTAGAGTTTTTGGGGAGTTAATTACCTTAATCGAAGAAGATAAACGTTCGCATGGAAAAACTCCTTTGCGTTGTAAACTACCCTCGGGTGATGATTTTATAGTACCATCCAATTTATACATACTTGGTGCAATGAATACCGCTGATAAATCTATTTCGCTGTTAGACATAGCCTTACGAAGACGTTTTGAGTTTGAAGCCATGTATCCATTGTATGAAATTAATGGTGTGGAAATTAATTCAGCGAGTATTTTAAGAAATATAAACGCAAGTATAAAAGCTAGAAAAGGTCCTGATTTTCAAATTGGTCATGCTTATTTTATGGGTGATAATTTTGATTTGATAGCTACCATGAATAAAAAAGTAATTCCTCTTTTACTTGAGTATTTCATGAACGACGAGAAAGAAGTGAAAGAGATTTTACAAAAAGCAGGTTTTACTGTTGATGCTGAAAATTGGCCTTTAAAAGTTAGCTAATATGAAGCCAATTAATCTGTTTGAATATCAAAATAAAGCAATTTTTGAGGAGAATTTCCATGAATTAGAAGAGTTCTTAGATGATATTTGGTCGAAAAGAGAAAAGGTTTCCTATTACAACGAACAAGAAGAAATTGATAAAATTGAATCCCAACGATTTATTCAGTTTCTACATAAATCCAATGAATTAAAATCAAACAAATATGTTGGAGTTATTCATTTTGAAGGACAAACCATCAATTTATTGCCCAAAATATTTTACGAAAAAGGTAAAGAAATTAATGAATTTCAAGTTCAATGTATTCATAATCATGTACTTTGGTGGCTGAGTTATTGCCGAAAGTTAAAGTTCCCCAATTATCAAACTTCATTATCTTCCAATAAAGGTGATTTTTTAGAAGTATTAATCTATTTGTTTTCAAAATACACAAAAGAGCTTTTAGCCAATGCTGTATTTCAACAATACGAAGAAATTGATAATGAGCATAGTAATATAAAAGGCAGACTGAATACAAACGCTTATATCAATGAAAATTTAGCTAAAGGTCGCTGGCATAAGGTAAACTGTACATATGATTCTTTTGTGATTGATAATAAATTTAATCGCATTGTAAAACAGGTTTGTAAGTTGTTGGTCAACGTTACCAAAGATGATCAAAACAAGAAGAATTTAAGAGAAATCTTATTCATTTTGGATGAGGTTTCAGATGTTCATTATTCAGCAAATGATTGTGTGAATATTCAATTTAACCCTATGTTTAAAAGTTTTGAAACAGTAAGAGATTATTGTTTTCTGTTTTTAAATAATTGTATTTCATTGAATTATAACAATAATCTAAAACTCTTTGCATTTCTTTTACCAATGGAATATGTTTTTGAAGATTTTATTTTTGGCTTTATCGACAAAGAAATAGCAGAAGTAAAAGCCATAGCACAATCTGTTTCAAAATCTTTAGCCGAAAACGGTACTTATCAGCTAAAGCCCGATTTATTCTTAAAAATAGGGGATAAGAATATCATTGCAGATACTAAATACAAGATTGTGTATTCTGACGAAAAAGACCCGAAAAATGGAATTTCACAAACCGATTTATATCAAATGTTAGCCTATGCAGTAAGGTTCAACATTGCGGATATTCTACTTTTTTATCCTGATACAATTACTCATTATCAGAGCAATAAGTCGAGTATTACCATTTTGGATGAATTGGCAAACAAAACACCAATTACCATAAAATCATATCAATTACCTATTATCAATAAAGCTATATTTGAAAATGAAAATATTGAGAATATGAGTTTACAAGTACTTTTTGAAGATGTGAAAGAAAATTTAGTTGTAAAACTGAAGGAGATATTGATTCTACAGTAAAATAAAAACTATAACCTAACAAATATCATTCACACAATTGTAACATATTGATTATATTTGCAAAAACTTAGTTTATTTTACGGTGATAAGTGTAGAAGAAATAATACAAGCTAGCGAGCGTTTAAAAGGAATTGTAACGCATACGCCAACGCAATTAAATGAGATTCTTTCCGAAAAATACGGAGCTAATATTTATCTTAAAAGAGAAGATTTACAGATTGTTAGGTCGTATAAAATTCGTGGTGCATACAATTTAATTAGCACACTTTCTGAAGCTGACAGAGCCAAAGGCGTTGTTTGTGCAAGTGCAGGTAATCATGCGCAAGGTGTAGCTTATGCTTGTAGAAAGTTAAAAATTCAAGGTAAAATTTACATGCCTAATACAACTCCTAAACAAAAAGTTACGCAAGTAAAAATGTTTGGAAAAGAGTTTGTTGAAGTGGCACTTGTAGGTGATACTTTTGATGATTCATATTTTGAAGCTATTCAATATTGCGAAGCTAATGCTAAAGTTTTTGTACATCCTTTTGATGATAAGCGAGTTATAGCTGGACAAGGTACCGTTGCAGTTGAGATTTTAAATGATATTAAAGAACCAATTGATTATATTGTAATGCCAGTTGGTGGTGGGGGGTTGATTTCGGGAGTTACAAGTTATTTTTCACATGTAAGTCCTGAAACAAAAATAATAGGTACTGAGCCACTTGGTGCACCATCAATGGATGAGGCAATTAAGCATAAAAAAGTAGTTACGCTTGAGCATATTGATAAATTTGTTGATGGTGCTTCTGTGAAAAAAGTTGGAAATGAACCATTTAACATTGTAAAAGATGCTTTAGATGAAATGGTTTTAGTACCTGAAGGAAAAATTTGTTCTACAATAATTAAGTTATACAACGAGCAAGCAATTGTAGTTGAACCTGCAGGAGCACTTTCAATTGCTTCATTAGATGCAATTAAAGATAAAATTAAAGGTAAAAACGTAGTTTGTGTTGTAAGTGGAAGCAACAACGATTTAGGTCGTATGCAAGAAATTAAGGAACGTTCTTTAATTCATGAAGGCTTATTACACTATTTTATAGTTCGTTTCCCTCAAAGAGCAGGTGCATTGAAAGAGTTTTTAGGCGAAGTTTTAGGACCTAATGATGACATTACTCGTTTTGAGTATGTGAAAAAAAATAATAGAGATGAAGGTCCAGCTTTGGTTGGTATAGAACTAAAATATGCAACTGATTATGCTGCTTTAATTGATAGAATGAATTTGAAAAAAATCAATTTTACTTCAATTAATAATGATCCTAATTTGTTTGGTTATTTCTTGTAGAGAGTACTGAGTATATGGTACTGAGTATTAAGTATTAAATACATTGTAATAGTTACTTGATATTTATTTCAAATAACTGTTAGCCGACAACTGATTACTTAAAACTCTAAACTCTAAACCCTTAACTCTAAAAAAAACATGTCAATTCAACAACCATTTAATTTCAAAAATTGGATAGATGAAAATAGACATCTATTAAAACCACCTGTTGGAAATCAAGTGGTTTATAAAAACAATAAAGATTTTATTGTAATGGTTGTTGGTGGACCAAATTCTCGAAAAGATTATCATTACAATGAAGGAGAGGAGTTTTTCTATCAGATTGAAGGCGAAATAGTGTTGAAAATCATTGATGAAGGAGTTCATAAAGATATAATTTTAAAGGAAGGTGATATTTTTTTACTTCCTCCAAGAGTGCCACATTCCCCTCGCAGACCAGCAAATACAGTTGGTTTGGTAATGGAACGATACCGTAAACCCGATGAACAAGATGGTTTTATGTGGTATTGCGAAAATTGTGGCGAAAAACTGTATGAAGAAAAAGCGGATGTAAGCGATATTGTAGTGCAGTTACCAATTATAATGAACAGATTTTATACACAACTTGAAAACTGTACTTGTAAAAAGTGTGGTACTGTGATGGAAAAGCCTGTTTAAGCTTATTTTATTTAAAAAATATGACTAAAAAGACTTGATTTAGCAAGTCTTTTTTTATTCTAAATATATTTATTGTATATACAAATAAAATATTTACATTTGTTATGATAATAATAGGGGTATGCAGCGACATCATTTTGTTAAATTACTAGCATTAGCTACTCCAATGACAGCATTTGCTATGGAGTTAAACACATTTGAAAAAATTACTGATAAGTTGGCATTAAGTGAAAGAATGCCAGCTTTGTTTGTTGGGCATGGAAATCCAATGAATGCTTTGTATGATAATCCATTTACACAAACGTTATCAAAATGGGGGAAAGCATTACGAAATAAACAGAAGCCAAAAGCTATCATGGTTGTGTCAGCCCATTGGCTTACAAAGGGTACTTTTGTAAATAATGTTCCTAAACCAGAAACAATCCATGATTTTGGAGGATTTCCAAAAGAATTATTTGATATGCAATATCCTGCACCAGGTTCACCTGAGTTTGCTAAATTAACTGCCTCATTGCAGCCATCCTTGATTCATGAAGCCGATGATTGGGGGATTGACCATGGAACTTGGACTATTTTACATCATTTATTTCCCGAAGCTGATATCCCTGTTTATCAATTAAGTATAGATTATTCTAAACCTATGGAATATCATTTTAATTTAGCAGCTGAATTAAAATCACTTAGAGATAAGGGTGTTTTAATAATTGGTAGTGGCAATGTAGTTCACAATTTAGGAATGAGTATGCGAGCATTTCAAACAGGCGACCCCAAACCATTTGATTGGGCTGTAGAGTTTGATGAATATGCCAAAAAGAAAATTGAAGAAAGAGATTGGTTTGCTTTATTTAATTATGAAAATACAAAAGCTGGTAAACTTTCTTCACCTTCAATGGATCATTACGCACCAATGATTTATACTTTAGGTTTATCATACGCTAATGAACCTATTACTCAACTTTACGAAGAAGTAAGTTTTGGCGCAATTAGTATGCGTACTTTTTCTGTAGGATAAAAATACTAATCAATATTCCAATTTACTTGGGTTCTAAATTCCCAAGTTATTGGTTTATTATTAATCACTTCTCTAATTCCTTTTATGTACAAATTTGTATTTTTTGATATTTTAAACTTTGTATTTATTGCCAATCTATGACCTTTTCCATAAAGCATTGGAACACTAAATAACAATGGTACATCATTTTCTGGTATATAAATTCTTAAATCATAATTGTTAATATCAAAAAATACATTTCTGATAGTTAAATGCATCAACTGGAATTTTAAAATTACATCTTGCCAAATAGCAGTACTTGTTTGTACGTATTGTAAATTTTGAATAATTCCTCCTGACAATGAATGTTTGTTATTAGTGTTTGTAAATTTAAATCTACTTACTAGTTGATATCTTTTTTCTTTTGAATATGTAAATAGTTCATTTCCATTTGTTAATGATGATTTCTTGTCGAAAAAATTCCCTCTAAATTGAAAAATTATAAAATTGTTTTTTTTGAAATCGTTTTGGTATTTAATTAAAAAATCACTGCCTTCTGAAGAAAAATCTATTAAATATTTAGGGGCAACAGATAGGTATTTATCAATATATCCACTTAATGAATTCTTTGAATTTAATTTGTAATTGAAACCAAATAATAAACCATTTTCATTTTGTTGTTTTAAATTATCTGAAAAACTATTTGCATAAGGTGAATAGTATGCTGGATTATAATTTCGTAAAACCAATGCTACATCTAAATTCTTATATAATGGATAAATTAAATTTCCAATGTATGATGTAGCATTAAAGTTGTTCATTGAAGCAACTTCAAATTGTAAAATACCGTTTCCAATATTCTTATTTAAGTATAAACTATTTAATAATAAGTTGTTACTTGAATACTGACCTGTTACTTGATAAAGTTTAGATTTAGTGGTTACAGTTTTATCCCATTGAAAAAATACAGTACTTAAACCTATTTTAAAGTTTGAAAATTTATATTTTAAATTCAAAGCGTTAAAAACTTCATTTCTGTTTGCTTTATTTAAAATTTCATTTTCTGTTCTATGTAAACCACTAGAGTATAGACTATTAATTTGATTATTAGTAGTATTCATCGTATCTGATTTCAAACTCGCATCTTGTTTATTTATTGAAATTCCATAAATTAATTCAAAGTTTTTATATTGTTTAAAAAAAGCCAAGCCTCTACCAAAACCAGTTTCCATACTTGATTTGTTTGGCATAAGTCCCCATTGAGCTCTTGATATGATGTTAATTATATTTGCACTTTTCCCCATTTGAAAAGCTCCACCCATCACCATTCCTAACCCAAATTGTAATCTATAATCACCAATAATAATGTTTTTTACAATTTTTTTAGGTTTAATTGATACAGCTAATGTTAAAAAATCAGCACCAAAATAGTTTTTTGATGGGTCAAATTTATATGTTTCTCCAACATCATTTTCAATTATACAATTCAATTGTATTTTTCTACTTAATTCAAGTTGTGTTCTAAATTGCCAGGCATATTTTTGACCAAGATAATTTGTTGGCATACTGTCTGGTATTGAAAACCTTACACTTACAAATTGATTCGACGTTGAATTATCAAATTCATTTAATGGAAGTATATAAAGTAATAGCAGTTTTATTTTATCTATCGGCAGTGAATTTATATTCTGTAATTCATAAAGTGATTTAAAATTTCCACTTTCTACTCGGTAAGTTAGAATATCATGTATTTGTTTTGATGATAAAATTCCAATTGATTCCATTGAAATAGAATCGCATTGGTTTAAATTTAGTTTATTTATGCCAGTAAAATATTGATTTTCGTAATTTTGTTCTGGGCTTATTGTGCTTTCTTGAAAAATTTGATTTTCGAATATATAATTTTCGTTATTATTTAAAGTGTCACTTAAGGTTTGACTAAATAAATTATTACTAATCAATATGAATATAAAAAATATTTTTTTCATTTTAAAGCTGATATAGTAGACCAATATTGTTATTATAACCTAAAGTTGGCAACCATTGTAATGCATATTGAACGCAAAATTTCTTGTGAATTAAATCAAATCCAGCATTGTATTGTTGTAATTGATTGTTCGTACCAAATTTTAAATTAAAATGTTTATTTGTCTTCCAAATTGTTGCAAAGTTTAATGTGATTTGCTCATTTTGATATCCATTCAATTGGCTTAGTAAAGTTAAATTTTTAAATGCTTCGTATTTTAAGCCCAAACAAAGTAATATTGATTGATTTAATTTCAAATTAGAACTCGGGAATAAGTCGTTCACTTGAAGTGCAACACTTGTTTTGTTATTAAATTGAGCATTTCCACTTAATGACATAACCCATTTACCTTCAGTATCGTATTCATTTACAAAGTATTGTAATCTTTCAATACTTGATCCTAATTTAAAAATTCCAATTTTATGTACCCCTGCAATTACAAATCTTGAAGAATTTATAGCAGGAGAGTTAAAATAATCGATACCAGTACCCAATTTTATTTTATTGTTTTTAGAAAATTGAATAGCAATACTATGCTGGCTTAGTGTACTTATTTGATAATAATTTTTAGTCGAAATTGCAATTTGGATATTGGTATCAGGTATAAACGAAGCTCCATTAAGTACTGACCAAGCATTATTTTGAAATAAATTAATTCCTGTTGCATTTACATCAGTTCCTGCAAAATTATGCTGACCTTTAGTTTGAAAACAAAGGCTAAAAATGAGATAGAAACTCAAAAATATTTTTTGAATTTGAAAATTCACTTTTTCTCTTAAATTATTTAATTTAATTCTTCAATATTAAGTTAGAGTTTTAAATTTTCAAAGTAAAGTGTTAAATAAAGTATTTAAAGTGTTATTTTGTATTTGCAATTAAAACAATAAATAACTTTAAGTAAAAACTTTGATTGTATTGATTTTTAATATTTTATAATTAATTTACAACTTAATACTTTAAGCAATCGTAAAAGTTTGAAATTTTATTCTTAATGAATAAATGCGAAACATATCGTCCTCTAATAAAAGCAAACATAAGTAATTGTTTATTATTTACTTATGTTTTATTTTTTGGATTTTTTCTAACTTCTTTTAATGATGTTTTTGCTCAATCAAGTTATAATGATGGGATTGAATATTTTAATACAAAAAACTATTCAAAAGCAATTGTAAGTTTTAACAGCGCAATTCAACAAGATAGTTCTAACTTTGAATTATATATAAAGAGAGGTCAGGTATTTGAAAAGGTTGATAGTTTGAGATTAGCTTTAAATGATTATAAAAAAGCGAGTTACTTACAACCAAAATCTTTAAATGCATTAAAATTAACAGCAAATATTGCTGAGAAAATTGGGGATTATAATTTATCAATTAAGTTCTTTCAAAAAGCATATTTAATAGACTCAAATGATATTGATATTTTACAAAAGTATGCTTATGTACAATACAATTCTGGTCAGATTTTAAATGCAAAAAAATATTTTCAAAAAGTAATAGCTCGTTTTCCACAGTATATTGATGTTCATTTTATGCTAGGAAAATGTAATGAAGAGTTAGATTTACTACAAGAGGCATTAAATGAGTATGATTTTGTGATAAAGGAATCGCCAATGTATATAGATGCATTTTTTAGACGATCAAAATTGCAGGAACATTTGAAAAATTATACTCTTGCTTTAGCAGATATTACATCTGTTATTGAATTAGATGTTGATTATTATGATGCATATATTGTAAGGGCGGGTATTGAGTTAAAATTGAATCATTTACAAAATGCAATGATTGATTGTGAAAAAGCAATTCAAATTGATAATTATAATCCAGATGCTTTATTATTGAGAGCTTCAATTTTTGAACAAACTGGTAAATGTCAGTATGCTATAGATGATTACAATAAAGTAATTGAAAATATACCGGACCATCAAATAGCATTGCTTTTAAGGGTAAAATGTAATATTAAAATAAAAAATAAAGCAGATCTCTGTAAGGATTTAAATACATTGGTTAATTTAGGCAATGAGGAAGCTTTAGAGCTTAAATCGAAAAATTGTAAATAATAATTATATTTTGAAATCAATTACTAATTACCCTTATTCAATTATTTTAGCTTCTGGTTCACCAAGAAGAGCACAATTATTACAAAGTTTAGGTTTTAATTTTGAAGTAAGAGTGACAAATGCAGACGAAAGTTTTTCAAGTGAAATGTCTGTTTATGAGGTTCCAGCTTTTTTAGCAACAAAAAAAGCCCAAAGTTTTAAGGATATTATTGTTGATAATGAATTAGTTATTACAGCAGACACTGTAGTTGTTTTAAATAATACCATTTTAAATAAACCACAAAATAGGGAAGAAGCTATACAAATGTTGAAGTCATTAAGTGGTAATACAAATGAAGTATGTACTGCTGTAAGTATTTTAGGGAAAAACTTTGAAAGGACATTTACTGATATAGCACAAGTAGTTTTTAAAGAATTAACTGACGTTGAAATTGAATATTATGTTGATATGCATAAGCCTTTTGACAAAGCAGGAGCTTATGGAATTCAAGAATGGATAGGAATGATAGGTATAGAAAAATTAAATGGAAGCTTTTATACTGTAATGGGTTTGCCTACACATTTGTTATTTAAAAATTTGGTAGAAATTGGAAATCAATAATTTCTACCAAATTTTTATTTTGTTATTGCTTCAATTTTAGCCAATATATTTGATTCCGATTTGTTTATTCCTGCTGATGATTGTGCAACATGTTTTGCCAAATTATAGAAAAATACTTTTAAATGTGGTTTTAATACATTTTTATGGGTTTTAAAATATTCTTCAAAATTTTCAAATGCTTCCTTTGAAGTTAACTCGTTTAGTTCGCATTCTTCAAACTGAAACTCAGTAGCAAATGCAGCATCCGAACCATAATCATCTAAACTATCCTCAAGTTGTAAAAGTTGTTCTGCTACAATTGATTTAACTTTTAATTTTTCTTTACTATTTACTTGCCCATCCGCTTTTGCAACAGCATATAATAAATTTCCAAGGGCTTTGTAATACAATTCAAATTTCATCATATAATAAATTACTCAATTCATACTTGTCAACTACGTGTTGTAACCTAAATAGGTTTTTAAAATTTTGTAATTAATTCAAAATAAAAATTAAATCATTTATTAACAATGTGTTGTATTTGTATTAAGAAATCTATTTTTTAAAGAAAATATTTAAGTTGTCAAATATTACAAAAAACTGAAAATTATTTATTTCTTCAATTTTGGTAATTTTATTAACACTGTCGTAAGTGCCAAATTTTAATTGATAAAAATATCCAGCTTCTACTCTTACTTCTTTTTTCAACCTATAACCGAAACTTAAAGATGTTCTATTTTGATCAAGAGTATTAATTACATTTTTACCAGTTCCAAAGAATATTTCATTAAATGAACTGATATAGCATGTGTTATCTTCAATTTTATCTTTAAATAAAGGGTAATTAGCTCTAATCATATACCTAACTCTACCTCGTCTATTAGCAGATTGAGTAAAATCTGTAAATCCATCTGACATTTCATTGCTTGATACTGATTTTCCTAAAAACCTAAATTCGTAACCAAGTCTATGGTTAAGTACTAGTTTGCCTATATTAGAATTTATATGAATAAATGGACTAATTCTAAATTCAGGTAAGTATTTATCTGCTTTTTTTGTTTTAGAATTCATTGTCCAAGTTGACCATAATGCCAATGGGACTAAAGAAAATCGTACTTGTGGAGAATAATTATAATGAATCCATGGTCTGTATAATTGTTGAAATGCATTACCAAATACATTATACTTTTCAGTATTATTAGAAGCAATGTTATTTGCAATGGCTTGTCGGCGATAATGGTAATCAAATTGATAACTAAATTTTCCTTTAATTTTACCATTTAAAGCAATTCCTGTCCATAACATGTGATTTCCAATATATTGTCGAGGCGTTTGCCCTAAAATATTTAAAGAAAATAAAGTCAAAATTGTAAAGAAGAGGCTTGAATTTAGTTTATTTTTGAGCATTTTTACCACTAAAATATTATTAGTTTAATGAAATAAAGTATGTTATAGATAATTTAATTATTTATCCATATCACAAAAGTACACAAATACTTAATGAGGTAAAATTATTCTATTAAAATTATAGAGATTGTATCAAAAGTTGCTTTTAAATATTATTCGTAAACAAATATCTAATGAAAATTAATGTCTAAAACATCTTATTTTAATAAAACGAAATATTTTATTGTATTTTAATGAGTAAATTTTGAATAATATAGTTTTAAACATTATTTTTGGAACTGTTTTAAAGAATTGAAATTTATAATATCAAATATATATGGCTGAAATTATCAGAATGCCCAAGATGAGTGATACAATGACCGAAGGTACTATCGCTGCTTGGCACAAAAAAGTAGGCGACAAAGTGAAGTCGGGCGATTTATTAGCTGAAGTGGAAACTGATAAAGCAACCATGGAACTTGAGTCGTATGAAGATGGTACGTTGCTTTACATTGGCATTCAAGAAAAAGAAAGTGTTATCGTTGATGGTTTGTTAGCTATTATCGGTAAAGAAGGCGAAGATATTTCTGCTTTAATAGGTGGTGGTGCTACAACTGCTTCGGCACCTGTAGTTGTAGCTGCTCCTGTGGCTGCTGCACCAGCAGTTGCAAGTGTTGATACTTCAAACGTAAAAGCTACTGTAGTTCGTATGCCAAAAATGAGCGATACCATGACTGATGGTACTATTGCTGCTTGGCATAAAAAAGTAGGTGATAAAGTTAAATCTGGCGAATTATTAGCTGAGGTTGAAACTGATAAAGCTACTATGGAATTAGAGTCGTACGAAGACGGTACTTTATTATATATTGGTGTTGAAACTGGTAACTCAATAAAAGTGGATGGTATCATCGCTATTATTGGTGAGGCTGGTGCTGATTATAAATTATTATTACAAGCTGATGCTGCTCCAGCGGTTATAGCTGCTCCTGTAGCAAATACTCCTGCTGCTCAAACAGCAAGTGCGCCTGCAAGTGTTGTTGCTCCTGTTGCTAATACATCATCAGATTCAAGATTAAAAGTTTCACCTTTAGCTCGTACTTTAGCAAGCGACAAAGGTATTGATATAAAATTAGTAAGCGGTTCTGGCGAAAATGGCAGAATTGTAAAACGTGATATTGAAAACTTCAAAGCACCTGTTGCAGCTCCTGCAGCAAGTGCAAATACAGCTTCTACTTCGGCTGTAGCTTACGGCGTTGAAAGTTTCGACGAATTACCATTGTCTCAAATGAGAAAAACAATTGTAAAACGTTTAACAGAAAGCCAATTTACAGCTTTACATATCTATTTAACAATTGAAATTGATATGGACAAAGCTATTGAAGCTAGAGCAAGTATCAATGAAGTTGCTCCAGTAAAAGTTTCGTTCAATGATATGGTTGTGAAAGCGGCAGCTGCTGCATTGAAAAAACATCCAATGGCTAATGCTTCTTGGAGAGGAGATAATATTAGAGTTAACCACCACGTACATATTGGTGTGGCAATGGCTGTTGAAGACGGTTTATTGGTACCTGTAATTAAATTTGCTGATGGCAAATCATTATCTCAGCTTTCTGCTGAAGTGAAAGATTTTGCTGGAAAAGCAAAAGCTAAAAAATTACAACCAGCAGATATGACTGGAAATACATTTACTGTTTCAAACTTAGGAATGTTTGGTATTGAGCAATTTACCTCAATTATCAACACACCAGAAGCTTGTATTATGTCGGTAGGTGCAATTAAACAAGTTCCAGTTGTTAAAAAAGGACAAATTGTACCTGGTAACGTAATGAAAGTTACCCTTGCTTGTGACCACAGAGTAGTTGATGGCGCAGTAGGTGCAGCATTCTTACAAACATTCAAAAACTTACTTGAAGATCCAATTCGTTTATTAGCGTAATTTTATCATAAGTATTATAAGGTATTAAGTCTTAAGTACTAAGTACAAAGTATGATTACTTCGTATTTATTGCTTAAGACTTTTTACTTTAAAGCTAAATTAAAAATTGACACTAATTTATTTACCACATAGGTATATAGATTTGATTATTAATTATTTAAAATCTATGTAACTAATTGTGTTCTATAAATGAATTAAAATAAATTAAGTAAACATAAGAGGTTTCATTCTGAATCCTGTAAATTGTTAAAAAATCTAATTAGTTAATTTAAAACAGATTTTATGAGTTTAACTCTAAACTCTAAACTTTCAAAAAAAACATGAGCCAAGTTATACACGCCACAACGGTATTAGGAATAAAACATAATGGAGTAGTTTCATTAGGTGCAGATGGACAAGCTACTATGGGAGCTACTGTTGCAAAAACGAATGTTCGTAAAATTAGAAAACTTGCAGATGGAAAAGTGTTGGCAGGTTTTGCAGGTTCAACTTCAGATGCATTTACATTAATTGAGCGTTTTGAAGAAAAATTAAGTGCATTTAATGGAAACTTAAAACGTGCAGCTATTGAACTAGCAAAAGATTGGCGTACAGATAGATATTTGCGTAAATTAGAAGCAATGTTGATTGTAGCTAATAAAGATGAACTATTAATTGTTTCGGGTACTGGTGATGTACTTGAACCAGAAAATGGTATTGCTGCTATTGGTTCAGGTGGAGTATATGCACAATCAGCAGCTTTGGCATTGGTTCGCCATGCAGGTCACTTAAGTGCTGACGAAATGGTTCGAGAAGGCCTTACTATTGCAGCAGATACTTGTATTTATACAAATCATAATTTTGTTATTGAGAAACTGTAATTATAGTTTTTATTGATATTTGTAAAAAGGTAATTGCTGAAGTGTAGTTACCTTTTTTTGTATTGGAAATTGTAATATATTTTTTTTAAAATTAATATAGTTTCATACAGAAAATTTTGAACTTAAATAGTCATAATAACATTTAATCACGTAAAAGTTTAAACAGTTTTTTAGTGAAATAATAGAATTGATTATGAACGCTGATAAAATTTATATTACTGATTGCCCTCGTGATGCAATGCAGGGTATTTCTCATTTTATACCAACTGAAACAAAAATTAAATATTTAAATCAATTATTAAAAGTTGGTTTTGATGTCTTGGATTTTGGAAGTTTTGTGTCACCTAAAATGGTGCCACAGATGGCTGATACTGTTGATGTTTTGACTGAAATAAATAAAAATAATACTTCATTATTAGCAATTATTGCAAATTTACGTGGAGCACAAGATGCTTGTAAATTTGAAAAAATAGATTTTTTAGGATTTCCTTTATCCGTTTCTGAAACATTTCAACAAAGAAATACAAATAAAAGTATTTCACAAGCTTGGGAAGAATTGTTTCAAATTCAACAATTAGCACAAGAAAATAATAAGAAACTAAAATTATATTTGTCGATGGGGTTTGGAAATCCTTATGGTGATGAATATAATAGTGATTTACTGTTGAAATTTACTGAAAAATTACTTTCATTTGGAATCAACGATATTATTCCATCTGACACAATTGGAAAAGCTGATGCAAAATTGGTAAAAACTATTTATCGGGATTGCATAACTGCATTTCCAGAAGTAAATTGGGGAGCTCATTTACATGCAAAATATGAAAACTCATCAATTTTAATTGAAGCAGTAATTGACAGTAATGTGAAGCATATTGAAGGTGCGTTAGGAGGTTGGGGAGGTTGCCCTTTTGCAGATAATGATTTGGTAGGTAACATACCAACAGAGATAATTATTGATACTTTATCAAAAAAAGAACTACCTTTGGAGTTGGATTTGGAAGCATTTTCATTGGCAGTGAAAATGAGTAAAAACATATTTAATTAATGGCAAATAAAATTGAAGTAGATATATTTATACCTTGTTTTATGGATCAAATGTATCCTGAAACTGGTTTTAATATGGTTAAAGTTTTGGAGGCTTTAGGTTGTAAAGTTTATTATAATCAAGAGCAAACCTGTTGCGGACAACCAGCTTATAATGCTGGATTTTTTGATGATGCTAGCGAAGTGGCTCAAAAGTTTTTGCAAGATTTTCCCAATACGAATAGATATTTAGTAACACCTTCTGCATCATGTGGAGGGATGTTAAAAAGTGGTTATACACGTTTATTTAAAGAAACTCCAAATTTGCATCAATGTAGAATGATGCAAAAAAATGTATATGAGTTTACACAATTTTTAACTGATATTTTAAAAGTAGATAAAGTACCTGGTGCTAAACTTAAAGCTAAAGCTACCTACCATGATTCTTGTTCGGCTTTGAGAGAGATGAATATAAAATCGTCGCCGAGAACTTTACTTGCTAATGTTGAAGGTTTGGAGTTGGTTGAAATGAAAGAAAATGAAACTTGTTGTGGTTTTGGTGGGACTTTCGCCGTAAAATTTGAACCAATTTCTGTTGCTATGGCACAGCAAAAAGTTGATTATGCAAATGAAACACAAGCCGAATATATTATTTCAACAGACACCTCGTGTTTAATGCATTTAGAAGGTTACGCTAAAAAACAAAATCATCCAATTAAGATGATGCACATTGCTGATGTGTTGGCTAGTGGTTGGTAGTTTACTGTAAAATGTAAATGTGATACTTTAAAAACCAAAACCCTAAACCCTAAACTCTTAACTTAAAAAATGGAAAACGATAAATCATATTTAACACATCTTTTTCAAGATGATTTACTATACTTGGTTCAACAAGAACGATTTTCATTGAGTGAGGATGAAGTAAGTACTGTTGCTGAAATCCCTGTTGAAAATGCTACCAAAATTCGTTCAGTTGGGAGAGGAACTAATGGAGTTTTGGTTTTATATTCTATACCAACACAGGAAGTATTATCAAGTGAATACAAAGATTTTTTAGCTAAAATATTGACAGCTTGCAAATTAGTCCCAAATGATTGTATTTTTGTTAATGCAGCTTTGGCTCAACCAACTGACGTTTTACCAAATGCAAACAAAGCCATTGTGTTCGGTAATTTTCCTATTGTAAATCAAATCAAATATAATAAACTTCAAACACACGATTTAACATTAATTAATAATGATGTTGAAATGAAAAAAGTACTTTGGGGTCAGTTAAAAATTTATTTCGGAATTTAATTCTTAATTTTAGTCTAAATAATGCTTATTTCTACCAAAGATCTTTCTAAAACATTTGAAAATTACCAAGCTTTAAAACCTACAACTTGGCAATTAAAAAAAAGTCAGGTTTGGGCATTATTAGGACCAAATGGAGCGGGAAAAACTACTTTTATTCGATTGTTAGCTAGTTTGTTACCGCCATCAACTGGTAGTATTTCTTATGTAGGAAATCAAAAAATTCCCAATAATTTTATTGGATATTTACCTGAAGAACGTGGTTTATATAAAAAAATGACTGTAACCGAACAGTTATATTTTTGGTTAAACTTAAGAGGATTTTCTAAAAATGAAATTAAAAATATTTCTGCATTTTGGATAAATAAACTATTTTTAAATGAGGTAGCCGATAAAGATGTGCAGTTGCTTTCTAAAGGCAACCAACAAAAAGTTCAATTAGCTTTGACTTTGATTCACAATCCTGAAGTAATTATTTTAGATGAACCTTTTACAGGTTTTGATCCAATTAATGCCTCTTTACTCGAACAAATAATTCAAGAACAACAAGAATTAGGTAAGGGTTTAATTATCAGTACACATAGGATGGAACAAGCAGAGCAATTGTGTTCTCACGCTATGTTGCTAAATAAAGGTGAATTGCTTTTACAGGGCAAAATGGATGAAATTAAGAATCAATATTCTAATCATCAGCAGTTTAAAGTAAAAGGCAGTGGAGAGTTAAAGTCAAACAAATGTTTTCAATTTATATCAAAAACTAAAAACGAAAATTTGATTGAATTAAATACTGGATTTTTATTTATGGATTTAGTACAAGAATTACAAAATCAATCTTTTGAAATTGAGGGTATTAATAAAAATATTTGTTCACTTAATGACTTGTTCAAACAATTAATTACAAAAAAATAATTCAAGATTTTTTCATTCTCGCTAATTGAGAATGACACTTCATAGATTTGTGAACATTAAAATTAAACGCAAATCTTATGATAACTCTATACGTAATCTCAATTATCATTTTAATTAAATTATGGTAATTATTAAATTTCTCCCGCAGATTGTCGCAGATTTTAAAACGCAGATATTCGCAGATTTTAATATAAAATTATCTGCGTGAATCTGCGGAAAACATCAGCGCAAATCAGCGGGGAAAATTTATTCAGCAGAATTAAAAACGCAGATATTCGCAGATTTTTATTTATAATAATCAGCGTTAATCTGCGTAAAACATCTGCGCAAATCAGCGGGGAATTATTTATACTCACAGATTTAAAACCGCAGATAATCGCAAATTAAATAAAAATCAGCGTTAATAAGCGATAAAAATCAGCGCTAATCTGCAGGGAATATTTCTTTCTCTGAGATAATAATATTGAAATCTAAGCTTAAATTCTTATTTTTATAAATTACAATTTTGATTTATAAAAAATATGAAATCAGTTTATTTTCTGGCTTTAAGAGAATTAAAAATTAGATTTAAGAGCAAAATTTTTATTTGGACAACCATTCTTGGTCCTATTTTTTTATTAATTATGATGATTGTTCCTGTTGGTTTACAACTTAAAAATAGTGAACATGCAATAGTTCAGGTTTTAGATTTAACTCAAACTGAGCGAATTGATACTTGTTTTAAAGACAATGACAAAATGAGTTTTATTGTAATGCATGGTAACGAAACCGAAATTCTTAAAGCTTTTGATTACAGTTCACATGATGCCTTGTTAATTTTAAAACCATTAGATAAAAATGGTATAATTCCTGAATTAACTTTGAAATCTCACTATGATTTGAGTGAATTTGAAAAGATTTTTCTAAAAAATTATATCAAAGGTATTTACCAAAATGAAATTTTAAAACGATTGAATAATAGTGAATTAGCAACTATTTTAAATCAGGAAATTGTATTTGACGAATTGAAAGAATTAGATTTTGCTTACCAACAAACCAGCAAAGAAGTAAGAGATTCGTGGGGATTGGGAGCATCCATTATTTTATATTTTTTCTTAATGTTTTACGGAATGCAATTAATGCGTAGCACTACCGAAGAAAAAAGTTCAAGGGTATTTGAAGTGTTGATTACAACTGTAAAACCTGTACAAATTTTATTGGGAAAATTAACAGGAATCGGACTTTCAGCATTATTTCAATTCACAGTTTGGTTAACAGTAGTTGGAGGAATTGGGAATTGGTTATATGCTCATTTTCAGTTACAAATGTATAATTCAAGTAATATTTCAAATACCTTAAAAATTGTAAAAGATCAACAACAAGCAATGGATGTAGCGTTTTTAGTACAAGCTTTTGAAGGTATATCGTTTTTTAAATTAGGTTTTGGTTTTATTGTATTTTTTGTGTTGGGCTATTTATTGTATGGCACTTTATTGGCAACTATAGGTGCTTGTGTTGATTCAGAAAGTGATACTCAACCTTTGCTTATTCCAATTACATTGCCATTGTTATTTAGTTTTGTAATGGCTTCGCAAGTGCAAGCAAACCCAAATACATTGATGAGTAAAATACTATGTAATTTCCCTTTAAGTTCACCCATTTGTGCCTTAATTAACATTCCAAATGGAGCTACTTGGGTACAAATTTTAGTTTCAATTTCTCTTTTAATAATATTTTTGTTTCCATTAATTTGGTTGTGTAGCAAAGTATTTGCTGCTGGCTTATTATTAAATGGTAAGAAAACTTCTTGGGGAGATATATTTAAGTTATTGAAAATGTAATCTTTAGACAAAAGACTTAAGATATTAGATTAAAAACTTCAAAATTATGTATAGTTCTAAACTTAAAATATATGTTTTGATAAAATTGAAATTATTTTTAAGTAACAGGTAATGAGGTTTTTATAAAATATTTTAAAGATTTTTTATTTATATTTCACTGAAAGTGTATTGTAAATAAAAAATCAGATTAAATTTGTAATTAGTAACATCAAAAATGATAGATGCATTTAGATTTTGAACGCCCAATTGTAGAACTTGAGGCTAAACTTGCCGACATGAAAGTATTAGCAGAAGAAAGTGAAGTAGATGTTGCCGATGCGGTAAAATCTTTGGACGAAAAAATTAAGAAACTGAAAAAGGACACTTATCAAAACCTTACTCGTTGGCAGAGAGTTCAACTTTCTCGTCATCCAGATCGTCCCTATACATTAGATTATATCCACGAAATTTGTGACCGTTTTGTTGAATTACACGGCGACAGAAATGTAGCTGATGATAAAGCAATGGTTGGTGGTTTTGGAGAAGTTGATGGTCAAACTTTTATGTTTATTGGTCAGCAAAAAGGCCGTAAAACTAAAGAACGCCAAATGAGAAACTTCGGTATGCCAAATCCTGAAGGTTACAGAAAAGCCTTGAGATTAATGAAGTTAGCTGAGAAGTTTAATAAACCAATCGTTACTTTAATTGACACTCCTGGTGCTTTCCCTGGTTTAGAAGCAGAGGAACGTGGTCAAGGTGAAGCTATTGCTCGTAACTTGAAAGAAATGTTTATGCTTAAAGTGCCAGTAATTTGTATCATAATTGGTGAAGGTGCATCAGGTGGAGCTTTAGGTATTGGTATCGGTGATAAAGTATTAATGCTTGAAAATACCTGGTATTCAGTAATTTCACCAGAATCTTGTTCATCTATTTTGTGGAGAAGCTGGGATTACAAAGAACAAGCTGCTGAAGCATTAAAATTGACAGCAAACGATATGTTAAAAGCTGGTTTAGTGGATGGAATTGTGAAAGAACCTCTTGGTGGTGCACACGTTGATCCATTGGCTATGGCTAAAACCTTGAAAAAAACTATTCTTGATGAAGCAAATGAATTATATTTAATTCCTGCCGAACAAAGAATTATGAATAGAATAGATAAATTCTCACAAATGGGTGTTTATCAAGAACTTCCATTAGATGGTAATACACGCCTTTAGTGCAAATCATTTTAAGCTCGACGGTGGGGCTATGTTTGGGGTGGTTCCTAAAACTATCTGGAACAAACTTAACCCTGCCGACGAATTAAATTATACTCGTTGGGTTTGTAGGTGTTTGCTTATTGAACTTGGCGATAGACTAATACTTTTTGACACTGGTATAGGACTTAAACAAGATACCAAATTTTGGTCACACTTTGATGTTAATCCTTTGGATGACATAGAATTACATATTCAAAACCTTGGTTATTCTTCTTCAGAAGTTACTGATGTAGTTTTCACTCATTTACATTTTGATCATTGTGGAGGAGCTGTTCGTTGGAATAGTGAACGTACATTGCTTGAACCCGCTTTTAAATATGCTCATTTCTGGACAAATGAATCGCATTGGCGTTGGGCTACTTATCCAAATGCTCGTGAAAAGGCTTCATTTTTAAAAGAAAATTTGCAACCCATTAAAGATTCGGGTCAATTAGTTTTTCTTGAACCAAAAGATGTTTCTCCATTTAAGGGAATTGAGTTTATTTATGTTAGTGGGCATACCGAACAGCAAATGTTACCGTTAATAAACTATAAAAACAGGAAAATTTTATTCACTGCCGATTTGTTTCCTTCTTTGGCTCATTTGCCAATACCTTATGTAATGGCTTATGATACAAGACCTTTACTTACTATGCAGGAAAAAGAAGATATTTTAAAACAAGCTTTGGCAAATGACTGGATTTTATGTTTCGGGCATGACCATCAATATGAAGCTTGTACTTTAATGATGACTGAAAAAGGCATAAGAGCAAAAGAAATATTTTCGGTGAAAGATATTTAGTTTGAGATTATAGATATTAGATGTTAGATTTTAGACATAAGATAAAAGACATAAGATTTAAAAATTTTGACTTTCAAATAAAAACTAATAACTGTAAACCGAAAACCCTAAACTCTAAACTCTTAACTCTCAAAAAACCATGAAACAATTCGGATTAGTATTATCAGGAGGTGGTGCTAGAGGATTAGCACACTTGGGAGCAATGCAAGCATTGTGTGATATTGGTTTGCGTCCGTCGATAATTTCCGGAGTGAGTGCAGGAGCGATAGCAGGCGTTTTTTATGCCTCAGGCTATGAACCAAAAGCTATTTTTGATACAATAATTAAAGCAAAAGTGTATAAATTTTTACGTCCGGCTTTAATAAACCGACAAGGATTAATGAAGCTTGACCGTACAACCATACTTTTTAAAAAACTATTACCTGAAACTTTTGAAGAATTACAATTACCTGTAATTATTTCTGCAACGGAATTAGGTGAGGGGAAAACTATTTTTTTTGAAACGGGCAAACTTGTTAATCCTTTACAGGCAAGTTTTTGTATTCCCATTATGTTTGAACCAATAATTATCAACGGTTTATATTTTGTTGATGGAGGTTTGTTGAATAATTTACCTTTTGAACCAATTCGTGAAAAACACCCTGATATGCCTATATTGGGAATTCACGTAAATCCTAAAAACGACAATTTTTCAGAATTTTCAATGAAAAAAATTGCTGAACGTAGCTTTAATTTAGCACTTTCGCACAATGTAAAAGAACGTAAAAAAGAGTGTACTTTTTTAATTGAACCTCAAAAAATGAAAAATTTTGGTTTGTTTCAGCTTTCTAGAGCCAATGAAATGTATCAAATTGGTTACAATGAAGTGATGGAAAACAAAGTAGTATTACTTAATTTGTTTGCTTAGAGCTTGTTTTGTTTAGGTATTTTTAATTATTTTTAAACAAAGTTGAATTTTGTCGTAACTTTTTTTAGTTGTTGTAAGTACAAGTAATATATAGTGATTATGTATTTGACCTTAAATAATTGAGTCAAAAATTGAAAATTGTTATTTAAACTTACAAACACCCTTAATATGGAGACTTTAAATGCTCAATTTAATTCAGTTTTGAGAAAAACTGCTTTATTGATATTCATTTCAACCTGTACAATTATAGGTTCATTTGCTCAAAACCATGACAATCCAATTGATTCTGCAGTTCGAGGCAAATTCTCTTTTAGCGGATATATAGATGCATACTATTTAAGAAACTTTAATAATCCTAATTCAGGAAATAATATTGGTTCATCAGGATTTGCAAGAGCATTTGACCAAAAAGAAAGTCAATTTCAAATAGGATTAGTGCAAACAAAAATAGCATATAAACAACGTAAATCAGAAGCTGTTGCTGACTTAGTTTTTGGTCCTAATGCTGATTTAGGTAATTATGGTAACGTTGTTGGTCCATTAGGTAACGGTAAAGCATCAAGTTCATTAGCAATTAAACAAGCTTATTTTAGCTATTATTTAAATGATAAATTAACGTTAACTGTAGGTCAATTTGGGACACATATCGGTTATGAGGTTATTGATGCACCAGTGAACTATAACTATTCTTTATCTAATCTTTTTAATAATGGTCCATTTTATCATCTTGGTTTTAAGGGAGTTTACACTTTTAATCCTAAGTTTAATGTAATGGCAGGTTTAGTGAATAACTGGGACAGGATATATGATAACAATAAATATTCAACTTTTATTTCTGAGCTAGCGTTTACCCCAAAAGATGGTTACAGTATTTTGATAAACTATATTGGTGGTAACGAGGCAGAGTTAGATTCAGCTAAATATGTAAAACAAATGATTGATTTAACATCTGGTTTTCAGTTAACTAAAAAATACTTTTTTGGTATAAATGCAGTACAAGGTATTGGTACAAGTAAAGATGAAACCAAATATTGGGGAGGTATAGCTTTGTATTCTAATTATTCATTTACCGAGAAATTTGGTTTAGGAGTTAGAACCGAATATTTTGATAACACTCAAGGTGTACAATATATTGGAAAAACTGATGTAACATCACTTACTTTAACCGGTAAAATTACTTTAGCAGATGGACATTTATTAGTTAAGCCAGAAATTAGAACAGATATTTTCAAAAAACAGAATGTGTTGAATGGTGAACAATTTGAAGACAAAGACGGCAACTTTACTAAAAATCAACAAACTACTGCAGGAATAGTACTTTGTCTCGTCCTAAAAAATGTTTACAGATTTGATTAATAATCCTGATATAAATTTACACTAATTTTCTTAATCCTAAAAAGGATTTACAATTAAAATTTATCCTAAAATAGCTTTACATTTGTATTG
>JBEEOW010000020.1:0-78793 GCA_041191405.1 Bacteroidota bacterium
AATTACCTATAACCTGTGAAAGTTATTTTAAATCATTGAAAACATTGGCTTTTGCTTTAATTATAGGGCAAAGTATATTTTTATTTACAAGTATGTATATTAATTTTTCTAAAAATAAACAAGGTTTGGATTTTGATAAAATTATATTTTCAATTTTAATAATATCTTTAATTACTGTTAGTTATGTTTTGGGTAGATTTTTATTTGATAATCAAATTAAGCAAGTATATGAGAACGATAAACTTTATGAAAAACTTCAAAAATATCAAACCGCTATAATTTTACAATTTGCATTAATAGAGTTTGGAGGATTATTTTCAACTGTTTGTTATTTTTTATCAAATGAAATGATTTTTGCTTTTCTTAGTTTAGTTCCAATTTTATTAAGTGTTGTACATTTTCCTTCAAAATCAAAACTAATAAATGTGTTGAATTTAAGTTCAAAGGAAGTTGATATTTTAGAAGATGGGAATTATGTGTTGTAGGTTGCACATAATTGATATTTAAATTTAATCTTTAATTACTCTATTTAATGATAGAGTGTACTTTTTTAATAACACTTTGAATTTTTGAATTGCTTATAGTTCCTGCTTTTCTAATAATTATATTTTTGTCGGCTGTAAAAATTTTATTGGGTCTAATATTCGACTGTGTTGGTAATGACCCATTTGTAAAGTCTGAATTGTTTAGTTCTATTGATAAAACATCATTTACATGCTGAGAGGTAATTTGTCAAAGTATTACATCATCACCTTGTAAATTAGCTAAAACCAATGCAGGTCTTCTTTTTGTGCCTGTTAAGTCAGAAAATGGAAATGGTAAAACAACTACATCACCTTTTACAAATTGCTCCATGCTGTATCTTCTTCTGTTGATAACCAATCTTTTGCTATAGAATTTTCAGATGCAATATGTGTTAATGTTTGCTCTTTATTTATTTTACCTTCAACAGGTTCATCAATTGTAAATGCTATAACTTCAACCCTTTTTCCTATATAATTCTTGGGTAAATGAATTGAAATGTCTTGATTATTTGGGGTTACTAAAGTGCGTACCATTTTTTTAAATTATATTTTTCTGACATAAAATTAACTAAAACTTTATAATAAAATCAGCATTTTAGAATAAATTATTCATAAACTAAACACATATAGTTTTAAGTCTTCCCTCTTTTCTCGCTCCTCTAAATAATTTTTCCGAGTAATTTCATATATTTGTAGATTGTAGAATCAATTTATAATTTTACTTAAATTGATTTGAAACCAACAAATTTAACGAAGTCTTTCGTCTTAAGTCATTCATCTTAAGTCTAAATAATTCTATTTACCATTTAAATTACTACTCAGTGTATCAATTATTTATCAAACCAATATTATTCAAATTTGACCCTGAAAAAGTACATTATTTCATTTTTGATGTACTTAAGTTTGTGTATAAATTACCTGGCGGTAAATTGATTTTGAAGCTTTTATATCAATACGAACACCCAAAATTGGAACGTGAGGTTTTTGGAATTAAATTCAAAAATCCTGTTGGTTTGGGTGCTGGTTTTGATAAAGATGCTAAATTGGTTGATGAATTAGCTGCACTTGGTTTTGGTTTTGTTGAAATTGGAACTTTAACTCCTAAACCTCAGCCTGGAAATGACAAGCCACGTTTGTTTCGTTTGCCTGAAGATGAGGCAATTGTAAACCGTATGGGGTTTAATAATGGGGGAGTGGAAGAGGCTGTTGAGCGTTTGAAAAAAATAAATTCAAACATTATTATTGGTGGTAATATTGGCAAAAATAAAGTTACAGCCAATGAAGATGCTGGAAATGATTATAATATTGCATTTGAGGCCTTGTTTGGTGTGGTTGACTATTTTACTGTAAATGTAAGTTCGCCTAACACACCTAATTTGAGAGCTTTACAAGAAAAAGAACCATTGAAAAAGTTGTTATTTGATTTACAACAATTGAATAACAAAAAGCCTGTTCGTAAACCAATTTTATTGAAAATAGCACCAGATTTAACTGACTCTCAGCTTGATGATATTATTGAAATTGTAAACGAAACCAAAATTGACGGTGTAATTGCAACAAATACTACTATTTCTAGAGAAAACTTAAAATCAGATGCTGGTAAAGTGGAAGGAATAGGAGCGGGTGGTTTAAGTGGTAAACCATTGACTTTGAGAAGTACTGAAGTAATTAAATACTTGCATACAAATTCAAAAGGTTCGTTCCCGATTATTGGTATTGGTGGTATTCATTCGGCAAAAGATGCTTTAGATAAATTAAATGCAGGTGCAAGTTTGGTACAACTTTACACTGGCTTTATTTATGAAGGTCCAGCTTTAATTAAAGAGATAAATAAAGCTATAATAGCAAACTATTCAGCTTAAATTAATATTTTTGCTTTTTACAGCAATAACCTAAGCCTAAAAATGGCAGAAAACACATACAAAAGAACCAATACAATAAAAGAACCTAAACAGGAAGCTCCCAAAGCTAACGGAAAGGAAGCTAAAAATACACCTACCGAACAAGCTGAAAAAGAGCCTGGTAAGGGGTTTAAAATATCATTTGCTTTTTTAAAAGATCCACGATTTATTATTGCAGTTGGATTTTTTTTAATGGTAAGTTCATTTTATTTAACAGTAGCTTTAATTTCATACTTCTTCACTGGCGAAGCTGATCAAAGTGTGGTTGAAGGTTGGTTAAGTTCATCATTACAAGAGTCTGGAGCTGAGGTGAATAACTGGTTAGGGCTTTTCGGAGCAGTACTAAGTCATTTGTTGATTTTTAAATGGTTTGGAATTTCTTCATTTTTATTGATGCCATATTTATTTTTAATAGGATTCAGAACTGTATTTAAAAAAGAACTTTTTAGTTCAAAAAATTATATTCCGGTAATGTTCTTTTTCTTAGTTTGGACAAGTACCGCATTTGGTTACTTAAGTTTCAGTACCAACCTTGAAGCTTCCATTGGTTTTTTAGGTGGCGGAATTGGGTATGAATTAGCATTTTTCTTTCACAATTTAATTGGTTGGGGTACATTTTTATTGGTGATTTTCAGTTTAATAGTATTTGTAGTTTATTACTTTAATATTACAAGTGTTTCTTGGAATCAAAAGGAAGATACTACCAATATTGATGAAGTTTCAACTGTTGATGCTGAACACAATGCTGATGATTTATTGGCTTTGGATGAAGACGAAGAATTACTTCCTGAAGACGAATTAGAAGACAATTTAGACAATATTGAGCTTGTTTCTCTAGCTGACGAGGAAGAATTGGAGGATTTGGAAGAAAATATTGTAATTCCTCCACATGTAGAGCCAGAGAAAAAAGAAGAAGATAATTTATTAGCTGCAGGTGCAATTGGAGCATTAACCATTGGTTCGGCAGCAGCTGCAAAAGCAAAATCTCCAAACTTAGGTGGCATTTCATTTGAAATAAACGATGCCATGGAAGAGGTGGAGAAAAATGCTCCAGCATTTGATTTTGAAATACCTGACGAAGCAGAAATTGATGAAAAATTCCCTGCGGATGTTCCTTTGGAGGACATTTCAGATGATGCACTTTTTGGTGCTGAATTATTAAAATCTCATGGACCTTACGACCCAACTCTTGATTTAGGTGATTACCAATATCCAGGTTTGGATTTATTGAAAGATTATCCTGTGGGCAAGGCAATGGTTACCAAAGAAGAATTGGAAGCCAATAAAGATAAAATTGTTGAAACTTTAAGTCATTACGGAATCGGAATCGACAGGATTTCAGCTACAATCGGGCCTACAGTTACATTGTATGAAATTGTTCCAGCACCAGGTGTTAGAATATCAAAAATTAAAAACCTTGAGGATGATATTGCCTTGAGTTTGGCAGCTTTAGGTATTCGTATTATTGCGCCAATGCCAGGAAAAGGAACAATTGGTATTGAGGTTCCAAATAAAAATAAAGAAATTGTTCCGGGTAAAATGGTTGTTTCTCATGAGCGTTTCATGAATAATGACATGGATTTACCAATTGTTTTAGGTAAAACAATTTCTAATGAAGTATTTGTGGCTGACCTAGCAAAAATGCCTCACTTATTAATTGCAGGTGCTACCGGACAAGGTAAATCTGTAGGTTTGAACATGATTCTTGCCTCATTGTTGTTCAAAAAACACCCTTCACAATTAAAATTAGTACTTGTTGACCCTAAAAAAGTGGAGCTTTCGATTTATTCTAAAATTGAAAGACACTTTTTAGCTAAAATACCGGGTGAAGATGCAGCTATTATTACTGAAACTAAGAAAGTTGTAAATACTTTAAACTCAGTTTGTATTGAAATGGATAGACGTTACGATTTGTTGAAAACAGCGCAATGTCGTAACCTGAAAGAATACAATTTGAAATTTATTGAAAGAAGATTGAATCCTGAAAAAGGTCACCGTTTTTTACCGTTTATAGTTGTAGTTATTGATGAGCTTGCCGACTTGATGATGACAGCAGGTAAAGAAGTAGAAACCCCAATTGCTCGTATTGCACAACTTGCTCGTGCGGTTGGTATACACTTAGTTGTAGCTACTCAGCGTCCATCGGTAAACGTAATTACAGGTATAATTAAAGCCAATTTCCCAGCTCGTTTATCATTTAGAGTTACCCAAAAAATAGATTCACGTACTATTTTAGATGCTGGTGGAGCAGATCAATTAATTGGTAAAGGAGATATGTTATTGAAATTAGATTCAGAAATGACTCGTATTCAATGTGCATTCCTTGATACTCCTGAGGTTGAGCGTGTAGTTGATTTTATTGGAAACCAAAGAGGATATTCTTCGGCATATTTATTACCAGAGTTTTATGGTGACGATGAAGCAGGACAAGATGGTTCAAAAGGAGAAATTTCTGTAAATGATTTAGATCCATTATTCGCAGATGCAGCTCGTTTATTGGTTGCACACCAACAAGGTAGTACCTCTTTAATTCAACGAAGAATGAGCCTTGGTTACAACCGTGCAGGTAGAATTATTGACCAAATGGAAGGCATGGGAGTGGTTGGTCCGTTTGAAGGTTCAAAAGCAAGAGAAGTTTTAATTAAAGATGAGCAATCTTTGGAACAATTATTGAGAGATAAGAAAATTATTTAGTTTGAAATATTAAATACCATATATAATTAATTAAGATGAAGTTAAAAGTTGTATTACTTGCATTGATAGCATTTGTTTCTTCAAGTGTATTTGCACAACAAGACCCAAACGCTGAAAAATTATTAAATGAAATGAGTGCTAAATTCAAGGCAATGAAATCGTTTCAAGCTAATTTTTCATATTCATTACAAACAGCAAAAGGCGTTGTAAAAGATAGTTGGACAGGAAGTATTCTTGTAAAAGGAGCAAAGTATGTGATGAAAGTAGCTGGTTCTGAGATTTATAATGATGGAACTACGGTTTGGACGTACATGAAAGATGAAAATGAATGTAACATTTCAACCAATGAACCTGATGGAGATGCAATTTCCCCAACAAACATTACTACAATGTATAAAAAAGGCTACAAATACAGATTGTTAGCTGATGAAGTTGAAAATAAAATTACTTACGCTGTAGTAGAACTTGTTCCAAATGATAAAAATAAGTCGTTTTTCAAGATTAAACTGAAAATTAACAAAACAACCAAAGAAATAAAAAGCTGGACAGTTTTTGAAAAAAGCAGTACACGTTCAGTATATTCAATCACAAAATTATCACAAAACGTACCTGCCGACGACAAACTATTTAAGTTTGATAAAACAAAATACAAAGGTTGTAATGTTGTAGATTTAAGATAATTCAAAAGCTCTCAGAAATGGGAGCTTTTTTTTTGTGTAAAAAAGTATTAATTTAGAATTGTAAAATGATAAACTGTTTGGTTATGAGAAATATACTATTAATTCTAGCAATGCTTTTTTCATTAGAAATGTTTGCACAAGATGTATATATTCCTAATCCAAATTTTTTAATTGAATTGATTGAATATGATGCAGATATAAATAAAGATGGTAAAATTCAAGTTTGGGAAGCTGAGGCTAGACAATCATTAACTATCATGGAAGGCTTAACAGATTTTACTGGCCTTGAGGCTTTTAAAAATTTAACTTATTTGAATATATCAAATAACTACGCTACTAATTTAGATTTATCAAATTTAACCAAGCTTACCAATTTAAATTTAAGTGGAAATTCGTTAAAAAGTTTAGATTTATCAAAAAATACTTTACTTGATACTTTACAAATAAAATACCTAAAAATTGATACCATAACACTAAGTCAATTACCTAATTTAAAGTATTTTGACGCAACATTAACCGTACTTAAAAATTTAGATGTAACCCAGAATACACAACTTAAAGATTTAAGAATAGGAGGGACGTTCATCTCGTTCGTTGATTTAAAAAATAATCCTGACTTAGAAATATTTTTTTCTAATTCAACGCCAATTTCTTCAATTGATTTTTCCAAAAATACTAAATTAAATACCATTATTTTAGCAAAAAATATTTTAACTGAATTAAATGTTGATAATAATGTAAACCTTACATTTTTAGACTGTTCGAATAATCAATTGTCTAAATTATCAATAATAAACAACACTAAATTAGAGCAGTTTAATGCCAAATCAAACCCTAATTTAAGTACTATTTGTACTTTTGATACCTTGCTTATGGCAAACAAACAATTTGAAAAAGATGTAACTACAAATTGGGATATGGCTTGCAAAAAAGTGGATGGGCTAGGTTTTGAAATAGAATCAACTAAAGTATTATTTTATCCAAACCCATTTGAAAATGAGTTTAATATAGATGCTTCGGTTGTAAATTTAAAAGTTTACAATGTTTTTAATCAAGTGCTAATTGAAACTGATTTTATACAAGATGAACAAGTTTTGTCTTTGAAATCAGGTGTATATGGTTTTGTTTTTACTGATGTAAATGGAAAGGTTTTTTTTCAAAAAATTGTGAAAAAGTAAAATGATTTTTTGAAATTGTTCCTTTCGATTTTATTTTTTTAATAATTATTTTTAAGTCTTACGTCTTGCATCTTAAGTCTCCACAAAATTAAATTTTCAAATCCATAACAATAATCATTTTTTTAGGGTTAAGAAATTATTAAATTGCAAACCGTTTCTAAAATTGAAACAATCACAATCATAATTATTCTAAAACAATCTGTATAATGAATTACAATTTGGGTTATCAGGAATCGTTTACAACTCGTCACATTGGGCCTAACGCTCAGCAAACCAGTGAGATGTTGAAAGTGCTTGGCGTTTCATCAATTGATGAGCTAATTTCAAAAACCGTTCCTGCAAATATTCGTCTGAAGCAGCCTTTAAACTTACCTGCTGCTCAAACTGAAGCTCAATTTTTAAAGTCATTTAAAGCGATTGCTTCAAAGAATAAAATTTTTAAATCTTTTATCGGACAAGGTTACTACAACACCATCACTCCTGGAGTTATTTTAAGAAATATTCTTGAAAATCCAGCTTGGTACACTGCGTACACACCTTACCAAGCTGAAATTGCACAAGGTCGTTTGGAGGCATTATTAAACTACCAAACTGCTGTAATTGAACTTACAGGAATGGAAATTGCCAACGCTTCACTTTTAGATGAAGCTACAGCTGCTGCTGAGGCAATGAATTTATTGTATTCATCTCGTGTTGCTGCTCGTAAAGGTGCTAATACTTTATTGGTTTCTAACTTATTATTTCCTCAAACTATTGATTTGTTAATTTCTCGTGGTACTCCACTTGGGATTCAAATTGAAGTTGCAAACGAGTTCGAAGTTGACATTACAGATGCAAAATATTTTGCAGTGATGTTACAATACCCTGGTGCAAACGGTGTGTTAAACGACTATAAACCATTGATTGCTACTGCACATGAACAAGGTTTATTAGTAGCTGTTGCGTCTGATTTATTAAGTTTAACTTTACTTACGCCTCCTGGTGAAATTGGTGCTGATGTAGTTTTTGGTTCTTCGCAAAGATTCGGTGTACCAATGGGTTACGGAGGTCCACATGCTGCTTTTTTTGCTTCAAAAGAAAGTTTTAAACGCCAAATTCCGGGTCGTATCATTGGTGTTTCTGTTGATGCAAACGGAAAAAAAGCTTACAGAATGGCTTTACAAACTCGTGAGCAACACATTCGTAGAGAAAAAGCAACTTCAAATATTTGTACTGCACAAGTTCTTTTATCTGTAATTGCAGGTAGTTATGCGGTATATCATGGTGCAGAAGGCTTAAAAAATATTGCTACTAGAGTTCATTCTTTAACTGCTAATTTAGCAGCACAATTAACTGGTTTAGGTTTTGAAATTGAAAACAAAACTTTCTTCGATACTATTTCAGTTAAAGTTGATAATCAATCACAATTAAAGGAATTAGCTGAGGCTAATGAATTGAATTTTAGATATAATAATGGTTTTGTTGGTATTTCACTTGATGAAACTACTACAGTTGCTGATGTTCAATTAATTGCATCTTTATTTGCAAAATCTAAAAACTTAAATTTTAAATATAAAGCAGATGCTTTTGTTTCAGGTTTTGATGCTTCTTTTGAAAGAAATACAAAATATTTAACCAATCCTGTTTTTAATTCTCATCATTCAGAACATGAAATGTTGAGATATTTAAAATCATTGGAAAACAAAGATTTATCTCTTGTTCATTCTATGATTTCATTGGGTTCATGTACCATGAAGTTGAATGCTACAACGGAAATGATTCCTGTAACTTGGCCAGAAATTGGAGGTTTACATCCATTTGCTCCACTAAATCAAACAGCAGGTTATCAAGAAATTTTTACAAATTTAAATACTTGGTTAGCTGAAATTACTGGTTTTGACGCAATTTCATTACAACCAAATTCAGGTGCACAAGGTGAATATGCTGGTTTATTAGTAATCAGAGCCTATCACCAAAGTAGGGGAGATTTCCACAGAAATATTGCTTTAATTCCTTCATCTGCACATGGTACAAACCCAGCAAGTGCTGTAATGGCAGGCATGCAAGTAGTGGTTTCGAAATGTGATGAAAATGGTAATATTGATGTTGCTGATTTAAAACGTTTGGCTGAATTACACTCTGAAAATTTATCATGTTTAATGGTTACTTATCCATCTACACATGGTGTTTTTGAGGAATCAATTATTGATATATGTAACTTAATTCACTCTCACGGCGGACAAGTATATATGGATGGTGCCAATATGAATGCACAAGTTGGTTTAACTTCTCCTGCAAATATTGGTGCTGATGTTTGTCACTTAAACTTACATAAAACTTTCTGTATTCCTCACGGTGGTGGTGGTCCTGGCGTTGGTCCAATTGGAGTAAAATCTCATTTAGCACCATTTTTACCTGGACACGCAGTAGTTAAAATGGCTGGTGACAAAGCGATAAATGCAGTTTCTGCAGCTCCATGGGGTAGTGCAAGTATTTTGCCAATATCGTATGCATATATTGCAATGATGGGTGGCGAAGGTTTAAAATCAGCTACTGAATATGCTATATTAAATGCAAACTATATCAAAAAACGTTTAGAAAACGATTATAAAGTCCTTTACACAGGTACTCATGGTAATTGTGCTCACGAATTAATTATAGATTGTAGAGAATTTAAACATACTATTGGTATTGAGGTAGTTGATATAGCAAAACGCTTAATGGATTATGGTTTCCATGCACCAACAGTGTCATTTCCTGTGGCTGGGACTTTAATGATTGAACCAACTGAAAGTGAAAGCAAAGAAGAATTAGATAGATTCTGCGATGCAATGCTTGAAATTAGAAATGAAATTAGAGAAGTAGAAAGTGGTACAGCTGATAAAGTTGACAATGTTTTGAAAAATGCACCACACACCGCTGAAATATTATTAGCAACTGAGTGGACAAAATCATATTCTCGTGAAAAAGCTGCTTATCCATTGGCTTATGTAAAAGCCGCTAAATTCTGGCCAACAGTAAGCAGAATTGATGATGCTTATGGAGATAGAAATTTAGTTTGTGCTTGCGAGCCTATTGAAAATTATGTTTAAGTTTGTAACTATTAATAAAGATTAGCGTTTTAGTCTACGTTAAAAGTCGTACAATATGAATTACCTAAAGTATATATTGTTAAAATTAAATTTTAAAATATCTACTTTAGGTATTTTATTTTTACTTGTAAATACAAATATTTTTGCAACAACTTATTATTCAACCACAGGTGGTGCTTGGTCAACAGTTGGTTATAATGGAGCTAGTTGTAGTTGTACCCCTGATTTAACTTCAAGTGCAACGATTGTTTATATAAATAGAAATGATTTTACAGCACCTGCTGATTGGACAAACTGTCCGGGAGTAGTTGCACCTACAGGTTCGGGGCATACTTTTAGTGCCGGAGGAACAATGGCAGCAACAATTTATGTTGAAAATGGTGGGTATCTTTATTTTAGTAGTTCATCAACACTTACAACAACAGCAAATATTACTATAAGTGCAGGAGGGGTTGTTTTTGTTAATGGTTCTTTACAATCTCCATTTCCAGCAAATAATAATACTTTAATTACCATTGATCGATTTGGTAGATTAGAATGGAATGGTTCATTATCAGTATATTATAAAATTGCAGGTGCAGGAGGAATAAGATGTTGTGGGGCAAGTTCAATAACCAATGATGGTGTACAATTTTTCGGAAATGTTCGTGGACAAACTTCTGGTAATTTAACATGTAATGGAACAATTGTTCCTGTCAATTTTAGTGCTGTATCTGCTGAGTTGAATAAATCAATTGCTGTTATTAAATGGACTACAGCAATGGAACAAAACAATGCTTATTTTTTAATAGAACGTTCAATTGATGGTATTGATTTTGAAACTGTAGATAAGATTACTGGTGCAGGTAATTCAAATCAACCACTTTATTATCAGTTTATTGATAAATTTGGTTATGAACCTGCTTTTATCTATTACCGAATAAAGCAAATTGACTTTGATGGAGCATATTCATTTTCAAAAACATTTGTTAGTCATCAAAATAGAGATACAAACTTTAATATTGAGTTATATCCAAATCCTAATGATGGAAAATTTAAAGCTGCAATTTTTGGTTCATACTTAGATGATGAAATAGAATTTACATTAACTGATTTATCAGGACATATTAATAAAGTAGGTCAATTGAAATTGAATGAAATTAATGAACTAGATGTTTCTGAATTAGAAAAAGGACTTTATATATTTTCTGTTAAAACTCATTATGAAACTTGGCATAAGGAGTTGATAATTAAATAGATTTAAAATGTTAGATCATATATTTTAGATGAAAGACTTAATATGAAAGACTTAAGTATTCATTAACTGATTATATTTAAAATACTTACATGGATTTAGCTACATTTAGAGAATATTGTTTGTCACTTCCTCATGTTACAGAGGAGTTTCCATTTGGTCCAGAAACGTTGGTTTTTAAAGTAGGTGGAAAGCTTTTTGCATTAACTGATGTAGATAATTTTGAATCAATAAATGTGAAATGTGACCCTGAAACAGCCATTGATTTACGAGAAAGGTATGTAGCTGTTATTCCAGGTTGGCACATGAATAAAAAACATTGGAACACTTTAGTGCTTGACGGTTCATTATCTCAAAAGTTTGTTTTTGAATGGACCAAACATTCTTATGATTTGGTTTTTAATAGTTTAAGTAATAAAGTTAAAGCTGAGTTAGAAGGTTTAGGGTAGAGAGTTTAGTGTTTGATGTAATGTTATTTTACTAACAAATCTCAACCAACAAATATACACTATCCATTATCAACCACTATAAGTTTTAATCTCTTAACCCTAAACCCTTAACTTAAAACCATCAAAACCGTACAATCACAAAGTTTTGATAATCATCTGCTATGAACGGTTTAAATCAATTAATTTCAGAGCTTCAAGAAAAAGAAGCTAAGACATATTTAGGTGGTGGAGCTGCTAAAATTAAACAGCAACATGAACATGGAAAACTTACTGCTCGTGAGCGAATTGCCAAACTTTTAGATGCAGATACAGAACAAATAGAAATTGGTTTGTTTGCAGGCGAGGGCATGTACCAAGAATATGGTGGTTGTCCAAGCGGTGGAGTCGTTGTTGTAATGGGTTATGTTTCAGGTAGATTGTGTGTTGTTGTTGCCAATGATGCTACTGTAAAAGCTGGTGCATGGTTCCCAATGACAGCTAAAAAGAACCTTCGTGCACAAGAAATCGCCATGGAAAATAAAGTCCCAATTATTTATTTAGTAGATAGCGCAGGGATATTTTTACCATTACAAAATGAAGTTTTTGCAGATAAAGAACATTTCGGACGAATTTTTAGAAACAATGCACACATGTCGGCAATGGGCATAGTGCAAATTGCTGCAATTATGGGAAGTTGTGTAGCTGGTGGAGCGTATCTACCAATTATGTCGGACGAAGCAATGATTGTGGATAAAACTGGAAGTATTTTTTTAGCAGGTTCCTATTTAGTAAAAGCTGCCATAGGAGAGGATATTGACAATGAAGCACTTGGAGGAGCTACTATGCATTGCGAAGTTTCAGGTGTAACAGATAATAAATACCCAGATGATTCAGCGGCTTTGCAAGCTATTAGGAATATTATCAGTACTTTAGGTAAACCAGAAGATGCTGGTTTTAATAGAATTACACCTCAAAAACCACTTTTTGAATCAAGTAAAATTGCAGAAATTTTTCCTGAGGAAGCCACCAAACCTTACGATATGCTTGATTTGGTAAAATGTTTGGTTGATAATTCGGAAATTGAAGAATATAAACCTGAGTACGGAAAAACGATACTTTGTGGAATAGCTCGAATTGATGGTTGGGCTGTAGGCATTGTAGCTAATCAGCGAAAAATAGTAAAATCTGGCAAAAAAGAAATGCAAATGGGCGGGGTAATTTATTCTGATTCAGCCGATAAAGCTGCACGTTTCATAATGAATTGTAACCAACGAAAAATTCCTTTGGTGTTTTTGCAAGATGTTACCGGATTTATGGTTGGAAGTAGGTCGGAGCAAGGCGGTATTATTAAAGACGGAGCAAAACTGGTTAACGCAATGGCAAATTCGGTTGTTCCTAAATTTACTATAGTTATCGGGAACTCTTATGGGGCAGGTAATTACGCCATGTGTGGTAAGGCATTTGACCCAAGATTAATGTTAACTTGGCCAACAGGAAAAATTGCAGTTATGAGTGGAGCAAGTGCTGCAAAAACCTTGCTTTCAATAAAAATATCAAGTTTAAAAGCACAAGGCAAAACAATTACCAAAGAAGACGAAGCGCAAATGTTGCAAGAAATTGCTCAAAAATATGAGTCAGAAACAACACCCTATTATGCGGCTTCACAATTATGGGTTGATGCAATCATTAAACCTGAGGATACCAGAAAAGCAATTAGTTTAGGTATTGAAGCGGCAAATCATGCGCCTATAAATCAGCGTTTTAATGTGGGGGTTATACAAACTTAGTAAATTTTATTTCAATTATGGTAAGAAAGATTTTAGTATTAATTATTTTAATTTCGGTTCAGTTTTCGTCT
Organism: Bacteroidota bacterium; assembly: GCA_041191405.1. Classification (GTDB taxonomy): domain Bacteria; phylum Bacteroidota; class Bacteroidia; order Cytophagales; family UBA9547; genus JBEEOW01. The sequence continues at coordinate 13,569 of JBEEOW010000020.1, forward strand.
GTTTTTGCAAGAGCAGGTTTTAGTGGAGGAGGATTTCATGGAGGAGGAGGTTTTTCACATAGCTCCTCGGGTGGTTACCATTCATACAATGGTGTACATTATTATGGACACTCAGGTAGAGGTATTCATTGGCAATCAGGTGATGAATATTTTTTCTATGGAATGGTTTTAATTATGCTTTTGGTAATTTGTTATTTCTATTTTGGTAAGAAATTAATGATTAAAACTAAAGTTGGTTCAGCTAATAATTTATTGAAAAATAGTGTATTGCAAGATAAAATTTGGGATAAGGAGTCAATGATTTTATTCACAAGAATCGCTTATCTAAGAATGCAAGATGCATGGAAAAACCAAGATGTAAGTTTAGTAAAAGATATTTTAACAAAGTCATGTATTGAAAAAACAGAAATTGAATTTAGAACCCAAGCAATTGCTGGGTATTACAACTTTTTACACAAAGTGAAAATTTCCAAAATTGAAATTATTGGGATTCAAGATTTTGAAAACGATAGTTATGATAAGTTTTCCGCATACATTACTGGTACCATGATTGATGAAAATGTTAATTATGGAAATACAGAACCTAAGTATGGTAATGAAAATAAGTTTGAGGATATCTATTATTTTGTAAGAAATGAAAATTCGTGGTTACTTGATGATATAGATAATGGAGTTTCAATTGAAACATTTTTAGCAATATTGAACATAGGTCAATAGTTGAAAAATATTTGGAAATAAATTATTGTACTATTTATTGAATTTATCTTTGTATTGTAGATATTTGAACATAAATTGATTATGGACAAAATGATTCATCCTTCTATTCAAATATATTTACCTCAAGTATTTCAATTATTTGAGAGTCATAAAATAACTAGTGCCTACATGTTTGGCTCTGTTTTAACTGAAAGGTTTAGTGAAAATAGCGATGTTGATTTTTTAGTAAATATTGAAGCAGGTTTGGATCCTGTAGAGGCAGGTGAGCATTTGTGGGATTTAACTTACCAACTTGAAGATTTATTGCATAGAAAAATAGATTTGCTTACCGAAGGTTCTTTGAAAAATCCTTATTTTATCCAAGAATTAAACAAAACTAAAGTAGCTATTTATGGATAATTTTGAGATTAAGAAATTATTGAAAGATATTCATATTTGCATTGAACATATTGATAATTATATTGGTTCAGAGAAAATATTTTCTAAATATGAGTCAAATTTATTGTTGCAAGATGCTGTAGAACGTAATTTAATCACAATAGGTGAGGCTATGAACAGCTTGCTAAAAAGGAAACCAGATATTGCTATTTCAAATTCACGAAAAATTGTCGATACCCGCAACAGGCTTACTCATAGCTATGATGATATTGAAAATGTACAAGTTTGGAGTATTGTAATAAAGCATTTACCTATACTAAAACAGGAAGTAATAATGCTTTTGGAAAATTTATGAAAAAAATGAATAAGTTAAATATTGTGTATTTACTTGTTTGTTACTATCAATAGTATTATCATTTATGAATTTTAGAGGTTTAGAACATTATTTATAATTTAACGATTTGTTTTTGATTTTTTTAATCAAATTTATCAACTATTAACACAGATAATCCACAAATAATAAAAACTTAAGCCAAAAGTTTTTTAACTTTGTACAATAATATTTTTGATTAAGTAAGTATGTTCAAAAACTTAAGTGATAAGCTTGATAAAGCGTTAAAGACCCTTAAAGGGCAAGGTAGAATTACAGATATTAACGTTGCTGCAACTGTTAAAGAAATAAGAAAAGCCTTATTAGATGCCGACGTAAACTATAAAGTAGCTAAACAAGTTACTGATACTATAAAAGAAAAAGCCCTTGGTAAAGAAGTGATTATGGCTGTAGAGCCAGGTCAGTTGTTTACTAAAATTGTTAGAGATGAACTTGCTGAGTTGATGGGGGGGGGTAAAACCGACATTAACCTAAAAGGCGATCCATGTGTGATTATGGTTGCTGGTTTGCAGGGTTCTGGTAAAACTACTTTTTGTGGTAAATTAGCGCAATTACTTAAAAAACAGGGTCGTCAGGTATTATTAGTTGCTTGTGATATTTATCGTCCGGCTGCTATTGACCAATTAAAAACCCTTGGTGAGCAAATTGGTGTAGAAGTTTATCACGATTATGATAATAAAGATGCTGTTTCAATAGCTACAAATGCTGTTAAACATGGTGTTGCTACTGGAAAAAAATTAATTATTGTCGATACTGCTGGTCGTTTAGCGATTGATGAAGCCATGATGACTGAGATTGCAAATGTAAAAGCGGCAATCAAACCATCAGAAACTTTATTTGTAGTTGACTCTATGATTGGTCAAGATGCTGTAAATACAGCTAAAACTTTCAATGAGAGACTTGATTACGAAGGTGTTGTACTTACGAAATTAGATGGTGATACAAGAGGTGGGGTTGCACTTTCTATTCGTGCGGTGGTTGATAAACCAATTAAGTTTATCTCTACAGGTGAGAAATTAGATGCAATTGATTATTTCTACCCAGACAGGATGGCTCAACGTATCCTTGGTATGGGTGACGTTATCTCTCTTGTTGAACGTGCTCAACAGGTTTTTGATGAGGAAGAAGCTCGCAAGCTGAATCAAAAAATTAGAAAAAATCAATTCGACTTTAACGACTTTATTTCTCAACTTGAACAAATCAAGAAAATGGGAAGTATCAAGGATTTAGTTGGAATGATTCCTGGAATGGGAAAAGCCATGAAAGATGTTGATATTTCGGATGATGCATTCAAACCAATTGAATCTATCATCAAATCAATGACTCCAAAAGAACGTTCTCAACCAGAAATTATAAACGGAAGTCGTAAAAAACGTATTGCAAGCGGTAGTGGTACCACTATTCAAGAAGTAAACAACTTGATAAAACAATTTGAAGACATGCGTAAAATGATGAACATGCTCAACAAAAATGGTGGTAAAATGAAAGGCTTACCTAATATGGGAAAACTGGGAGGGATGTTTAGGTAGAAATTGAGTACAGAGTATTAAGTACAGAGTACTAGGTATTAAGTTAATATAATATGGTGTTATGTTAGAATTAAATTCTAGCATAACACCTTTTTAGTTTAATAGTGTTTTGTAAAGCATAACTTTTTAAAATTAAATCAGTAGAAGTATTTATTCACTTTTTCAATTACTGATTATCAATTTCTTTTAACTGAAAACTGACTACTGAAAAATGACCACAGAAAACTTCAAAAACATGAAAAACTATGTATTTATTATCTTAGTAATGGTGAATTTTAGTTCATGTTTATTGCCTAAAGTAGGTTTTTCAACCTTGTCAATCAATGTAACTTACACCCAAGATTATTGCAAGGGTATTGCTCCAAGTCAAGAAATGTTGGATTCATTGTCAAGAAAAAGGATTTATGTAGGCAAAAAGTTATACCTAAAAAAAGGTTCAGAAAATAACCCTGATGCGCCTATTTTTCATACAGTTACTACAAATGCAAAAGGTGTATTAGTGTTGCCTGAATTATTTCCTGGAAAATATTATTTAGTTGATGATGAAAGATTGAAACCAATTGATTATGCTAAAAATCAGAATATTAAAGTTTTAGATCAAAAATGTATAGACAAATGGTTTAAAAAGCCAATTTTGACTTTTGAAATAAAGAAAAATATCAAACAGCGACTTTTTTACGAAATCAATTTTCATAAATCCTGTTATTTAGGTGAATCTGGAATTCCTTGTGTTGAATACATTGGACCTAAAATTCCTTGATTAATTTTAAAATAACTAATTTAAAATGAAGATAGTTTAATGTTATTTTAGCGAAAAATTATCTTTACTTATGCTTCGACAAGCTCAGCAACCGTAAAGGTAATTTTTCGAGTAACCGATACTTGAAAATGGTATGCTGAGCGTAGCCGAAGTACGGTCACTGAACTTGTCGAAGTGGTAGTTTTCGCTGGACTTTAACCAACAAATATAATTCGTATAAAATAACAAAACAGTTTTATTGATAAAATATCTGTTTTTACTATTTATATTTGTACAAAGTATTTACAAGTATGAAAGGAAATAGTTTTAGATATATAATCGTTGGTTTTATAATTATAGCCATTGCAGGTGCAATACATTTATCTCGCCAAAAAAGAGTACATATTGATATGTATAAAGCTAGAAATAGCGTTTTTGTGCTTACTGATACTTCAATTATAGATAAAATTGAATTACAACACGAAGGTAAAATGCAGATTTTTGAGAATAAAAAAGCTGTTTGGCAAGGTTTAAATAAAGAATCATACAAATTAGTTTTTGATGTTTTAACAAATACCCAATCATTAAATCAGGTTCCTGAGTCTATAAATGATGATTTAATGATATTGTTAAGAACCAAAGGTGTGAAAATAAACTGTTATTCAGGAGGTGTGTTATTAAAAAGTATGTATTGCTATTTACATGAAAAAGAGCAAATTATGGCTATTGCAAATGATACAAGTGGTAAAATTTATTTCGTAAAAAATGAGTCATTTAAAGCACCTATTTTTGAACAATTATTGACTTTATTTAAATAATATATTTTGAATTTTTTAGCACATATCTATTTAACAAAATCAATTGACCATGTTATGTTGGGTAATTTTATGGCTGATTCCATCAAAGGAAATCAGTATTTAAATTACCAAGAACAATTGTCAAAAGGTATTTTATTGCATCGTTTTATAGATAGTTTTACTGATTCGCATGAACTTGTAAACGAAAATAAATCATTACTTAGAAATGAATATGGTAGATATTCGCCTATAGTTTCAGATATTGTGTACGACCATTTTTTAGCTTTAAATTTTGAGCAATATGCTGGTATTCAGTTGGATAAGTTTGTGAGTTCTGTATATCAATATATGGATTTACATAAAACTGATATGACTCCTTTTGCTCAGGAAGTAATTCCGTATATGATTCAGCACAATTGGTTGGAAAATTATCAGTATAAAGAAGGTTTGCAAAAAATATTTAAACAGTTTGGTAGGAGAATAGGAGTGAAGGAATTATTTGATAATGTTACAGAGGTAGTTTGGGCGAATTACTCTGCTTTTGATAATAATTTTCATCAATTTTTCCCAATTTTAGATAATGCTGTAGAGCAAAAACGTAAAGATTTAGGTCTACAATAATTTGAGTAAATTTAATATTAATCAATTGAACAAATGTTATATTTTTACAGTTAAAGCTTTAGTTAATTTTAATTAGCTATATGAAACGCACTTTGCTATTGATATTGATTTTATTCTCTTCGGTTTTGGGTTTACAAGCTCAAAATGATTTGGATGATGATGATTATCCTGAACAACGACCAAGGTATAGGCGTCCAAGAGTACATGAGCGTTATACTATTAAATCTATCCGATACGGCTTATTTTTTATAGCTGGTTTTGCTGAAGGAGTGAATGATGTAATTAGTTTTCATTACCCAGCTTTTAAAAGAGTACATCCAGGAGCTAATGATTTGTATTGGAATCCAGAAGTTTCATGGAAAAATAAATATACCAATTGGGATGCTGGAGACAATTCTTCTAGATATTGGCAATCAACTCAAGTATTAGTTTGGACTACTGACGCATTTCACATGACTAATATGGTTGATCACATCACCATGCTTTCAGGAGCAAGTATTATGATTCCTTTGAATGGTCAAAAACGCCGTTGGACATGGTATGCAAAAGAGATTTTTATGTCATACATGGCCAATAGAGCTGGTTTTTATTTGAGTTATAATATTTTTTATAAGTCTAAGCCTTAATAGGTTGTTGAATTCTAATTCTCCAACAACCAATTAAATACATTTATATGCTTTATTCCACTTCTGTTTTGTGTGAAAGAATCTGTGGTAAGTAAGAATTTGGGATATTTATCTTGTAATTTTTCTAACGCAGTAAATTCTCTTTCAAGTGTATTTTCTGAATTTATTTCCAACGCAAATTGGTAATAGTCTATTGAAATATTGTAAAGATAATTATCAAAACTTGTAATTTTTGCAAGTTTTGATAATTTAAGAGTTTCTTTTTATTTTAAAACTTCTATTTTTTCTTTCAACAAAGCGACCTTCAATTTTTGAAGTAATTAAATCTCCGATAGTTAAATCTTTTTTACTTATGAAATGTTTTTCACTAAATTCTCTCCAACTACTATTTTTCCATACATTTTTTAAAGTATAAAAAAAATATCTAATAGGAATGAAAAATAATAAAATAGGCAATAATGGAATTTCACCTTCGTAATGAAAATATTCTTGGACATTAAATCCATCGAATGCAATATTTTCTTTTTCTTTTAATGCATATAAAACATCATCCCAATCATCTCCATCAACTCCAAGGTCATTATTAATAGCTGTTTTTAATGTCAGTTTTCTCCTATCAGTAGATGTGACATCACTTATTAAATCAATAATGCGATTTGAAAGATTTCGCAATTCAGAAAATGATATTGTAATTTCTTTATTCATTATTCCCCTTACATTATCTCCTCAGCATCACCTAAGCCTTCTCTGATAATTTCTAAATCGCCATTTGTGGCTAAAATGACGGTTGATGCAGTAGCTAATCCAGCTCCACCGTCAATTACAATATCCACTAAATGACCATATTGTTCTAATATTTCATCAGGTTCGGTAAGGTATTCTCTTATGCCATCTTCATCTTCTGATTTTAAAGAAGATGATAACAATGGATTTCCTAATTTCTCCACTATGGCTCTGCTTATTGCATTATTAGGAACTCTTATACCAACTGTTTTACGTGTGTTTTGAAGTAGTTTGGGAACTTTGTTTCCAGCCTCTAAAATAAATGTAAAAGGTCCAGGAAAGCCTTTTTTCATGGCTTTAAAAGCTGGTGTACTTACGTTTTTAGTATATTCTGATATGTGGCTCAGGTCATTACAAACAAATGAAAATAACTGTTTGTTTGGCTTTACTTTTTTTATTTGGCAAACTCTTTCTACTGCTTTTGCATTGTGAATATCGCAACCAATACCGTAAACAGTATCAGTTGGGTAAATAATTACTCCGCCATCTTTGAGGCAAGCTACTACTTCGTCAATAAATTTATCTTGAGGATTTTTTGCATTTATTTCCAATACTCTTCTAACTTTTGCCATTTTCTGCTTTTTTGTTTTTATAAATACTCACCATCAATACACCTGCTAATATCAACAATCCTCCGCATATTTCTGCAAAGGTAATGATTTCATTTAAAAAGAAATACGACAAAGTGATGGTTGCTACCGGACCAATACTTCCTATGATAGATGCCTTGCTTGAACCTGCAAGTTTTATGGCTTCTGATAATAATAAAGAGGCAATTACTGTTGAAATTAATGCCATTAAACTACTCAAAGCATATACTTCCCATGTAAAATCGAAAATCTTATTGCCATTACTCATAAATCCATGTATAAATACAGCAACTGTTGATACCAACATGGCATAGGTGGTGTATCTTCTACTGCCTAATTTGCCTATATATTTTTCACTACCAATCAAATAAAAGGCATACGTTAAGGTACTCAAAAATACATAAAATGCGCCTAAGGCTGTATTTGGTTTGTGCGACAATAAAATGTCATGGTAGAATATGAACAAAATACCAATATAAGTTAATGATAATGAAAGTATTTCAAATGCTTGAATACGACGTTTAAATATAATTGCAGCAATGATTACAACTAAAGTTGGATAGATAAATACAATTAATCTTTCTAAACCTGTAGAAATGTATTGCAAACCCATAAAATCAAATAAACTACTTAAGTAATAGCCTATTATACCTAATACTACAAGTGCAAAATAATCAACCTTTTTAGGTTTATTTTCTGGAATAGGGTATGGATCGTTTCTGTAAACCCATGCTAGTACCAAGAAAAATGGCATAGAAAAAGCCATTCTTAAAGTTAAAGAACTAACTGCATCAACATTGTATTGATACACTAATTTTACCAAAATTGCTTTTGATGAAAAACAAATTGCTGCTATGAAAGCATAAATGGCACCTAAGTATTTTTTGGGAATCATATAAATAGTTTTATTTGGTACAAAATAAAAGAGCTCATTCTCAGGAGAGAATGAGCTCTTTTCATAGAATTCATTTAATTTCTCTCGAATGGAATTAACTTGTAAGCACTACAAGGACTGAAATTGAATTAAGTAATAGCCAAGAAATAGAAACAACAACACAGAGTTGCTTTACTAAGTTAGCTGAAAAAGTACGCCATAGCCAAGCATTCACCAAATTGGTGTAAGGAGTGTTGTATTTATTATTTAATACAAATTGGCTCATTTTATGGCTTTTCAATTATCTCTTTTACTTTTAATTTTATTCTTTCAACCCATGCTGCGTAGCATTTTGCTGAAGGGTGTAAACCATCACCAGCAACCAAATCTGGGTCTGATATACCATTTCTAGTTATATCGGTGATGTAAAAGTACTGAATACCTATTGAATCAGCAACATTTTTATTAATTTCATTAAAATTATCTATTCCTTCTGAAATGGCATTTGGGTTTGATGTTCTTTGACCGAAAGGAGTAAAGGCATAATCTGGAATAGAAATTATAAAAACTTTGTCTTTACGGTTGTTTGCAAATTTTAAAGCTCTTTGCATTAAAGCAATAAAATCTTTTTTATAAGTTGCTAAATCTCTTCCTCGGTATTGGTTATTAACACCAATTAATAAGGAAACAATATCATACGTTTGGTTATCAATTTTGGCAGCTGTAATGGCATTGTCAAGTTCGTCGGTAGTCCAGCCAGTTTGAGCAATTACTTTTTGTTTGATATTGATTTTATATTTAGCTAGCGAATCTTTCAAAAGGTATGGATATGACTCTTCTGTTGCAACTGATTCTCCTTTGGTGTATGAATCTCCAAGTGCTAAATAAGTAATTGTATCTTTCATATTTTTAGGTGTGATTTCGTTAGTAGTCACCGAATCAGACTTACAGCTTGTAAAACTACAAATTATTATTAGTACAAAGTAGTAAGACTTAAGACTTAAGATGTTAGACATAAGATTAAAGATTTTAGATTATAGATTTAAGACAAAAGACTTAAGACACAAGACTGATAACCGATAACCGATAACAGATAACCGATAACTGAAAACTCTAAACTCTCAACTACAAAAAAAGCTAATCCTTTACAGAATTAGCTTTTTTTAATAGTATATTAAATCTTTTGTCTTAAGTCTTTCATCTTAAGTCTAAACTACTAAATCATTTTTTTTATTTTCTCTTTCAAAGTATTGAATGCAAATTCATCTTTGATAACATAATCAAGAACACCTTGTTCAAATAAATGATCAACAACTTTAAAATTATCTTGACCAGAAAGCATAATTACTTTTTGCTCAGCGTTGATTGATTTTATTTTATCTAAAGTTTGAGAACCATCCATCGCATATGGATTTTCTTTATCAAGGAAATAATCCAATACTATCAAATCTGGTTTTTCATTTTTTAGTGCTTCAATTAAGCTCTCACCTGAAGTAAAAGATGTAATTTTAGCATTATTAACTACATCGTTTAGTTGCATTTGTAACAATTGCAAGAAGAAGGCGTCGTCGTCAACAAGGTAAATTTTGTGTGATATTTCCATTGCGATAGATTTTTGTGTACTAAATAAGTTCTTTTTTTAATTCTTTTAATAAAATCTCACATTTATTTTCTAAAGTCAATAATTGTGATTTAAGTTCATCTAAATTATTACATTGATTATCAATGGTCAATAATTCGATATTTGCACAAAGTTTACTTGTTGAAGGGTCTCCCATATAAGTAAATCTTGGTTTCATTGCATGTACAGTACGGTTTATCCCGTGAAAATTCAATTCTTCTAAAAAGTCTTTGATTTTAATCAACTCTTTTGGTGTTTCTGTAACAAACATGTTAATCATTACACGCATATTATCTAAGTTATTATTAGTGAGTTGACGTAATAAATCAAGGTTTAATACCCAATTTTCACTTTCTGTAATTGTATTTTTAGGGGATTCAATTGGAATATTTGGTTCAGGAAGAATGCTTATGTTTTTGTTTTTTACATTAAGATTGATGGCTTTTAAAAGTACTTCAGGTGTAAATGGTTTAGTTACAAAATCGTTCATTCCTACACGTAAAGCTTTTTGTTTAATTTCATCAAATGCATTTGCGGTAAGAGCAACAATAGGTGTATTTTGATTTAATTCATACTTACTATTATTTCTAATTTCTTTGGCAATATCAAATCCACTTTTTCCAGGAAGTTGAATGTCAAGTAAAATTACATCAAATTTTGATTTTTCGAGTTTATCAAAAGCTTCCTCTGATTCAAAAGCTGTTTGATATTGAACCTTAAACCTATCAAATATCTGAATGGCTACGTATTGATTGATTTCGTTATCTTCAACTAAAAGTACATGTATTTTAGAAAGTTTATCTTTATCTAATTCTTCATTGTTTTGTGGTTCAAGACTCGATTCATCTGCAATTTCATAAGGAATAGTAAAGCTAAACACTGAACCTTTACCTACATGACTATGAACTTGAATATTCCCCCCTTGTAGCTGAACTAGTTTCTGGGTAATTGTTAATCCTAAACCTGTACCTCCAAATTCACGAGTGGTAGAGGTATCTGCTTGCATAAAACTTTGGAAAATGATTCCTAGTTTTTCACGAGGAATACCTATTCCAGTATCACTTACTTTAAAGTGTAAAAGTGATTGTTTATCTTTTTGATGAAGAATATTTACTGTTAAACCTATTGTTCCTTTTTGAGTGAATTTAATAGCATTTGATACTAGGTTCATTAAAATTTGATTCAACCTATGAGGGTCGCCATAAATAATTTGTGGCACTTGAGAATCAAAATTTACATCAAATTGTAAACCTTTTTCTTTGGCTTTGATACTATTTGTATCCGAAAAATCATTAATTAAACTCTTAAGGTTAAATGCAATATGCTCAAACTCAATATTACCAGAATCTACTTTAGAAAAATCAAGAATATCATTTACAATAGCTAATAAGTTGTCGCTTGAATATTTTATTAAACGAATATATTCTTTTGCTTTATCAGAAATCGGTTCGTCCAAAATCATGGTACTTAAACTCAATACGGCATTGATTGGAGTCCTAATTTCGTGACTCATATTTGATAAAAACATGGCTTTGTTTTCGGCAGCAATTTCAGCCAACTCTTTTTCTTTTTGTAATTCTTTTCTTAATGTAATATCTTGAAGGGTGATAATGAGTTTTTTAGAGTTTTCTTTTTCAATTAAATGTCCTCTCGCAGATACCCATTGAGTATAGTTTTCAGCAATTGGATGTAACTTAAATTCAATATCAAAATGATCGGAAATATTGTTTATATGGGCTGTTAAAGCTTGTTGAACCATTTCTTTATCTTCGTCGGCAGGTAAAACTTCCCAAGCTTCAGTAAATGATATGGCATTTGAAATATGAGTAATTTCTTTCCATATATCATTGATATATATATTGTTATTGTTTATATCCCATTCTAATAATCCTTGTTTTGCCGCTTCTACAGATGCAGCCAAACGAGTTTCATTTATTACAATTTCCTCGTTTGCTTTAACTTGTTCACTTATATCGGTTATTCTTATTAAAAAAGTATTTTGTTGGTTGATTACTATTTTTTTAACGTGTATATGTCCCCAGAATGAATTTTCCTCAAAACTAAAAAACTGATTTCCTTGCCAAAATTCACTTTCATCCTCAATTTCATTAATTTCTTCAATGTTTTTTTCAGGGAAATGTTTAAATAAAAGAGAACTTAAAGTTTTATTTAAAATTTCGGCTTTGTCATTGAATCCTAGTAGTTTAATAGTTGATTGGTTGCACTCAATAATATTTCCATTCTCTGTATTAGCCAAAATTAATGCATCAGAAGTACCTTCAAAAATACCAAGTAACAGTGATTGACTACTTTTTAATTCATTTTTGATTTTGATTTGACCCTCTAAACTGATATAAGTTGCAAGTAAAACAGTTGCGAAAATTGAAATAAATATTCCTAAATAAGTATAAAAATCAATTTCTGGATTTGTAATTAAATGTGAAAGGGTAAATAAAAGAATTGTGTTAAATCCGTGATATATATATAGTTGTTTAATTTTACTGAATGCCAAACTGCCAATAACAATTAAAATAATTAATTCTATAATATGGCTTATTGCATAATGGCAACTTGTTACTAAATATATAATATGAGCACTTGCTAATACAACAATTGCTTGCGTAATAATTTCAAAATGTTTTTTAATTAATTGATTTGAAGATCTTAAATATGTAAATGTAATGGCTATGATTCCAATTATAACTCTTTGAATAAAGTTGAAATCTGTTTCGTTATTTAATATAAAACTATCAATTGCCCCAATAAAAATATATAAAAAGGAAGCGATGAATAGAATATTTTTTATCCCAGATATTGACTCGTTCAGTTGTAATTTTTTATTGTTTAAATCGGATTTCATTATTTTTTTTGTTTTAATAAATTTTTTAAAATGAATTTGTAACTACGTAAATGTTTGTAATTTGGTTTGGTTGTTTTATGTTTTTTTTGTCATAATTTTTATTTTTTTTAGGTTTTGGTTTTTTCTATGATTTAAATCAGTTTTTGGCTTTTTTGTGGTAATTTTTTTACCAATTAAAAATTATGGGTTACACTATTTTATGTTTATTTATTTCATTTCATCTTTAAATATGTTCATTTGTTTTTTTTTTTTCATGTTTGAGGTTTTTTATTAACATTTAGATAATGTTTAAAGTTGGATTTGAAAATTTACTTCGTATCAATGTTATCTTTTACCAAACACGCATTTTATGAAAAAAACAATTATCAAACTAGTATTACCTATAACATTGTCATTATTAGCTATTCATGCAAATGCACAAACAGATATTGACAAATTATTAACTGAAGGATCTGACCCTGGTCCTGGAGACGATTTAACAGAATTAAGTATAGAGGAATTAATGGGTTTAAAAGTAACCACAGCCTCAAAAAATGCTGAAAAGTTACAAGATGCAGCTGCGATTATGTCGGTTGTTTCATCTCAAGAAATAGAATCGTATGGTGCTTTAACTTTAACTGATGTGTTAAATAGGGTTACCAACTTGTATATGACAGGTTCCTATTATTTTCCAGATAATTTAGCAGGTATAAGAGGTGATATTCAGGTGCATACTTCAAGTCACGTTTTGATATTAATTGACGGACGCCCATGTAGAGAGAGTTTTTATAGCGGAGTTGATTTAGCTGTTTACAATGCTTTTCCTGTTGCAGGTATTGAAAGAATAGAGATAATTCGTGGTCCAGGTTCGGTTTTATATGGTTCAAATGCAGTTTCGGGTGTAATCAATATTATTACCAAACAAAAAGATGAAATTGGTGGACTAGTTTCCTTAAAAACTGGTTCATTTGGAACACAAAGTTTATCTTACCAAAATTCTTTTAAATTAAATGATTTAAAAATTAGTTCTTCTGCTCAGTTATTTTCACAAGCAGGTTGGGACTTTACTGCAGTTGATGACTCAAAGAAAAATCTGTCTAAAACTCAGAAATACGGTCAAGATAATTTAGGGTTTAATGTAAATGCAAGTTATAAAGCGTTTACTTTCAGAACATTTTATGGTAGTAGCGACAGAGATGTTTGGGGAGAAAAACCAAAATGGATGGCAAATGGAACATTTAATAGATTAAATACCCATAGAATATTTGCTGATTTAGGATTTGCTCATAAGTTTAATGATAAATGGGATATGACTATCAATCAAACTTATAATCATTTTCAACAAATGTCAATAAGAGACGGAATGCCTGTTGATTTTCAGTCAACTGATCATTTAACTGAGATGACTCATCATTACAGAGTAAATGAAAAAATCAATATCACCGCTGGTGCTTTAATTAATGATATTACAGGTGTAGGTAAAAGTACTGATTCGAAAACATTTGTGCCAGTTGAATTAGTGCCAAGTTACAATGAATTACGTTGGGCTGTTTATACGCAAGCTGACTATAAATTATTTAGCTTTATGAAGTTAATTGCTGGTGCTCAGTTTAATAAATCACCAAAATTAGATGGAAACTTATCTCCACGTATTGGTGTAATTACTAATTTTACTCCAGCATTTGGTTTAAAAGTATTATATGGAGAAGCATTTAAATCTGCTTCACAATCAGATAGATATACCTTAGTACCTGGTGCAAACTATGGTAATCCAAACTTAAAACCAGAATTAATATCAACTACCGATGTGCAGTTCTTTTATGTAAAAGGTAAATTACAAGCCAATTTAGGCGGATATTATTCTCGTCAAACAAATTCTATTGTTCGTATTCCTTACCCAGAAATGGGTGCTGGTGCAATTACATTTGCAAATCAAGGATATTTGATAATGAAAGGTATAGAAGCAGAATTTAAATGGATTTTAAAAAGTTCATTTAATTTACAATCTAACTTTTCATACCAAACGAATGAAAATGATTTAGGTCAAAAAGATGTAACAGCAATTTCAAATGTGATGGGTAAACTGGGGGTAAATTATCAAAATAATTATTTTAAAATTGGCGTTTATAACTCTTATTTCTCAAAACCTGCTGATGTAATTAATGGTCAATCAACTTTAGCTCCTGATAAACAACGTTTAATTGTTAACCCAGTTCCAGATGCTTTTAATATATTAACTGCGAATGTATCTATAAATATGAATAAGATATTTAAATGGCAAGACAAACCAAGTATGATGTTGAATTTCTACGGGGATAATTTATTAAATCAAAAAGTATATAATCCTGAATTTTCTAGAAGAGCAATTAATTCATTACCTGCTCGTGGTGGCTTAGCTGTATATGGCGGAGTTACAGTGCAGTTTTAATTATAAAAATTTATAGGTAGAGTAGAATGGGAGCTTCTTACATTATGTAAGGAGCTCTTTTTTTGTATTTCTTTTATAGTCTGAGTAAAATGCTTAATCTTGTACTATAATTATGCAAATATGAAAAACGAGAAAGTATTAACTCAAGCAATGATAGCTTCCATGTTTTGTTGGGGTTTAAGTTGGGCATCGAATAAAGTATTGGCAAGTTATGGTTCAGCAAGTCCGATTTGTTTTTATCGTTTTTTTGTAACTGCTATTTCACTTTTAATGTTGGTATTTTTTATGAAAGAAAAAATAACTTTTAATGCTAAAACTTTTTGGATAGTATTTGTTGCAAGTATCTGTTTAAGTTTATATACTTTCTTCTTTATCAAAGGATTAACTGTTGGTCTGTCAGGTGCAGGGGGAGTTTTGGTAACAACTTTAAATCCAATTGTTACATTTATTTTGACTTTGGCAATTACATTAAAAAAGCCAAGTAAATTAGCAACCTTAGGTATTGTAGTAGGAGCAATTGCTGCCTGTGTTTTATTGAAAATATGGGAAAATTTTGATGCCTTATTAACAGGTGGAAATGTGTTTTTCTTGATTGCGACAGTACTTTGGTCTGTATTGTCAAGGTTTACATCAATGGCAAAACAGTTTTCTGCACCATTGGTTTTTAGTTTGTGGATGTATTCGATATGTAGTTTGATGATGTTTTTAGCTTCTGATTATCATGAAGTTGTAACTATTTTCGAGAAATCTGATACAACTTTTTGGCTAAATATGATTTTCAGTGGATCAATAACAACTGCTTTGGCAACAACAATGTATTTTTATGCAACTGCACAGTTAGGAGTAAACAAAGCAAGTAGTTTTATATTTTTGGTGCCATTGTCTGCCGCTTTGGGTTCATGGTTATTTTTATCAGAAATTCCTCAGTGGCACACTATTGTAGGTGGTGTTATGGGTGTTTTGGCTGTGTATATTATTAGTAAGGAGTGATTGAAGTTTTCAGTAATCAGTTTTCAGTTTTTTGTCTTAAGTCTTAAATCTAACATCTAACATCTAACATCTAACATCTAACATCTAACATCTCTCATCTCACATCTAACATAAAATCTCAAGTCTTAATTTATTAATCACCTCAGAAACTCTCAATTGAATATTTTTTTCAAATGCTTTGTTATGGTATTTTACTGCGTTTATTTTTTCAAGGAATTCGGTTGGAGGAACATCTTTTTTACCAGTTTGCATATTTACAGTGATAAATTTAGTTCGCATCAATGCCTTTAGTTTACTAGCTGATTGATTGTACATTCGCATTTCTACCCAAAAGTAATCTTCGTGAATTTCAAGTATTTCTGAATGAATATTTACAATTTCGTTATACATGGCAGGAGATACATAGACTATTTCGTGTGAACCAACAACCCAACCAATTCCTTTAGCATAATAACTTGGCAAATCAATACCATAATGTGTTTTTAAGTGATCTTCACGAGCATTGAGCATGTAATCAATATAGCTTGAGTTGTTTAAATGATTAAATGGATCGCAGTCGTTAAAGCGAATAGTGTACAGAGATTTTAGTTCCATGTTTTTGAATTTGATAGAACAAAGTTATCTCAATTAAAAAATCTTTGCATTGACGAACGTCAATTAATGCGTTTTCTAATTCTGCTTAATGTTTCGGGCACAACTCCAATATAGGAAGCTAAATATTTTTGAGGAATATGCTGAATCAGTTTTGGTTGTTTTAATTGTAATCGTTCGTAACGTTCTTTGGCTGTGCTAGTTAAAAAACTGAGTTCTCGTTTTACTTTTTTGGTTAAAAGGTATTCTGTAGCTACTTGACCTAATTTGCGAGCAATGGCACAGTTTGCATAAAGCTCTTGTAAATTATCATAATGTATTGAATACAATTCGCAGTCTGTTATTGCTTGAATAAAAAATGAACTTTGTTTACGATTATAAAATGAATCATAAGCACAGAAAAATGTTTCAGGAAATGCAAAATCAACTGTACTTTCTTTGTTATTGGCTAATACAAAGTATCTTACAATTCCTTTATTTACAAATGAAAGGTAGTTTTCTACTTGACCTTCAACGATAATAAAATCATTTGCTTTGTATTCTCTTTTAATTAAACTAGATAAAAACGGACCTAAATCTTTTTCAGTTATATCGTAACTTTTAAAATAGTTGATTATTGAATCCATTTGTAGTTTTCAGTTGTCAGTTTTCGGTTTTCAGTTCTCAGTTGTCAGTATTTTGTTTGATGTATTAAGTCTTTAATCTTTAAACTTAAGTCTTAAGTCTAAAATCTAAAATCTAACATTTACAATCTCAAAACTTATAACTCTTTGACTCTAATATTTGTGGTATTAAATTAAGTGAAAACAAAGTATCCTGTACTTGTTCAATAATAGTATCTTGAATTATTGGTTCGCTATTCCAAACAACTTCTTTGAGCCAACTATTTACTTGAGTTAGAGGTAAATTATATTTTTCAGAAATCAATAAATTTAAATCTAGATATGATTTAATATCTTTAGTTGTATTGTTTATAACTTCTTGAATTAAAGCTATTTCTTTTGATAAATTGTTTTGTGCATTTTCTGAAACTGCCATCACAAAACATGGCCAAGGAGTAGGGCAGATGTCAATTCTTTTAAAAATTTGCTTTTCTACAAATGGCTGAGTTGTGTATTTTTCCCAAAGAAATAAGTCAGCTTTGTTGTTTGTTAAAGCTTCTGCAGCGCCATCAATATTGTTAACAATCAAGAAGTTATCTTCAGTAATTTTGTTTTCTGTTTTACCACTTGTGTGTACATAAGCCATTAAATGTGAGCCCGAACCTTTTCTACTAATTGCAAATTTTAAGTTACTTACATCATCATCCACATTAATTTGAGAATTATATGCAGTATGTACACCCCATTGTAGCGGAGATGTTACATAAGTTTGTGCTATTTTAAGTTTGCTACCTTTGGCAATATCAGCTATAACACCTTCGGTTAACACAAGTGCAATGTCTAAGGTGTTATTATTGAGGTCGGTACACATAGCTCCAGTGCCGGTTGGGTAATTGTGCCAAATAATGTTTAAACCAACTTTTTCAAAACTTTTATTAGCAATTGCAATATGCCAAGGTATGTTAAAGTGCTCAGGTACACCGCCAATATTGATAGTTTTAAGCGTTGGGTTCATTGGTTTTTGTTTAAGAATTGATTACAAAGATGCTTATTATTTGACTTATAAAAAAATGTCTTAATTAGTTAAAATGTGTTTTATTGTATGATATTCCCATTTTTTAAATTTATTATAGGTTTTGTATTTAATAATCATTGTATTGTTAATAATTTTAAGTTGTTCAAATAAGTATTCAGGATTTGTTACATTTGAATTCCTTAATGTATTATAAATTACTTTTTTAGGTAATGGAATTTTCTTTTCTGTTTGATTATCAAAGTTGTATAAAATTAATTGTTCAAAACCATCTGCATCAATTGAAAGTCCATATTGATTTACAATATCAATTAAATAGAAATCATTAATTAATTCTCCATTGTATTTATTGTATAGATTAAATGGAGGAGGTGTACAACAACCAGGCAAATCTGCAACCATTAAAAATGTGTTTTTATATTCTTTTACAAAATGTAATTCAATGGAACCTAAATAATTTTTTGAACCGTTGTTATCAAATTCAATCCAAGATGAATCACAGTTAAATTGATTGTATATTTTGGCTGAATTTTTAAATACAATAGGTTTACATGAAATTTTTTCTGTTAAACTCGAATCTTTTTCACAAAAACAAGTTTGAGAAAATGTGTTTAAATGGAATAAAATGAAAATGAATTTTATAAATAACTTTCTCATATTCAGATTTATATAATTGAAAAGCCTAAATTAAAATCTTTAATTAAGGCTTTTGTAAATATTATATTCTTAAGTCTTCTGACTTTAATCTTAAGTCTCAAAAAAACTAACCAATCTTTTTCATTGCATTTAAACGTTGCAATAAGGTTGGGTGAGAGTATTCAAAAAACACAACCCAAGGGTGTGGTGTTAAGTTACTTAAGTTATTTACAGAAAGTTTTTTTAATGCACTTGACAATGCTTCTCCTGAATATGTTGTTGTTGCATAAGCATCAGCTTCGTATTCATTTTTTCTAGAGAAAATATTCATTATCAAGCCTGTAATAGTTGATATAGGAGAGTACAATAAACTAAATACAATTAAATTTAAGTGAATTGCATATTTTTCAGCTCCCATAGCAAGTGATAATTCTTGATTCAAAACAACTTTTGAAAGTACAAATAGCATTACTCCAATTTGTAAAACACCAATTATGTACGAACTAATAATGTGTTTTTTCTTAAAGTGACCAACCTCATGTGCAAGTACTGCCATTAATTCATCGGTAGTGTGCTGAGTAATCAAGGTATCATAAAGTACTACTTTTTTCTTCGGACCAATGCCTGAGAAAAAGGCATTGGCCTTTCCTGAACGTTTTGAACCATCAAGTACAAATACATTTTCTAATGAAAAACCAACTTTTTTACTATACTCTGTAATTGCATTTTTCAATTCACCTTCTTCTAAAGGAGTAAGTTTGTTGAATAATGGCAAAAACAAAGAAGTGTAAAACATGTTGATTAATAGCATTAAAACTGCAATTACCACCCAGAAGTATATCCAAAAGTTTTCGCCTAAAGTATTTATCAAATAAAATAAAATACCAAGTACCAAGCCTCCAATGATAGCACCAAGTGCATAGCCTTTTAATTTATCAGTAATAAAAGTTACTGTAGTTGTTTTATTGAAACCAAATTTTTCTTCAATTACAAAAGTACCATACCATTGAAAAGGAATACTCAACACATCACTCACAATGAATAAAATTCCAAAGTAAGCCAATGAAAGCAAGGTTGGGTTGGCAATGTATTTTGCAAGTTCATCACTTACTTTACCCAAAATGCCAAGGTACATCACTGTAACAGTTAATAAAAACTGAAATACTGATGAAAATACGCCAAACGAAGTTTTTGCTTTGGTATAATCTTGTGATTTTTTGTAAGCATCAGCTTCGTATAAGCCTTCTAATTCGGTTGGTAATGAAGCAGATAAGCTTGAAATGTTTAAATAATTTAATAACATTTCAAGTCCAAATTCAAAGGTAATAATTGCAAGTACTGCAACAAGAATAATATTCATTTCGATTGGTTTATAGGTATAAAAAAACAACATTTATCATTATGATATGAAATGATAAATGTTGTAAATATGTTTTTAATTTTGTTAATCTAAAATCATTAAGGAAAAAGCATTAGTATCGCTATAACTAAACCAGCAATTGCAACAAAAGCTCCAATCATCCATATTAAGTTATCATTTTGATTTTTTAACATATCATGTTTAATCAAATCCATTTTTTGCAATGCCTTTTCCATAATTCAATAAGTGAAAATGATTATATAAGTAGCTTTATTATGGTAACAATAATACCAGTACATGCAATTATTGTAGCAATAACCCATTTTATTAAGTCATTTTTTACAGATTCCATTTTTTGCAATGCCTTTTCCATATCATCTTCAGTTTTTAAATCAATTAATTCTAGAATACCTTCAATTTGTTGGTCTGTTAAAGCATTTAGTTTATCATGTGATGCTTTAAGTTGTGTTAATTGCATACTCTTAAACGTAATGGTTACAAATTTAGTAAATAAATTTACAGGTATTTGTGTTCGTTTAAATAATTTTGTACATAATCTTTTACACCTTCTTCAAGTGTATGGAATGGTGTATCATAACCAATATTTGCCAGTTTTTGCATATTCGCTTCTGTGAAATATTGGTATTTATCTCTGATATCAATTGGAGTATCTACAAAGCTGATATTCTCAGGAATATTCATAGCCTTGAAAGTGTTTTTTACAAGGTCAAGGAATGTTCTGGCTTTGCCTGAACCTAAATTGTAAATACCTGAATGTTTGCGGTTATGCATCAAGAAATGACAAACATTTGTTACATCTTTTACATAAACAAAGTCACGCATTTGCTCCCCATCTTTGAAATTTGGATTATGCGAACGGAACAATTTCATGCTACCATTTTGTTTAATTTGGTTGTAAGCATGAAAAATTACCGAAGCCATACGAGATTTATGGTATTCATTTGGGCCATACACATTAAAAAACTTCAATCCTGCCCAGAAAAACGGTTTTTCTTCTTGCGCCAATGCCCAAATGTCGAAATCGTTTTTACTATCTCCGTAAGGATTTAAAGGTTTTAATTGTGGAATAACAGCTTCATTATCATCGTAACCAAGTTCGCCTAAACCATAAGTTGCCGCTGATGAAGCATAAACCAATGGAATTTGATAAGCGATACAATCTTTCCAAACTTGTTTAGAATAATTTAGGTTTAATTCGTCAAAAATAGCTTTGTCAAATTCTGTAGTATCAGTACGAGCACCAAGGTGAAATATAAACTCAGTATGTTTATGGTTATTTTGAAGCCACTGATGAAAGTTTTTTCTATCAACACGCTCAATGATTTTTTTGTTGTCTAAGTTTTTATTTTTCAGTTCGTTACTGAAATCATCAACCGCAACAATAAAGTTATAACCATCGCTATTTAATTTTTCAATTAAACAACTACCAATAAATCCAACGGCACCCGTTACTACAATCATTTTATTATAAGCTTATAAATTAACTAAAATATCTCTTTTGCAATTTTGTAAGTAGTTTCTGATTTACCCATTGTGTAATAGTGTAAAATAGGAACTCCTGCTGCTTTTAATTCTTTTGATTGTTGAATACACCACTCAATACCAACTTGTTTTACTTCGTCGTTATTTTTGCATTTCAATAAATCATCAGCTAATGCTTCAGGTAAATCAATATGGAAAATACTTGGTAAAATAGTTAATTGTTTTTTGGTAGTAATTGGTTTTAAACCTGGAATTATTGGAACATTAATTCCTTCTTTTCTACATAAATCAACAAACTCAAAATATTTTTGATTATCGAAAAACATCTGAGTTACAATGTATTCTGCACCTATTTCAATTTTCTTTTTAACAAAAGCTAAATCAGTTTTTAGGTTTGGAGCTTCAAAATGTTTTTCTGGGTAAGCTGCTACGCCTATACAAAAATCTGATTTTGCATTGTCTGAAGAATCATATAAATATTTTCCATTATTCATATCACTAATTTGTGATACTAAATCGGTAGCATAAGCATTCCCATTTGGGTCAGGAATAAAATTACCTTCTGATTTTATTGCATCACCACGTAATGCCAATACATTGTCGATACCTAAAAAGTCAAGGTCAATTAATGCATTTTCAGTTTCTTCTTTAGTGAAACCACCACAAATAATATGTGGCACAGCATCAACCTTAAATCGGTTCATAATGGCAGCACAAATACCCACAGTACCAGGGCGTTTGCGTGTGGTAACTTTCTCTAGCAAACCGTTTTCACGTTTGCGATATACGTATTCTTCTCGGTGATAAGTAACATCAATAAATGGAGGTTTAAATTCCATTAAAGGTTCAATATGAGAAAAAAGGTTGTTAATACTCTCACCTTTAAGCGGTGGCAATACTTCAATCGAAAATAAAGTATCTTTTGCGTTTTTTATATGTTCAGTTACTTTCATATCATTTACTCGGAATTACAAAGTACATCAATTATTTTATATTTTTTTAGTTCTTAAGCGGTTTTTTGCAGAAATAATTGATTGTTTTTAATGATTAATTTTTAAAGATGAATTATTAAGAATTTAAAGTAATTGTGCACGATACTCGTGCACAATATATGCTTCATTTCAATGTTTATTTTCATTACTCACTTTGTTGAGTAATTTTACTAGATATATTGAGTAAAATGTAAATATTACACCGAATGCATTGAATAATAAATACTTATTTATCTAGAAAAATTCTTTAGGTTCAATACAGAGAAACTCTTCCCAAGGCATTCCTCCTGTACCAATTAAATAAACTTTATCAGGATGGATTTGGTTTACAAAAGCTTTGGTTCTATCTGCTTTTATTTTGTTACCACTTTTCACTTCTAGTCCAATCACTTTGTTATTTTTTACCATAACAAAATCCATTTCATCATTCTTTTCTCTCCAATAATAGAGTTGTATTTTATCTTTTTTAACACCTCGAATTAAATGAGTTCCAATTGTAGATTCCACATGTCGCCCCCAAAGTGCAGGGTTGGTAAGTATTTCATTGAAATTCAAATTGCTATATGCTGATTGGTAAGCCATATTTTGTACTTGCCATTTAGGAATTGAAGCACGTTGACGAGCCATATCGGGAGTGTATTTTGGTAAACCCGACAACATTCCTGCTGAATCCAATAATTCTACATAATGAGAAAGGGTAGTGGTGTTTCCAGCATCTTGCATTTGACCCATTATTTTTGTGATAGATAAAATCTGCCCAGAATAGGCACTACCTAATTCAAATAAACGTTTTAATAAAGCTGGTTTATCAACTCGACTCAGCATTAAAATATCTTTTGAAATAGTTGTTTCAGCTAAGGAATCAATTACATAACTTTTCCAACGTTCTTCGTCTTTACTAAAAATGGCAGCACCAGGATAACCTCCAAACCAAACATATTCTTCAGCAGAATAACCAAAGGCATCTTTCATCTCTTTCAAAGACCAATGATTCATATAAATGGTTTCAAATCTGCCACTTAGAGATTCTGTTAAACCTTGTTGTAATAATAATCTAGCCGAACCAAGAAGTATAACTTTAATGTTGAGTTGAGCAAACGTATCAGCGTCCCAGTTTGATTTTACAATTTCAGCCCAATTATCAATTTTTTGAATCTCGTCAATAACCAATAATGCATCAGTAGCATTTTCTGTTCGTAACTTTTGACGAATAATTTGCCATTGTTGGTCTATCCAATTAAAATTACTGCTAGGTACTCCATCAGCGGCTGCAAAATGAAATGGCATTTCGTTCAGATTTTTTAATAACTGACGTACAACTGTGGTTTTGCCTACTTGACGAGGTCCTAAAATAACTTGTATGAAATGCCTTGGTTCTGCTACTCTGCCTTGCAAAAGTTTTAGCTCTTGTTTGATGTAATCCATTGCTAATGATTTATATAGCAAATATACAAGTTGTATTAAGTAAAATAACTATTTGTATTGAGTAATTTTACTAGATATATTGAGTAAAATGTTATAAAATGGCTTAATGTGTTGTTTATTAGTTATTTGTGAGGTTGTATAATTATTCATTATAATTATATTTTGAAACAAATTTTTCTTTCTTTTTTATAAAAATACCATTTTCATAAATGAAAGAACCTTCATAGGTTTTACAAGTAATACTATTTATATTTCTAAAAGTATATCTATATGAAATTACATTCTTACTTGAATCATACTCAATATAGTGATTTTTTCCTGTATCAATTTCATTATTATCATTATATATACATTCCACGTTTGACGATACTGAATTTTTTTTCAATAATATAATACCATCATTATCTGGCTTAAAATGATAAAAATCAAGAATATGCATAGATAATCCATAATCACCAACAACTCCGTATTCACTTATAATAATATATTCATTAATATTTTGATGTTTGAGTTTTATAATTTTAAATTTATCATCAGTTTCACTATCAAAACCACTAAAATCAACTGGTTTATCTTTATAAAACCAATATGAAAAATATTCTTCAAAACGATATATCCCACCTGTTTCACCTATAATAGTAATTAATTTCAGAAGACTGTCTGAAGAATATTTTAAACTTGAAATATTGAAGTTTCTGTTTTCGAATTCTTCACCTAATTCTTTTATTTTTTCTTTAATTATTGATTTTTCAACCTCACTTAATGTTGTTGAATCAGTTAATTCAAAGTTTTGTATGATTTCATTAAATTTATTATTAAACTCTTTATTATTAGAATCTATATTATTTGAATTATTGTTGATAGTATCATTTGCTATTTTATTTGAATCTAAAATCGACTTTTGATTTTCATAATAAATTTCCTTTTTATCATTTGATTGTGAGCAATTAAATACAAATAAAATTATAAATAATTGATAAATAAACGTTTGTCTCATTTTCAATTTTGTAATTTTTATTAAGATTTTTTCAGTATATAGTTACTATAATTAAAATAATAATATTGAAAGTTAAAAATATACATACTTGAAATAAATGACCCAACAAATGTAAAAGATAAATGGCTCAAAAGCTTAAATTTTTGAGCCATTTATTTTGTTTTAAATCACCTATAAATCATAATTCAGTGCAGGTCTCAACCATTTTTCAGCTTCTTCTATGCTGATGTTTTTGCGTTGTGCATAATTTTCTACTTGGTCTTTGGCTATTTTGCCTAATCCGAAGTATTTAGATTGTGGATGACCTATATACCAACCACTTACTGAGGCTGTTGGGTACATTGCCAAACTTTCGGTTAGGTAAGTTCCAATGCTATTTTCGGTATCTAATAAGTTGAAAATAGTTATTTTTTCGGTGTGGTCTGGGCAGGCTGGGTAACCTGGTGCTGGACGAATTCCTTGGTAATCTTCATTGATTAATGCTTCATTTTCAAGGTTTTCTTCTGGTGCATATCCCCAATATGCTTTACGAACTTTCTCGTGCATTAACTCTGCAAATGCTTCAGCCAAACGGTCGGCTATGGCTTTTATCATAATGCTGTTGTAGTCGTCGTGGTCGGCTTCGTAAATTTTTGCTAATTCCTCAGCTCCCGATACACTCACGGTAAATCCTCCAACATAATCACGAATGCCAGTTTCTGCAGGTGCAATAAAGTCGGCAAGTGATAAGTTTGGATTGTTTGCACCTTTTAAACTTTGCTGTCTTAATTGATGGAAAGTAGCAATTTGTTTGTTTCTGTTTTCGGTATAATGGTCATGATTATGAGCAAGATGCGAACAACTTGAATCATGCACATGTGCTACTTTGTTAAATTCAAATAAAGCAACATCGTCATCATTGATGGTATTTGCAGGCCAGAAACCAATTACTCCTTTTGCTACCAATGTTTTATTATCAATGGCAGCTTGTAATACTTTTTGAGCATCTGCAAAAAGCTTAGTAGCCTCACTACCAACTACTTCATCGTTTAAAATTTTAGGAAATTTACCATATAGTTCCCATGTTTGGAAAAATGGAGTCCAGTCTATGTATTTTGCTATTTCTGCTAATGGATAATTGTCGAATACTTTATTTCCTAAGAAACTTGGTTTGGTAGGATTGTAGTTTTCCCAATTAATATCAAACTTATTTTTACGAGCTTCCTCAATAGATACAAAGTTCTTTTCACGCTGACGACCAGCATGTTCAATTCTCATTCTTGCGTATTCTTCTTTGTAACTTTGAGCAAAATTTGAAGTTTGGTCTTTGCTTAATAAAGAACTTGCAACAGGTACAGATTTCGAAGCATCCAATACGTGAATCACCGGACCCGAATATACTGGATCAATTTTTACAGCCGTGTGAATACGTGAAGTTGTAGCACCACCAATTAAAAGCGGTGTTTTCATGCCTCGTTTTTCCATTTCTTGTGCTACATACACCATTTCGTCAAGCGATGGAGTAATTAATCCACTCAATCCAATAATGTCAGCATTTTCTTTAATTGCGGCTTCTAAAATTTTCTCACAAGAAACCATTACACCAATGTCAATAATTTCGAAATTGTTACATGCAAGTACCACACCTACAATGTTTTTACCAATATCGTGAACGTCACCTTTAACTGTAGCAAGTACAATTTTGCCATTGTTTTTGGCTGTGTTACCTGTACGTTTTTTCTCTTCTTCAAGGAAAGGAAGTAAGTAAGCAACAGATTTTTTCATTACCCTTGCCGATTTTACTACCTGAGGTAAAAACATTTTTCCAGAGCCAAATAAGTCTCCAACTATATTCATCCCAGCCATTAAAGGCTCTTCAATTACACGAAGTGGAGATTCATATTTTATGCGAGCTTCTTCGGTATCTTCGTCAATATATTCAATAATTCCTTTTACCAATGCATGTGCAAGTCGTTCTTCAACAGTACCTTTACGCCATTCTTCGGCTTCTTTTTGTGATTCTTTTGAAATTCCTTTTAAGCTTTCAGCAAAATCTAATAAACGTTCAGTAGCATCTTCACGTCTGTTTAAAAGTACATCTTCAATACGTTCTAATAATTGAGGTTCAATATCTGAATAAACCTCTAACATTGAAGGATTTACAATTCCCATATCCATACCAGCTTGTATAGCATGGTATAAAAATGCAGAGTGCATTGCTTCACGAACGTGGTTATTTCCTCTAAATGAGAACGATACGTTACTTACACCACCACTTACATGGCAATGTGGCAAATTATCTTTTACCCATTTGGTAGATTCAATAAATGAGATAGCATTTTCTTTATGTTCCTCAATACCAGTACCTACAGGGAAAATATTTAAGTCGAAAATAATATCTTCGGCAGGGAAGCCAACTTGATTCACCAAAATATCATAAGAACGTTTTGAGATTTCAATTCGTCTTGGAGTTGAATCAGCTTGTCCAGCTTCATCAAAAGCCATCACAATCACCGCTGCACCGTAACGCATAATGGTTTTTGCCTGACGAATAAACTCTTCTTCACCCGCTTTTAAGCTGATTGAGTTTACAATAGCTTTACCTTGCACACATTTTAAACCAGCCTCAATAATTTCCCATTTCGATGAGTCAATCATTACTGGAACTCTTGAAATTTCTGGCTCAGAAGCAATTAAGTTAAGGAAATTAACCATGGCTTCTTTACCATCTAACATTCCTTCGTCCATGTTGATATCGATAACCATACCTCCACCTCTTACTTGATCAAGGGCAATGGTTAAAGCTTCGTCGTAGTTGCCTTCTTTGATTAAACGTAAAAATTTTGCTGAACCAGTAACATTAGTTCTTTCTCCAACATTTACAAAACCAAGTTCTTTGGTAACAGTAAGTGGCTCTAAACCACTTAATCGCATTAAAGGCTCAATTTGAGGTATTACTCTTGGTTTGTATTTGGCAGCAACTTGTGCCATGGCAGCAATATGGTCGGGCGTAGTACCACAACATCCACCCAAAATATTTACCAATCCTTCAGCTAAAAACTCTTCAACTTGAGGAGCCATAATTGCAGGAGATTCGTCGTATTGTCCGAACTCATTTGGCAAACCAGCATTTGGGTAAACACTTACAAAACAAGAAGCATTTCTCGATAAATCTTGTAAGTAAGGTTTCATTGCTCTTGCTCCCAAAGCACAGTTCAAACCAACAGAAAGCAATGGAATATGAGAAACTGAGTTGTAGAATGCCTCAGTAGTTTGTCCGGTTAATGTTCTACCACTGGCATCGGTAATTGTACCCGAAACCATTACTGGGTAATATTTGCCAATGCTTTCAAAATAAGCATCCGCAGCGAAAAGTGCCGCTTTACAGTTTAAGGTATCAAATACTGTTTCAATTAAAATAATATCAGCACCACCATCAATTAATCCTTTGATTTGTAAAGTATAAGCTTCAACTAAAGTATCAAAATTAATGGCTCTGTAGCCAGGATTATTTACATCAGGAGAGATAGAACAAGTTCTGTTTGTTGGTCCGATTGCACCAGCAACAAATCGAGGTTTGTTAGGATTTAATGCTGTAATTTCATCAGCAGCTTTGCGAGCCACACGAGCCGATTCATAGTTAAGCTCATAAACAAGAAACTCCATTTCGTAGTCGGCCATGGCAATGGTAGTACCACTAAATGTGTTAGTTTCAATAATATCAGCTCCAGCATTTAAGTATTCTTTATGAATCGCCTCAATAATATCCGGACGAGTAATTGACAATAAATCGTTATTCCCTTTTAAATCGCATGGATGATTTTTGAAACGCTCACCTCTGAAATCCTCTTCTGTAAGCGTATAACGCTGAATCATAGTACCCATGGCACCATCAAGAATAAGAATACGATTTATTAAGATGTCGTAAATTGGGTGAGAGCTGGAGTTGTTTTTCATAAAGTTTATATGTATTGAACAGGACTAAATCCTAATGAATCAATTAGTTAAACTTATGAAGTTAGAGGTAGGAAATTTATGGGCAATCCGAAAACAAGGCAGAATTATATTCTTTTCTTTATCTTCACTAAGTACAAATAGAAATTGTATTAGTTGGGAATTAGCACCGAGTTAGCCAAGGTTGCTAAGACATCATAGGGCCCATCCCTCCGTCTTTCTTGATAAGTACCACAAATGTAATAGTAATACTTCAATTAACAATGCGGTAATGTTAGTTTTTTTACAGGATTTTCAATAACTTGGAATTTAAACTTAAGACATTAAATCGTTTGAAGATTAAAGTATTTTTAATGTACTTTGTAATACTTAGAAATTGTATATGGAAATTTTGAAATTCAGTTTAAAGATATTTGTTATAACCCTATTCTTTTCTTGTTCTGAAAATGAATCAAAACAAACAGTAAGTGAAGGTTTTACAAATAAAAAAGATACTTTGGTAAAAGAAAGTATTGATAAAAAAGATTCGATCATTAAACCTAAAATTCAAACTGCAACCGAAGTTAAAAAAGAATTACTTGAAGGTAAAAACGTTGATTTGGAACAACTAACTTTTTCTAATTTGTTGGATAGTTTGAATCATCCATCTGCAAAAGTAAGAAGTGTATATTTTAAAGCAATTACTAAATCACTTTCAAATGCTGACGGACCGTATGCAGAAGCTGTTGGTTTTCATGTGTTTAATATGTTTGTTGCTTCTCCAGAAGAGTTATTTACAAATTTAAATTCATTACCTAAAAATGAGCAAGAACTTTGGTTTATGGCTCTTTTTAATGAATTATCCATGCGTGATAATACTGTAAACCCAAAAATGTATCAGATTTTCTATAAAACTATTGAAAAATATAAAGTTAAATATCCTAAATATGTAGCTTTGCTCGATAGAATACATGCATTTGTTAAGGAAAGAAATTAAAGAATATATATTTGAAAAATGAAAAATAAATTATTTAACCTGTTGACTTTTATTGTATTAGCTATTTTTACATCTTGTGGTGGAGATAGAAATCACAAACACACTCGTAAAACACACGATGATATAGGAAGAACGGTGAATATTCCTGTTCGTGTGCATAGAATTGTTTCATTAACTCCTTCAATTACAGAGATTTTAGCCACAATTACACCTTTAGAAAAAATTGTAGCTCGAACTCCACATTGTACTTATCCGAAAGAAATATTGAAAGTGCCTGTGATTGATGTTTATCCTTTAGATATTGAAAAATTGGTAAAATTAAAGCCTGATTTGGTATTTGTTAAAGAAGGTTTTTTAGCTATTGAACAAGCAAATCAATTAGAAAAATTAGGGATTGCTGTTTATTATTTAAAATTCAATACTGCCCAAGATATTATTCATGCAATAGTAAAAGTAGGTAAATTGATGGATGCTGATATGCAAGCTGGTTTGGAAGCTGATACACTTGGAATGCATTTACATAAATTGAAAGTTAAAGCTGAACAAATAAAAGAATATGATAAGCCTGAAGTTTTGATTTTGATTTCAAGTAATCCTTTATATGCTTATGGAAAAGATAGTTATGCTTCTGATTTCTTGTATTATGCAGGTGCTAAAAATGCTATTAAAGAGAAATTCTCCAACCCATTTCCACAATTAAGTCGTGAATATTTGTTGAAATTAAATCCAGAAATAATTATTACCACCAAACAAAACAATAATATTTTTGATTTATATCCTGAATTGAAACAGTCTAAAGCATTTAAAAACAATAGAATACATTACATTGACGAAGATTTAATTTCTCGCCCTGGACCAAGAGTTATTGAAGCAATATTGAAATTAAAGGAGTTGGTAAAGAAATAAATCATGTTAAACAAACTCCTACCAACAATACTAACTTCCATTATATTCTTAGGCATCTTTTTAGGCGTAAGTGATATAATATTTGTTGATAATGGTTTTGATTTGATTTTTGATACCAATTCAACCACTTCAATTATATTTTGGGAATTGCGTTTGCCAAGATTATTGACAGCAATTTTAGTGGGAGCAAGTTTAGCTTTGGCTGGTTGTTTGTCGCAGTATTTATTTAATAACCCTTTGGCCGACCCATACATTCTAGGTACAGCAAGTGGAGCATCATTAGGGGCAAATTTGTTGCCTCTGATTTTACCAATTGGTTTGTTATCTACAACTTTAGGTGCTTGGTTGGGTGCTGTTGTAATAACAGGAATTACACTTTTGATTTCATTTAAAAACAAACATATTCAAGTTTATAAGTTGTTATTAAATGGCATGGCTATGTCGTCGTTTGCGGCAGCAGTGATAAGTTTTTTAATTTTTACTACCTCATCTGACCAACAATTACGACAAATAATATTTTGGGTAATTGGAAGTTTCGAGCGTGCCCAATGGATTCAAATTCCATTTTTAGCCATCGTTTTGTTGCTAACTTTGGTGTATTTATATTTCAAACACAATGCATTGACTTTACTATTAATAGGAGAGGAGCAAGCCAAAGTTATGGGATTAAATACCAATGTGTTGAAAATTACCTTATTGCTTTTTTTGACTTTGTTGGTTTCATTTTCAGTAGCTTGTGCTGGTCCAATTGGTTTTGTAGGAATAGTAATACCGCATATTGCAAGGAGCATTAATTCAAAGTTGAATTACAATTATTATGTAATTAGTTCATTATTAGGAGCTTGTTTGTTATTGTTTGGCGAAATTATCAGTCACCCAATTTACCCTCCAAGTGGTTTGCCAATTGGAGTTTTAACTTCATTTATTGGAGTACCTTTTTTTGTTTACTTGATAAATAAAGGTAAATGATAAATGTTATAATTTGGGGTCAGGAACGAAATCTTTTATAGTTAAGTGCCAGCAAATTCCTTTTATAAAAGGAATAATTTGTGAAAACTCAAAATAAATAATATATAGTAATATACTTTTGGGTATTACTATAAATATATAAAATATTAGAAAGGAGATGTATTTAATTAGTGACACATTTCGTTTCATAAATAA
This sequence comes from Bacteroidota bacterium, assembly GCA_041191405.1. GTDB lineage: Bacteria > Bacteroidota > Bacteroidia > Cytophagales > UBA9547 > JBEEOW01. The sequence continues at coordinate 45,610 of JBEEOW010000020.1, forward strand.
AATTCTATTTCGAGTAATGTAATAAGTTTTTAATGCTGATTTTTTACCTACAGACATAGATTCCTTATGATAAACCTCTGATTTGGGAATGTACCAAAATGAATATCCAGCTCTTTTAATTTTCTCGCAGAAATCTAATTCTTCGTAGTACAGAAAATATATTTCAGACATTAGACCTACTTTTTTTAAAACATTTCGTGGAATTAACATTGCTGCACCGTGAGTGTGGCTACATTTTGTTGCTTTGTCGTGTTGACCACAATCTATTTCTAAATCTCCAACAAATCCTCCTCTTCCTGTAATTGGATTTATTGCTTTTGCACCCGCAAATTGTAAAATGCAGGTATCATAATAATATACTTTAGGACTTACTGCACCAATGGTTGGGTCTGAAATTAATTTCTCAACCAATGGCTCAAGAAAATTTTTATCTACTTCTGTATCATTATTTAGTAATAAAATATATTCGCCTTTTGATGCCCTAATACCAAGATTATTCCCACCCGCAAAACCTAGATTTTGTTTGCTTTTTATTAATTGTATTTCAGGAAATTTTTTAGAAATTTCACTTGTTGATTCTGTTGAAGCATTGTCAACTACAATAATTTCAATATTAGAATATGAAATTGATTTAAGTGATTTAATCATTTCACATGTTAATTTTGCTCCATTATAATTTACTGTAATAATAGATACAAGAGGCATTTTTTTCGTTTTCATAGTATGGATTATTTACTGCGTTGAGAACGTTCCCATGCTGCTGATTGACTACCTTTTACAAATCTTACAAACCCTGCAAATACTGAATAATTCATCATCAGGAAGTAATATGGAACAAATAATATTTTTATTTTAATATTTTTATTCTCTAATATCCAGCCACTTAATGCTAATATGTAGAACATTACTTGGCATATCCATATATATAAATATACTTTAAATTGAGTTGCTAAATATATGTTTACTAAAAATACAATTACAAGTAAAACCGGTACAATACTCCATCGAAGTACTCTATGTGAAATGTATTGAAAAGTAAGGGTAAAATGTGTAAATGGATTTAAAATTGGCAATAATCTCGACATTGATTGCCAACCACCTGCACAAATTCTTATTTTTCTTTTAAGTTCTTCTTTGATTGATGCAGAGGCAGTTTCGAGGGCGTAAGCTTCGGGTTCATAAATAACTCTATATCCTTGTGCCGCTATTCTCATTGATAACATAAAATCATCTAAAATCGAATCTTTTTCAATAGTAGAGAATAGTGAAGTTCTGAATGAAAATAACTCTCCTGCTGCTCCAACAATAGTTAATAATTCGGAATCTAATTTTTTTAATAATGATTCGTATTTCCAATAAATACCTTCACCTGCCCCAGCTGCATTATCAGATTTGTTTGATTTAACTCTTTTTTCGCCAGATACTGCACCAACTAAAGGGTTTTTATAATGACGTACCATTTTTTGGATAGCATCCTCAGGTAATATTGTATTTGCATCTGAAAATATAGTTATTTCTGTTGTAATAAATGTCATAGCTCTATTTTCAGCAGCCGATTTTCCCCCACGTTTTTCTTCGTGTAATAAAACTACATTCTCATATTTTTTTACCAATTCAGGAGTTCCGTCATTTGAACCATCCGTAATGAAAATAATTGTTAATTTATCTTTAGGGTAATTTAATGATAAACAATTGTTTATTTTTTGTTCAATCATGTCAATTTCATTATAACATGGTACTACAAAACTTACCGTTGGTTGATAATCGTTATCAAATAAGTTTTTTGCTTTGAAGAAAATACGTTTTAACAATACTATTAAATACAACACAATTCCATAACCTAAAAAGGCATAAAATATAATAAATAAGCTTATCCAAAATATCGTTTCCATGATTGAATTAGTTAATTAGTGGAATTTATAATTTTAGAATTTTAACTTATTACCTAAACTTAATGTTGCACAAAGGCTTGGTTATTAATTATTTTAGCTTAAAATTCAGTATAAATACTGCAAAAATGTATTGTTTTTTGAAAAATATTTATAAAAATAATGTCTTCATAATATTAAAATTTCGTATCCTAGTTATTCAAAAAAAATAACAGAAATGGCTAAGATTTCATTAATTATAGCAGATGATCATAGATTGGTGAGGGCAGGAATTAAGTTATTGCTTTCAACTAGTGATTAAATAGAAATGGTGGCTGAGGCAGAGGATGGAGAGGAGTTATTAAATCAAGTTGAAAAGTTTGAGCCTGATGTAATTTTATTAGATGGTAGTATGCCAAAGATGGATGGTATAACTGCATTAAAAAAAATATTAGAGAAATATCCAGATACAGGTATTATAATGCTTACCATAAATGAAGACACAAGTTTTATACAGGAATGTGTAGCAGCAGGTGCATTATCATATTTATTAAAAAATGTTGGGCAAGATGAATTAATAGCCACAATTAAAAAAGTTGCTTATGGTAAATCCACTTTTAACCCTGTGATTAATGAAATGCTTATTAAAGGGCAAATGGATGCTCGTAAATTGAAAGCTGAAGCAATAAAAGTTACTCGTAGAGAAAAAGAAATTTTAGAATGTTTGGGTAAAGGGCTTACAACCAAACAAATGGCAGATGTATTGTTTTTAAGTAGCAGAACTATTGAATCGCATAGGTTAAGACTTTTAAAGAAATTTAATGCTCAAAATTCAACAGACCTTATTAGAATAGCTGTTGAGAAAAAAATTATCAAATTATAAGTTTTTACTTGGTTTTCATTTACCGACAATAACTACCATTTAATCCTTTCAATTATCCATTCATAGAATAGTTATTATCAGTTTTGGGGTGAAGCGTTATTAAATTCAAATAACCAAAAAAACTCAAAGCCATGAAAACGCTATATACTTTTATCGCAATAATATTGACATTAACCTTCAAGATTAATGCTCAATGGATTAATGGTCAAAATGCCTCTGTAGTACTTGGAACTAGTGGTAGTTATACCTCTGTTGGTACTCTTAATGCTGTTGGGATTGCTATTGACGCTACTAACAACAAGGTGTATGTTTCGGATTATTGTAATCATGTTGTTTATAGATATGCTACAACTTCCGGTAATTTAACTTCTTCATCAGTTAAAGAAGCTACATTTGGTGTATTAGGTGTTGCTGGAACTAGTAGTACAAGATTAAGATTCCCTTCTGGTTTAGCTGTAGATAATAATGGAAGATTGTTTATTGTTGATGGAGGTAATCATAGATTAGTATATATAGATAATGCTAAAACAGCTTCAAGTGGAGTTACTTTTAGTGGATTTTTTGGTCAAAATGATGTTGTTACAGGAACTGTTAATTCAGGAGCAGGAGCTGCATCAAATCACTCTTTTAATTTTACAGTATCAAGCCCATCAGGAATTTTTTCATGTACATCTACAACTTTTACTGGATATTTAGCTGTATCATCATCTAATCAATTATTTGTTTCAGACCCAGGGAACAATAGAATACTGCGATTTGATAATACTTCTTCTGTAAATGCAGACGTTGTTTTTGGGCAAAATAATTTTTCATCGGTAAGTGCAGGTACTACTATTTCTACTTTAAGAACACCCATGGGAATAGCGCTAAGTGGGAGTGCATTATTTGTGGCAGATATGAATAATAATAGAGTACTTAGATACGATAATGCAACAACGCTGTCTACGAACCAACCAAGTGCCGCAGCAGTTTTTGGTCAAACTTCATTTACAACTGCAACAGGTAGTCGAACTAGTTCAACTTTTGATATTCCTATAAATGTAGCTACTGATGCTACAGGTACTGTTTATATAAATGATAGCAATAATGGAAGAACAGTATTTGTAAAATCTGCGAGTACTAAAAATGGTGGCGGTGGTACAGCAGTGGCTTTTGATGGAGTAATTGGTCAAAGTAATTTTACTTCTTACGCAGGAACAGCAAACCAAGCAACCATGTGGGCTGGTGTAACAGGTTTGGCTGTGAATTCAAAAAACGGGAAAATGCTAATTGCTAATACTGGTTTTGGGAGAGTGCTTCAATTTAACGCATCAGCCCCATTACCGTTAGACTTTTTAAGTTTGCACGCTATGAATGTAAATAATAATTTAATGGTTAAATGGGTAACAACTAATGAAATAAATACTCATTTATTCGAAATAGAACATTCAAATAATGGATTAAATTTTATGAAAGTTGCTGAACATCTTTCAGTTGGAAACAATTCTGTTCATCAAAATACATATTTTTCACACTTACCTAATTTAATTCACTCAAATCAAAATTACTTTAGAATTAAACAAATTGATTTAGATGGGAAGTATGCATATTCAGATATATTTTCTTATCATTTTATGTATACTAACAAATTGCACGTATATCCAAATTACAATGTTGAAAACCATTTAAATTATCATTTTGATACTGAAAATAATGATATACAAATGATTATAGTATCAACAAGTGGTGATTTGGTTTTTGATAAAATATTGAATCAAATGAAAGGAAGTATTGATGTTTCTGGGTTTAAATCTGGGGTTTATATTATAAAAGCTATGGTTAATAACCAAAGTTATACTTCAACTTTTGTTATACAATAAATGCTTTAACAAACAATAATTAGTTACTTACGTAGTGCTTTCAAAAAATAAGGTTATGAATTGTATTATTGTAGATGATGATATTGTTTCTATAAAACATTTAGAAATAATGATTTCAAAAAATCCATATTTAAATTATCTGGGGCATTTTATATCAGGAAAAGATGTAATAAATGCCTTAGATGATTTGGTTGTGGATTTAATTTTTTTAGATGTGGAAATGCCTGAAATGTCTGGTTTTGAAGTTCTTCAGCATTTAAAAGATAAACCTTCAATAATATTTATATCAAGCAAAAAGGAGTATGCTGCAGATGCTTTTTCATCAATTGCGAGTGATTATTTAGTAAAACCTATTCAACCTGATAGATTTACAAATGCTATAAAATTATTAGCTGATAAAAAGAAAATTAGTGATGATGAATCAACTATACATGACTCCTTTTTTGTGAAAGATAAGAATAGATTAGTGCAAATATTTGTAAATGATATTATTTACATTGAGGCAATAAGTGATTATGTGCAAGTGTTTACAGAAAATAAGAAATACTTATTTTTAGCTTCACTTAAAAATTTAGAGAAAAGATTACCTCATATAAATTTTAAAAGAGTTCATCGGTCATTCATTGTAAATAAGTATAAAATTATAGAAGTTGATGAAAATGTAATTTCAGTAAAAGATAAAAATATACCAATTAGTAGAAGCAATAAAGCTGAATTTATGAATTGGATTAATGTTATATAAACTAGAAAAGTCATGACTTATCAATATATATATCAAAATATCAGTCATTTCTGTGGAAAAGATGATATTTCAACCAAGGCTTTGATTGAAATTATTAAAATTTCACTTTCCGAGTCATTAATTGAATTGCAAGGTTATTCAATGGGAAATAATAGGGTAGAAGTATCCAATTTGGCGCATAAGTTAAAAACTACATTTATAATGTTAGGTGATGCTGAATTAGTGAAAAAGAACAATATTTTAAATAATTGTGCTTTTGAAAATATGAATGAAACTCAGATTAATATATTATATGAAGATTATGTAAAATCAATATTTAATTTAACTGTTATACTCGATAGTTAAACTAAAATATAGCTAAAAACATTAAAACCCTTAGTATTTATGCTAAGGGTTTTATTGTTTATAATGTAATTTGTATTTAAAAGCTTTTATAAACTTCAATTAATTTTTCAGCAGTTTTAAACCATCTAAAATTTTCTACCCTTTTTAAACCTTTTGCAATTAAATTTTCTCTAGTTTCTTTATTTTCAGTTATTTCTATGATGTTTTTTGCTATATCAAAAATGTCAAATGGATTCATATATAATGCTGCATCTCCGGCAACTTCAGGCATAGAGGCAGTATTTGATGTTAAAACTGGTATACCACAAGCCATGGCTTCTAAAATTGGTATTCCAAAACTTTCTCTAGTAGATGGATATAAAAAGGCAGTACTAAGTTGATATATGAAAGGTAAATCAGAATTTTGAACATAGCCTATTAGGTGTATTAATGGAATGATATCTTCATTAATATCGTTTAATTGTAACTCTTTCATTAATGTTTCATTTGAAAAATCAGCAATTACCAAAGGAACGGGATTCTCTACTCTTTTTCTGTAAATATCATAAGCCTGTAAGGTTCTTGCTATATTTTTTTTAGGGTCGGTATTTCCCAAAAGAAACATAAATGAATCAGGTAGGTGATATCTATACTTTGCAAATGAGAGCTGCCCATCAGTTGATTGAATAAAAAAATGCTCGCTTACGCCATTATATATGGTATCTAAAATATTATTTTCAAAGTGTATGGATTCAGAGATTCTATTTTTTTCGAATTCTGAAACTGTAATTACTTTTTTTGCTTTTTTTAATACCATGGGTACTATTTTAGACCTATAAAAATTGCCCCATTTTTGATATGGCGTACCTTTTATTTTTAGTGGACTGTTTTCCAGATATATAATATCATGTAATGTGATGATAGTTGGAACACTAACAAATAATGGTGCAGTATTGGAAGTACAATGAAGTACATCAATGTGGTGTTTTTTTATTAAAAGCGGTAATATAATTTGTTCCCAAACAGGGTATGAATGCCCAGAGTTTCTTATTATTTTAAAATTTTCTGTTTCTTGAAGACAGTTCGTATCTTCTTGTTCATTGGTGAAAATGAAATATTCATTCACCTTATCTATTTGCTGTAATGCCAAAATAGAATTTAATGCTACTATATCCATCCCATGTTTTTTACTTCGAAAAATACGTTGGGCTTCTATTCCAATTCTCATAACATTATTGTTTTATAGTATGTTAAACGAGTATTGGGTGGCTTATTTTTAAGTAGAATTACTCTATTTTTATATTAGTATTTATTTTTGAATTGTTTTTATTGCTTGATTTTTTGTTTTGTTTTTTAATAGATTGAAATTCTGGAATTTCAGAAGTATGTACGATGTTTAATATCGAGCCAAAATGTTTTTCTTCAAGTGAATAAATAAAATTTAAAGCTTCTTTGTCATTAACGCTAATTGAATGATGTGCAGCAAAAATAGTTATTACAGCATCTACCATATCAGATATTTCTCTACTATCAGCCCATAATTGAAGCGATGGACCTTCAATTAAAATGTAATCATATTTATTTTTTAAATTATTAAAATCTTGTTGATTCAATAATTTTCCAAAAATCTCACTTGGCGAAGCATTATTTACCTCACATCCAATTATATCTACATTGTTTATTGAAGTTTTTGTTGTGGATAAATCTAAATTTTTATCTTCAGTTTCGGGAGAAAGATATTTGTTGCCATTTAGTAATTGAGTAAGAGTAGCATTTTTGAAATTAGCATCAACAATTAAAACAGTTTTACCTGCTAAGCTAAATGCATTTGCTAATGCAATAATTGTTAATGATTTACCTTCGCCAAGTTTAGTGCCGGTAAATAATATACTTTGATGATTATGAGAATTTGATTCAATTTCTTGTCTAATTTTTCTAATGTTTCTGGAAAATAATATTTCTTCTTGACTTAATTCAGTTGATGTAAATAGTTTTTTGATTGATAGCTCACTTACTTTCAATTCAGGTAAAAAACTAATTAAGTGAAAACCTGTAGTGGTTTCAAATCTTAAAGTATTATAGAATGTTTCATCGAAATATGCCATTCCTATTACTACCATTAAGCATAAAATGATGGTTACACCTAATGAAAGAGCCAAAATCATTACTTTTTTTGATGATTCAGGTTTTTCGGGAACCTGTGCTATTTCGGCTTGTTTTAATGAATTATTATCGTTTAATGCTGCAAATTGTGCTACATTAAGTTTATTTAACACCAATAGGTAAACTTCAGATGCAACTGAAATTTCTCTTTCATAAGCTCCAATAGAAGCTTCCATAGGTGCAAAAGTTGAAATTATTCCCTGTAATCGTTCAATATCTTTATCAATAGAAGCTACAGTTTTTAAGGCAATTTCTACTTCAAGTTCTGAATGTAATTTTCTAGATATTAATTCTTTTTTAACTTCGTTCGGATTTACAATAGCTTCGTCAGATGCTTTTTCAATCAATACAGTCATCTCTTTATGTAGCATATCAACTGAATCTTTAGCTGATTTATCCATCATATTGCTACTTAAATATTTTTCATTCAGTTTATTAATTTTAAGTTTTAAATCTTCAATTTCGTTGTTGATTTTTAAACTTACCACTTCATAATATTTTTTATCTTTTGAAGTAAATTTTTCGCCAATTTCATCAGCAGCTCTTTCTCTTGATGAAATTTTCATATTTTCTTGTTCTCTCATAATTTCAACTGATGATAGTTGATTTACAATAGATTTGGTTTGTTCGTAAAGGTTAATAACTCTATTTTTAAGTTTGTAAGTTTTTAATTCATTTACTTTTGCATCCAGTTCTTTCTTTTTTAAGCGAGCCATTTTTTCGAAAAAATTAACAGAGCCAGCTGTTTTGTATGAACGTTGATTGTCGTAAAATTTAATAAATTCGGTAACAAAAGTGTTGGCTAAAAATGCAGATAAACGTGCGTTTTCTGATTCAACTTCCACAGAAATAAAATCACTATCAGGCACACGTTTCATGGTTGTTCTATTTAATAAATCATCTTGGTCGTAGTTATATGCTTTAATATAGTTATTAATGTCATTATCAGTTTTATTACTTAAAGTCAACACATCTCCACTATCAAGTTTGGCGTGTAACCTATCAATTAATATTTTTTTATTTTCTGGGCTTAATTTGGGTAAATGTTCAGGTTGTCTGAAAGCCACAGAATCAGTAAGTTCGTGTTCTAATAATCTAAATTGAACCATACTTACACATTGGCGTGAACGCATCATTTCAACAAGATTTGTAAATCGTTGAGCAATGGCAAAAGGTTGATTAACTTCTTTGCTTTCGCCAAGAGTTATTTCAGATGATTCAGTAATTCCAGTTGAAAATTGGGCTTTTGATTTATATTTTTTAGCCATTTTGCTGGTAATGTAATACATAACACCAGTTACTAAAATTAGCACTGCAAGTATCCACCAAATTTTATTACGAATTGCCTTAAATATATCGCTAGCACTTAACATAACTATAATATTTGTTCTAAGTTTACCCCAAGTAACTCTTCAAGATAAGCTTTTGATGTTCTGTAATTTGATTCACTAGTAATTGCTCTTTCTTTAGCAACTGTGTAAGCAACATATACTTTATTATATTCTTCAATCGAAATTTCACCTTTTAAGAATTTTTCCTTTACTGCTGTTACTGTCATTTTTAATTCAACTACAGCCTCGGTTTGCAATTTCAGTAAATCCATATTTAACATTACATCGTTAAACCTTGATATTACTTGAGATCTAATATAAAGTTTTTGTGCATTAATTTCATTGTCAGCTATTTTGAGTTCTTCTTTAGCAATTTTAATTTTTCCAGGAAGACTATAAATTGAGCCCACATTCAAGGATAAACCCAATCCTAAATTTGGAACGATAGTAAAATTTTGACTTTCAGAATTATTGTATGAATTAAAACTTGTAAATAAGTTTAAATTGTTCATCCAAGAATTTCGAGCTTGTTTTACATTTTCAATAGCTTCATTTTTTTTACTAATAAAAGAATGATTTTTTGGATAATTTTCCCAAGCAACTGAAACTAATTTTTCAATATATACCACTACGGGAATTGAGTCATAAGGTGCTATAATTTTAGTATAATCTACCCTTTGTGCTGAAACTTTTATAGCAAATGCCATAAAAATCAATATAATTAGCTTTTTCATATTTATATTGATTTAGAAATTAATTTCAGTTTTTGTTAACACTTCTGATTTGCTAAAGGGTAGCAATTCGTGAATAAATTTTAATTCTTTTTTTACCCTACGCAAAAAGGCTTTAAATAAACTACCGTCTGCCATGAGTCTTCTGTCGCTAGTCCAAGGGCGAGAGTCAGGAGTGTCAACTAGGCTTATTTCGCCAAATTTTTCAGATATTTTCTTGGCTAGCATTCCATCTTCCCATTTCATACTTACTCTGCTATAGCCACCAATTCTTTCAGCTTCTGCTTTTATAAAAGCTGAATTAAAACCCATTACATTGATACAATCTTTTTTATTTCGTCGAAGTTTAAATATAGTTTCAGCCAAAATTTCGTGAATTGCCAATGCAAATCTTGAACTTGTAGATGGAATAAAAGAATATCTTCCATACACAACAGATACAGTAGGTTTTTTCATTTCTTTAACATAATTGATTCCCCATTCTGGAGGGTAAAGGGAATCAGCATCAGCTGAAAGGATATATTTACCTTTCGCTTTTTCTAGCCCTAATTGTCTGGTAACACTAATACCTTGAATAGGTTGGAAATAGGATTGAACCCCTAAAAAATCTAATATTTCTTGGGTTTTATCAGTAGAGTTATTATTAACAACTATTAATTCGGTTTTGTATGGAATTATTAGGCGAGAAAATGACGCTAAAGTAGTTACAATATTTTTTTCCTCGTTCCAAGCCGGTATAATAATAGAAACTTCAGGGTTAGGCTCATTAAAGCGGGCTAAACCAGCTTTTATATCCATCAGGAAACTTTCTGGAAGTTGGGTGTAATCGTCGTATTTAATATCCAACTCTTTTACCCACTGCGGAATCACAAATCTGTTCATGGTAGTTTTATTTATACTACCTTATACTGATTTGCAAATTTTATTTTTAGCGTAAAAATACTACATTTTTATATCCCTTCAAGTGGAATATCTTCCGAATCATATTCTTTAACCTTACATATCATAGCAAATAATACATATAAAAATAAGCTCGTAGGGATTTGCCCGGTGGCTTCTTGTGGGAAATTGGCTATCATCAATGAAAAGGTAACACATAGCATCGCCAAGAGATAGGATTTTATCTTGGGGTTTTTGACTAGAAAATAATTTTTAACTCCTTCTGATAGAACGGTGTATAATAAAAATAGATATAATGCCAAGCCGATTGGTCCCGCCTCAACTACAATTCTCATATAACCACTATCAGGAGGGAATTTTGATAAAAAACTACCTGGACTAAATTTTTCTCCCCAATCGCCTGTTGAACCCAAACCTCCACCCATTGGGTGTGTCCATAAGAAAGGTTGTATCATTTTTTGGTTTCTTTTTCGGGTATTATAGCTTGCATCTTCACCCGGTTTAAAGGCTGATTGAATTCTGATAATATTAATGTTATTGATTGGAGTATTAATGAAAATAATTGTAAAAATGGCTCCTAACAATGTAAAAATTATAAGTTTAATATTTAAGTTAATAAGTACATAAAATAATGCACCAACAGGTATAAGTACATAAGCAGCTCTAGTACCACTGTAAACCATGGATAAAATCATGCATATACTACAAAATATCAGAAAATATCTCATTTTTTGAGTACGTGGACCAATCGCTAATATAATACACATTACTGCCGAATAGGACATTACAAAACCAAATGTCATTGCATCGGGCATAAACGAAAATTTTCGGAATCTACCCATTTGAAAAAGTAGGGCAAATCTTTCAAAATCTTCCATAACCCATCGTTCTTCAAAAGGTAAAAAACCAACATATTCTTGATGTAAGCCCCACAAAGCAGCCATTAGTGCTAAACATATCCATAATGAAAGCATTAGCTTTACAAATTTTAAACTATTAATTGCATACATTACAATAAAATACATTACCATTTGACCAGCCATTGCTCTCACTGTATATGCCCATGCTTCAACAGATGCAGCCCATGGGTTTACTGCTTCCAAAATATTATAAATCATCCAAGCTAAAATTGCAAAGGAAATTTTGTTATTGAATATGGACCAATTCCCTGATTTGGCTAAACCAAACAACATACTGACAGCTAGCAACAATACAAGTCCATCCATGGCTAAACCCAAAGGAACATCGCCAATGATTCTTTTAACTCCTAATATGAAAAATGAAAGAGTAACTGTGAGAATAATTCCAAATTTAATATCAATAAAACAATAGATTACAAAAGGAAGACCAACAAAAACTACCATTGCAATTATAAGTAATAATGGATTGGTTTTAACTGCAAGTCCTCCTAGTGCTATCGAAAGTATTGATACAAAAAAAAATATTATTATGTATTTTTTTTGGATACTTCCGTAAACTCTAGAGCTTTCCGTATTGTCAATAGGAATATTCATATTTATATTATTTCGTTCACCATTGGTGATTTAGTATAGTAATTTTATTATCATAATAACATAATTTTAACCCACAATAATACACCAATTGATAAGCATACAAATGATGTGATTTTTTGGGGTAAGTTGAAACTTTCCTTTTTTACGATAATATCTTTTTTTACTATTCGTTGAGGAGTTTTGTAGTTTTTCATTGGAGTAAGAGTTTAATTATGAATTTGATATGAATGAAATCTGAAAACTAATTTTGGTTTAAAATTAGTTTTCAGCAATAACACTTTGTGTAACTCATTGATAGAGTTTGATTACGTAGAATATTTTATTTCTACTATAATAATTGGTAAGAATTTAATCTAATCAAACACTTACTGTTTCATTTTTTACTTTTATCCATAAATTAGTTGCGAAATCATAAATTTTAATAACTTTTGCCGGATTTCCACCTACAACTGAGTAAGCGGGTACATCTTTAGTAACTACGCTTCCAGCAGCTACAACCGAGTGTTTGCCAATTGTAACTCCAGCAGTTATAACAGCATTAGCACCTATCCAAACTTCATCTTCAATGGTTATTTTAGCAGTTGTGCATGGTTGATTTCGGCTTGCTGTTGATATATCTTGATAGGAATGATTAAGTCCTGAAAGTATAACATTTTGTGCAAACATTATCTGGCTACCAATTTTTACTGGACCAATAATTGTATTTCCTAATCCAATTATGGTAGATTCTCCAATTTCAACATCACCTATATTGTTATTTATGGTTGCAAAATCTTCGATAATTGAATTGCTTCCAACACTAAATTTATTAAATGGGATAATGTCTAGTCGTGTGTATGATCTAACAATAACTCCTTTACCAAGTTTGCTAGTAAATGGGTTAATAATATTTCTTATCCACCATCTCGGACGAGGGTCATTTTGAGGATAAATAAGTCTGTGAACTAGGTTTTTAATCGATTTATTCTTTTTCAGAAACGATTTTAATTACTGTATCATGGCTACTAATGTTTTGATATTACTTAGTATATACATTTGATGAGTTTCTGTATCCTCCAAGGTTTTTATACCAATCTGAGAATGAACTTCCAAAACTTTCAGCCCAAGTTTTGAATTTTAAATGTGCATTTGTAATAGCTGATTTTTCAGTAGGGTATTCAAAATTTGCAGGGATATTTATTGCAAATGGCAGATTAGAACTTGTTTTATAGTATCTACCGGTAGCTGGAACACTATTATCATCAACCTGACCTATTAATGAAGGGTTGGCTAAACTTGTAGGAGCAAAATCAGGTAAGTGAACTTCAGCTCCTCTATCTTGATTTATTATAATGAACGGATTGAATGGTATTGCTCCAAGTTGGTTCGTATTTATTGGAGAAGTAAATATGATATCAACAATAATGGAATCGCTTGCACCTTTTGATGAATTTGATTCGGTATTAAAATATTGACCTCCTGAGCGTTGAATTAAAGGTTCTGGGTTGTCGAATATTATTATTGTAGCTTTGTTTTGACCAGCTTCTGTATTGTTACCAGCAAGCGTAACTAAGTTTCCAAAAATTCTTTGACCTGTTATAGAAGCAACTTGTGAACTCTGAATTGGCAACTCAATTCCAAATCCATTTCTAAAAGATGCACCTATGGCTTTAACCAAAAATTTGGCTTTTATTGAAACAACATCATTTGTAGCGTTAAGCACCTGAGTGAAGTTATAATTAATAACCATGTCATTGAAATCAAAATCACCTTTGCTAGGCCATAAATCTTCAAAACATAAGCTACCAAATACATTAGTTGCAGGGAATGAACTGTTATATGCTTTAGTTGGATCATTTGGATATAGGTCAAATGTATTGTAAACACCGTCTCCATCTATATCATTATTAGGTTGCGAACTAGGTAAAGCAACTACATTGGTAAATTGTATAGATGTGTATGGATTAGCTGTTACATAAAACAAAGCATCATTAAAATCATTGTCGGCTCCTGATTGACGACCCATATCTTCAAAACCAATCAAAACTCTGTTACGTTGCACACTATTTAATAATACCATGTGTGGTCTTAAACTTGCAACAGTTTCAAGGTTAAAATCTGGATTTGAGTATTGAATATATGAACCAGCCCCAACAGTAGATCCGTTCCATCCATTAGCAACTAAAAACCAACCAATGCCAGTGTTTTTCGAGAATGTTCCAATTTTTACTTTATTACCCGAAATTAATCCACCACCAGAACCTTGATAGGAAGTATTTGGGAAAATTATTGTATGATTTGTAATTTGAGATTTAGAGGTTGGAGGATTGTTTTTGTCGTATGTATAAAAACCTAATGAATTTTTCCAGCCAGCTCCTTCATGCACAAATGTAATCCAAACATCAGCACTATCATTTAAAATTAAATCTGTTTCAGTACTTTGGCTAATATATTCTGGATGTACATTGGGTAGTTGACTTAATTCAGGTAATGCTGCATTAACATCAGCTAAAAATGAAGCGTCAACTAAATCGTTATTAGCAATTAAGTAATTTGGAACACCTAAGTTGTTCCAAGTGCCAAGAAATGTGTAATTTACAGCTTGTGCAGCTTCTGTTCTAGCAAAATAATATCTTTCATTTTCGGAGTTAGCCTTAGCTTTTGAAGGATTTAGATCTACTGAAATTGAATTTCCAATAACATCGGCTTCAACCAAATCAATTAATCCAATATAATTAGATTTAACAAATACTGATTTTATACAAGATGCTAATGTAATTGATTCATTATATCTACCACTGTAGCCAATAACCCCTTTTGTTAAAACAATTGCATTGGGATTATCTTGCGGATTTGTGTCAAATAATTCAAAAACAGCACCTGATACAGGTTGTCCATTATCAAGTATAGCTGATACAGTTAAATTAATTTCTCCTACTGTTGCATAATTAAAGTTTGATGCAACACTCATGTGAGTAATATCAACATCATTTGAAGATGTTGAATAGGATGGCATTACTTCATTGAATTTTTTTCGGCCACAACTATTAGTAGAAATTATCAATCCTAACAGTAATGTATATACTAAGAATTTGATTGGCGTTTTCATGGTAGTAGTATTTAAGATTATAATGACTGTAACGGTATTGCAGAATGAGTTTTTGCAGTATTTTTACTCGATTTTAATTCAGTACTAAGTACAGAGTATTGAGTTCAGCGTTTTTGCAATTATTTAGATTATAACGGTATTGAAGAAAGGCTTTTTGCAGTATTTATACTCGATTTTTTTGTTTTCAAGTATTAGGTATTTGGTATTAAGTCTTAGGTACTAATTATAGGGGAATTTAAAATTAGTCCCATCGGGACGATGATATCATAGTCCTGGGTTTCAACCCAGGGTATTTGTAAGATGATAAAGAATGGTTTAAATCTAAAAACTAAAAACTAAAATCTAAAATCTTAAGTCTTAAGTCTTAAGTCTTATGTCTTTTGTCTAAAATCTAGTATTTATACCTAAAAATTGATTTTTATTAATTCGTTAAAAGCACTATAAATACAATTATATTATGGAATCGAATCAAAATTTCGTTATCATTTCAATTACACCTTGGGATTTTGAAATGGGAAATAATGCTAAAAATTTAGCATTTGAAATTTCCAATAATCATAAAGTGCTTTATGTAAATCCTCCTTTAGATAGAATTACTCTATTAAAAGAAAAACATACAAATGCTGTTAAAAAAAGAGTAGCTATATTAAATGGTCAAGAAAATGGTTTAGAAAAAATCAATGAAAATTTGTATGTATTAACTCCATCAATTTTGATTGAATCAATAAACTGGTTGCCTTTTAAATTTATGTTTGATTTTGTTAATAAGATTAATAACAAGAGGCTAGCTACTGAAATTTTAAAAGCAACACATACTTTAGGTATCGATAAATTTTATTTTTTGAATGATAGTGATATGTTTAGAAGCTTTTATTTAAAAGAACATTTACACCCTTTAAAATATATATATTACAGTAGAGATAATTTAATGGCTGTACCTTATTGGAACAAATTTGGGAAATTTTGTGAACCAGAATTAGTTAAAAAAGCGGATGTTGCCATAGCTAATTCATTGTATTTGAGTGATGAATTAAAAAAATATAATAAAAATTCATTTGATGTAGGCCAAGGCTGTGATCTTGAAATGTACACTGTAGATTTTAAAGCAAATGACAAACCATTGGATATGAAAAATATTAATGGACCAGTTATTGGCTATACAGGAGCATTATTTGAGTTACGATTAGATATTAAATTAATCGCTTTTATTGCAGAATCACATCCGGAATGGAATATAGTATTAGTTGGTCCGGAGGATGAGGCATTTAAAAATAGTGTTCTCCATCAAATTAGTAATATTCATTTTTTAGGAAACAAAAATCCGAACGAGTTGCCTAAATACATTGCAGCTTTTGATGTATGTATTAATCCCCAAACATTAAATGAGGTTACCATAGGCAATTACCCCCGAAAAATTGATGAATACTTGGCTATGGGTAAACCAATAGTTGCCACTCATACCAAAACTATGGAAACTTTTACACCTTATGTTTATTTAGCTGAAACTTATAACGATTATCTACAATTAATAAAGCTTGCATTAACTGAAAATTCAGAAGAACTAATTTCTGAAAGGAAAAAATTTGCAGCATCGCATTCTTGGGCAAATAATGTAAATAAAATCATTGATGCTATTGAAAAATGTAGTATTAATACTTAAAAACTTACCCTAAAAGTAGCGTTACAATACATAAATTCAATAACTTATATGTTTTGTTTGTTTAAAAAAAATAGAGTAGAAATACTTAAAGAATATAAAAAGAAACAGAGTATAAGTTAATAATTAGATGAAGAAATTAAATACTACTGCAATGGAAACTCGTAGAAATGATATTTTAAATTTGATTATCTGCCCAATTACAAAAAGTAATTTAAGATATCTTACTGCTTCTGAATTAGAAGTGTTAAATAATAAAATTGCAAATTCAGAGATAGTTTCAATTAAAGGAAATGCCTTTGATGTTCAATTATCTGAAGCATTTATTTCAGATAAATTGAACTTAATTTATCCTATCATCAATGATATTTGTTATTTACTTCCAAAACATGCTTTAATAACTGTAAATAATGAATATATACTAGATTCATTAGATGATTTTAACTGGGGAAATCAAATGCTAGAAACATTTTATGATGAATTTGGATGGTTAAAATCTGAAAATAATCAGTACAATGATGCAGTAGTGTTTGAAGATTTGAGAGATGTATCAAAATCGTATATACATAATTGTCACATGAGATTAAAAACATTTTTACCTAAAAGTGGCAAATATTTTTTAGATGCTGCATCGGGCCCTATTCAATTTGACGAGTATTTAGAGTATTCTAAAAATTTTGAATATAGAGTTTGTATCGACTTATCCTCTAGGGCATTAAACGAAGCAAGGAAAAAAATAGGAAATAAAGGCATTTTCATTCTTGGAAACATTGCCAATATGCCTATTCAAAGTGCTAAAATCGATGCAGCAATTTCTTTGAATACCATATACCATATTCCTAAAGAGCAACAAGTAGATGCCTTTAAGGAAATATATAGAGTATTAAGTGAAAAAGCTCCAGGATTAATTATATACGAATGGGGTAGATACTCTCACCTTATAAATTTATTTGTATTGCCACATAAGGTTAAGAATCATATAAATAAATGGTTTAAGGTTTTTAACTCTGATAATTTAGCTCAACCAGATATTTACTTCCATGCATTCAATAGAGGATATTTTGATGAAAGTAAAGTTGGTTTTAAAATTAAAACCTTTGTTTGGCGAAGCATAAGTGTACCATTTATGAAAATGTATATTCACAAATGGTTATTTGGCGAAAAAATTCTAAAAATGATATATAAAATAGAAGAAAAGTTTCCCAAAGTAGCTGGGAACATGGGAGAGTATCCATTGTTCTATTTCGAAAAATCAATCTAAAAATATACTTAAACTTATTAAATACTAAAATTATGTACGGTATCATAAACAGCACCATTGAAAGTTTAGTAACTGAAAATTATGGTGAGGAAGTGTGGAACAAAGTAAAAAATATATCAGAGAAAGAATTAGATATAAAAGATTTACAAATTCCAGATGATGATATGAGAACCTTTAGATTAGCTATTGCTACTGCTGAAGTGTTAGGAATATCTATTAATGAAGTACTATTTAAATTTGGTGAATATTGGGTAGTAAGTATTGGTTTACAGTATTATAGCTTAATTATGCAAACAGATAAAAATAATTTACGTGAGTTTTTGTTCAACTTACCTAAATTTTATAAAAAAGTGATGCTTATGTGCCCCAATATTGCTCCACCTGATTTTAAAGTAATTGATAAAGGCAATAATAATGTAGAAATTCACAATTATTCATCAATAAAAGGACTAGTCTATTTTATAAATGGTTTGATTTCTGGAATGGGGAAAGCCTACAAACAATCTCCCGAAATTCAATTAAAAAAATCAAGAATTGTTGGTCGAGATCATGAAGAGATTGTAATTAATTGGTAATGTATAAAAAGCTCAACCTATACTTAACAAAAGTATAGGTTGAGCTTTTTTATAAGTACTAATAATTAATTTTATGTTTTAATGATAAAAATATTAAAAAAAAATGGTTTGTTAACGAAACTCTGTCGTACAACTAATTTCTTTTGTTTAGCCCAAGTATAAAGTTGCTTATTATTTTACACTTAAATTTGAATTATTATGTATGGTATTGTAAATAAGGCCGTTGAAGGTTTAGTTACCGAAAATTTTGGTATAGAGGCTTGGCTTAAAATAAAAGCAAAGGCCGAAGTTCAAATTAATAATTTTATTTCAAATGAATCGTATGATGATTCTGTAACTTTTAAGCTTGCAATAGCAGCATCGGAGGTATTAAATATTCCTTTAAAAGATGTGTTATTTAAATTTGGTGAATATTGGATTTTGAGCACTGGTGTTAAACATTACGGAGCTTTAATGCAATCAGGAGGTAGTAATTTAAAAGAGTTTTTATTGAATTTACCTAATTTTCATAGTAGGGTTATGTTAATGTACCCTAATATTACTCCTCCAGAATTTAAAATATTAGAAATTGGGGTAAATGAAATAGAATTACATTACTATTCAACCCGAAATGGACTAACAGATTTTATGCATGGATTAATTTCTGGAATGGGAAAAATGTATAATCAAAACATAGAAATTCAATTAGTTAATACTAAATCGAGCAGCTTTGATCATGATGAGTTTTTAATTAAATGGTAAAATGTTATGGAAATAAAAATACAAAATAATGAACTCGATTTTAATTTATTATTTCCTTTCTATTTTGTATTGAGTGATACTTTACAAATAATTGATACAGGAAAAAGTTTAAATAAAATCTGGCCAAATTTAAAAGGCAAAAATCTATCCGATGCTTTTGCTTTTAAACGTCCATGGAGTTTGAAATATACCTATGAATCAATTTTGGAATATTCTAATCAAATTTTTATCCTTAATTCAACTCAAAATAATAATATATTTAGAGGGCAAATTATTTCATTAACAAGTTCAAAACAAATATTATTTATTGGAACTCCCTGGTTTGTTTCAGCCGAAGAAATGCAATCAAATGGGTTGTTGCTTAATGATTTTGCATTACATGATGTAATGCCTGATATGTTTCAGTTTTTAAAAGCAAGTAATATAAATACAAGTGATATTCAATTGCTTGCAACTGAAGTTAAAGCCCAAAAAGACGTATTGCAGAATATTATTGATTTTATTCCTCATCAAATTTATTTAAAAGACTTAAATGAACGATTTGTATTAGTTAATAAAAAAGTTGAAGAAATAATTGGAAAAAGTTCTGTTGATATTTTAGGGAAAACTGATGCAGAAATTTTTGGAGAAAAAGTAAGAATAAGAATAAATAAAAATATAGTTCAATCAACAAGTAATTATTATCAAGAAGTTCAAGTTACAAATAAAGGAAATACAATTGTTAATCAAATATCTAAAATACCTTTTGAAATAAATGGTGAATTGAAAGGAGTTTTAGGGGTAGCAATTGATATTTCGGAGCAAATAGAATACGAGAAGAAAATTAAATTTAGCGAGGATAAATATAAAGCACTTATTGAAAATGCTCTTGATATAATTTTTCAAACAGATTCTAATGGTAATATATTGTTTATAAATTCATTAGCTGTTAAAATTTCTGAATATTCAATGGATGAATTATTGAAAATGAACTGTTTTAATTTGATTAGAAATGATTATGTTAAACGAGCGAAAGATTACTATTTAAGTAAAGTTTTTTTAAAAGACCTAATCCACTCAAATTTTGAATTTCCATTAATTTCAAAAACAGGCAAGGAAATTTGGATAAGTCAAAAAGTACAACCTATTTTTCAAGGCAAAAAAGTTGTAAGTTATCAGGGCGTTGCTCGTGATATAACAGAAATAAAATTACTTGAGATTGAACGTTTAAAAACTGAAAATGAACTTAAAAAAACAACCTCTCGATTAAAATCATTGGTTGAAAATTTGAATAATGGAATTCTTGTAGAAGATGAAAATAAAATTATCGTTTCTATTAATGATGCTTTTTGTGAAATTTTTAATATTCAAAAATCTCCAAGTGAATTAATTGGAGTAAGTAGTGATACTATTATTTCAAATATTAAAAGCTTGATAATTGAGTCTGTTTGTTTTGAATCAACAATAAACTCATTAATTGAAAATAAATTACCTGTTGTAGAACAAGAATTTGTAATGAAGTCAGGAAACATATTGGAACGTGATTTTATGCCAATTTTTGTAAAAAATGAATATAAAGGACAATTGTGGTCATATAAAGATATTACTTCAAGAAAAAATGAAGAAAAAGAGTTGTTAGCTGCCAAAGAACAAGCCGAGGCATCTTCTAAGGCAAAAGATCAATTTCTGTCTATTATGAGTCATGAAATTAGAACCCCAATGAATGCAGTAATAGGGTTAACTCAGCTTTTAATTAATAAAGAACCTAAAAATGAACAAATAGAATATTTAAAATCAATTAAATACAGTGCCGACAATTTATTAGAGTTAATCAATAATATTTTAGATTTTTCAAAAATTGAATCAGGTAATATTATCATTGAAAACATTGATTTTGATCTTCATCAAGTTATTGAAAGGCTAGAAAATATTTTTAAATATCAAACCGATGAAAAAGGTTTACGATTTATGATTCATTTAAATCATAAAGTAAACCAGTACTTAAAAGGAGATAGCTTAAGGTTAAATCAAATTTTAATAAATTTAATAGGTAATGCTATTAAATTTACTGATTATGGATATGTTGAAGTATTAATTTATAACTCAAAATCAAACAGTAATAACATTGTTTTTGAAGTAAGAGATTCTGGAATTGGAATAGAGGAAGAAAATCAATCGAAAATTTTTGAAAGGTTTACTCAAGCAAATTCGGATACCACCCGAAAATATGGTGGTACTGGTTTAGGGTTGGCAATTACAAAACTTCTTGTACAATTACTTGGTGGTACAATTGCCATACAAAGTAAGTTGGGCTATGGAACTAGTTTTTTTGTTGAACTTCCATTTGAATTAGGTTCTAAAGAATTAGTACTAAATACCAATCTCAATGAACAAGAAATGAATGATAATTTAACTGGTAAAAAAGTATTGCTTGTTGAAGATAATCATTTAAATCAAGTGATTGCAAAAGAGTTTTTAAAACAATGGGGCATAGAAGCTGTAACTGCTGAAAACGGACAAGATGCTATTAATATCATTAATGCCGGTGGTAGGTTTAACTTAATATTAATGGATTTGCAAATGCCGGTAATGGATGGTTTTACTGCTACTCAACATATTCGAAATGATTACAACGGTTTATTTAATGATTTACCAATAATTGCCCTAAGTGCTGCTACTTCAAGTGATATAAAGTTAAAAGCTAAACAGGTAGGCATAAATGATTTTGTGTCTAAACCATTTGAAAGTAGTGTATTATTTAAAGTAATTTCAAAATATATAAATATTGTTTCTCTTGAATCTCAAAACAAAGTTAAAGAGCCAATAATCAATACTCCCAAAGATGTAGTATTTAGTGTTAAATATTATGAAGATTTTTCAAGTGGTAGCAAAGAGTTTGTGAAGGAAATGGTGTTAGTGTATCTTGATGAAACACCACAGATACTTGAGGCTTTAAATGACGCTGTAAATAATTTCGACTTAATTGAAATTGCAGCATCTTGTCATAAGTTAAAAACAAGTTTTACAATGTTGGGCTTAAATACCAATGATGTTAAAAAACTTGAAGATTTAGCTGTTTCGAATGAATTAAATATGAATCAAATTACAGTATTAAATTCTGGTATTCAGTTACTTGGTCAAAGGAGTTTTGCTGAATTAAAAGATTTTTTAAATTATTACTAAATTCAGTAAAACTACTATGTTTTTCGGTACTTTTTTAGAGTATAAGTATCAAAAAGCAATAAAGCTTTTTTCGATACTTATCTCAAATTATAATCCATTATGAAACCTACACTCCTTATTGTCGATGATGAATATCCAATCCGTAAGTTGTTGGATTTCTTTCTAAGTAAAAATTACACAGTAGTTGTAGTTGAAAATGCCTATGAAGCAATGAATTGGTTGTTAAAAGGAAACATTCCTGATGCGCTAATTTTAGATATAGAAATGCCAAAATTAAATGGTAAATCATTATTGGTAGAGATTAAAAAAGATGAACGTTTTGAGAAGATTCCTGTAATTATGTTATCAGGAAATGAAAAAACTACAGAACGAATTGATTGCTTAAATCTTGGTGCTGACGATTATATTGTTAAACCATTTAATCCTCAGGAATTAGAAGTAAGAATAAATACCTTATTCAAACGAATAAATAAATAATACTAATCTGGTAATTTAAATCTCAAACACAATGGAAGCTGTTGAAATTGGTCACCCGTATTCTCGATTTGATATTACACAACAATCATTTGCTAATATAAATGATTTTTATAATGATGTTGATACTCAAATTGATACATATTCAACCTTTTATAAATTTAAATTACCATTTTATAAAAGAATGATGGATATACTATTTGCAGGTATTGGTTTATTAATGCTAACACCAGTATTTATAATAGTGGCAATATTATTAAAAATTGAATCATTTAAAGACCCTATATTTTACACCTCTCCAAGAGCAGGAATGGGTTATAAAATTTTTGATTTAATAAAGTTTAGAAGTATGGTTTCAGGTGCTGATAAAAAGGTGGATGATCTTTCTTCTTTAAACCAATATCAAAAAGATGCAAAATTAGTTGATAAAGTAGCTTGTGACCAATGCAAACTTAATGGCAAACAATGTGATGTGCCAAAATTGTATATTGGAGCCGAAGAAATTTGTGAGAAACAATATAAGTTTGAAAAAGAACAAAAAGCTGTTTTTCAAAAATTTGACAATGACCCAAGAGTTACTCGTTTTGGGAAATTTATCAGAAAAACAAGTATTGACGAATTACCTCAATTAATTAATGTATTAAAAGGCGATATGTGTATAATCGGAAATAGACCATTGCCTTTATACGAAGCTGAAAAATTAACCACAAATAAATGTGCAGAAAGGTTTTTGGCACCAGCAGGAATTTCAGGATTATGGCAGGTTTCTAAAAGAGGTAAAAGTAATATGTCGGTTGATGAAAGAGTTCAACTTGATATTGAATATGCCAGAAACTATTCATTTACAATGGATATGAAGATTATATTCAAAACAATTCCAGCTTTGTTACAATCAAGTAATGTTTAAATTCCTAAGCCATGATACTGTTATATATAATACATGCAATTGTTATATTCTTTATGACATTTCATGCTATAGGTTGGGTTTTATCATTAACATTTAGCCCAAAACTTAATACTCAAATTGATGGCTTGGATAAAAAATTTGCAGTAATTATTACTGCTTATAAAAATGTTGAAATTTCTGAGCCATTAATTGAGTCATTATTAAAACAATCATATAAAAAATTTGAAATTTTCTTAATCGCAGATTGCTGTGATGTAGAAAAATCTAAATCAATTGAAAATAGGTTTAAAATCAATGTATTAATACCCGAGTCGCCTTTAAATTCTAAAGTAAAATCAATTAAAACTATAGTAAATAAGTTAGATAATTCATTTGATTCAATCCTGATTTTTGATCCAGATAATTTAGCTCATCCATTATTTATTGAAAAAATCAATGATTCAATGAAACAAGGTTTTGAAGCAGTTCAAGGATTAAGAACAGCCAAAAACTTAGATACGCAGATTGCCTGTTTGGATGCTCTTGGTGAATTTTATTACAGTGTAAATACTCGATTAATA
This sequence comes from Bacteroidota bacterium, assembly GCA_041191405.1. GTDB lineage: Bacteria > Bacteroidota > Bacteroidia > Cytophagales > UBA9547 > JBEEOW01. The sequence continues at coordinate 70,350 of JBEEOW010000020.1, forward strand.
CCATTTGCAATTGGTTCATCAGCAACAATTGCAGGTTCTGGCATGGCAATAAGTTTGCAGTTGTATAAAAACTATTTGTTACTTGATGAATTAAATGAGGAGAATGGAAGGGTAGTTATTGCAGAAGATAAAATATTGCAAACTTATATTGTAAAATTAGGTAAAACTATTGCTTTTGAGCCCAATGCAATTGTATTTGATGAAAAAATTGAAACTTCAACACAGCTTCAGCGCCAACGTACCAGATGGATTAATACTTGGTTTAAACATGCAAGCGATGGAATACAGTTGTTATTTTCAAAATCTTGGAATTCAATATGGTTTGCGTTTTTAACACTGTATCCACCAATGTTTATTCAGTGGGTAACGGCTAGTTTATTAATCATTGTAGATTTATTTATTGTGCCAGAGTTATCATTATTGATTCTTACTGCAATGTATATTTATAGTATGCATTTTATACATTCATTATTTATAGCTAAAGCTCCTAAAAGTGTATTTTTATCTCTAGTTGCGCTACCACTTTTCATATCCAAACAAATTATTTCGCTCTTTCAAATCAAAAAATCAAATAATGATTTTATGGTAACTGAGCATACAAAAACAATTCGTTTTGAAGAACTTAAACTATCTTAGTTATGAAAAATTACTGGCTTCAATCAGGTTTTTATACCTTCTTACAACGATTCTCAACTTTAGTGTTTGGGTTTGGTGGGTTTTATATACTAATCAGAATGCAATCAAAACATGATTTTGGTATCTGGGCATTAGTAATATCTATTACTGCTCTTTTAGAAGTTGCTCGAAATGGATTAATTCAGAATGGTTTAATTAAATATAGTATTGGTGCTAGTGAAAAAGAACAAAAAGAGATTCAATCTGCTTCTTTGTTTTTAAATATTACACTCACCATTGTTAGTTGTATATTTCTATTAACTGCTGGACCATATTTTGAAACATTGTGGCATGCAAATGGAATTGCTTCTCTATTGAGAGTTTATTGTTTAACTTCAATAGCTTTTATTCCATTTCAACAATTTAGTTATTTACAACAATCAAATTTTGATTTTAAAAGTTTGAGTATCATGTATATGGTTCGTCAAGGAAGTTTTTTCGGTGTGATATTATTTAATTTGGTATTTGTACACCACATTTCTTTAAATACATTGATTTGGAGTACATTTTATACATCTGTGATTTCATCAATAGTTGGGTATATAATGGTTCGTAAGTACTTTTATGTTGCTGTGTTGCCATCCAAATATTGGATCGTCAAATTATTTAATTATGGCAAATATAGTTTTGGTACCAATGTAAGTGGAATGTTATTTAATAGTATCGACCAATTTATGTTAGGTTCAATGGCAGGAACTGCACAAGTGGCAATTTATAACGCTTCTTCAAAAATTAATAATTTAGTAGAAGTTCCAATTTCAACAGTTGCTTCAATTGTATTTCCCCAAACATCCTTAAAAGCTAATGAAAATAATACTGAGAGTGTTAAGTTAATGTATGAAAAATCAGTTTCTGTATTATTAGCTATGATTTTGCCTGTAATTATATTTGTAGCAGTAATTCCCACAATAACACTTACATTTATAGCAGGTTCATCTTATGCTGAATATCCAGGTGTATTAATGATTATTTTATTATTCTCATTATTACAACCATTTAGTAGACAATTTGGTACTGTTTTAGATTCTCTAGGAAAACCAAATATTAATTTTTATTGTATCTCCGGAGCCGCTATTATAAATTTGGTTTTAAATTATAGTTTAATTCCAGTTTGGGGTATTTATGGAGCTGCGTTTTCTACTTTCATGGCATTATTAATTTCTGTTATTGTTAATTTGGTTATTTTGAAACAATTAATCAATGTGAACTTTATATCAATTATTAGTGGCATAGTTACAGTTTATAAATTTATCTATTCTAAAGTTTTAGATTATTTAAAACCGATTTTTGTAAAACAAATTGTGTTGTAAATTTGATGGAAGTATTTTTTTAACTTTTTTGATTTTTTATTTATAAAAAATATCAATCATTTGAGTTTTATTCGACTAACAATTAGTCTCATCGGGAAGATGATTTCCTAGCCTCTGGGTTTTAACTCCTAGTATTTCAAATATTTCAAAAAAGAAATTTATTTTAATTGTTTAATTAAACTGCTTTCAATCAATGATTTCATTTGAATAATGGAAACTTTATTTAATTGTATTAGCCTTTCTGATTGAGATAAGCCTTCTTGAATGAGTAATGCATTTATACTTTCCAAATTACTCAACACTACCAATTGTTCTAAATTTGCATAATCTCTAATATTTCCATTTTTGTCTGTATTTGAATCTCTCCATTCTTTCGCCGTTAATCCAAAAAGAGCAACATTTAATAAATCGGCTTCGTTGGCATATACTAAACTTGATTGTTTATTTGTTATTTCAGATGGGATTAAATTTTCTTTAATGGCATCAGTATGAATACGATAATTTATTTTTGAAATTGTTTTTTGTAAATTGCATTCTAATTGTAATCTCGAATTTTCATCTTCTTTTAATCGTTGAAATTCTTTGATTATAAATAGCTTAAACTCTATTGTAATCCAAGAAGCAAATTCTAAAGCAATATCTTTGTGTGCAAATGTCCCTCCATAACGCCCAGATTTTGATACAATTCCAATTAAAAACTAATTAAAATTAAAAAGTTTAATAAAATGAATTTATTTGTTTTCTAATTTAAAAAGTATGTTAAAAAAAATCACAATGATTTTTGGCAGAAATAACTGTTTTTAAAAATATAATTCCGATTTTTACACCTCAAACTAAATATATATTACACGTGGTGATTTACATCAGCCGTGCGGAACACTTCAATGCAGCGCACAAGTTATACAATCCTAATTGGTCGGAAGAAAAAAACATCGAAATGTTTGGACCTTGTTGTAACCACAATTGGCACGGACATAACTTCGATTTAATTGTTACTGTAAAAGGTGAACCAAACCCAGAAACTGGTTTTGTTATTGATTTAAAGCAACTTAGTAAACTTATCAGAACCGAAATTATTGAAAAGGTGGATCATAAAAATCTTAACCTTGATGTTGATTTTATGCTTGGTAAAATGGCTAGTACCGAAAATTTAGCTTATGAATTTTGGCAAATTCTTGCTCCAAAAATTAAAGCTATTGAACCTAAAGCTGAATTGTATTCAATTAAATTATATGAAACTCCAAGAAATTTTGTTGAATACTTGGGCGAATAATTTTTACTTATGAAATATTACTTAATTGCTGGCGAACGTTCGGGCGAAGTACATGCTTCAAACTTAATGAAATCATTGGTTCAAAAAGATGCTAATGCTGAATTTCGTTTTTTAGGTGGCGATTTAATGGCTGCCGAAGGTGGAACTATGTATCGTCACTACAAAGAAATTTCTTTTATGGGTTTTTGGGAGGTATTTACAAACCTTTCTACCATTTCTCGAAATTTAAAAGATTGCAAAGAAGATTTAATTAAATATAAGCCTGATGTAGTTATTTTGGTTGATTTCTCTGGTTTTAACCTTAGAATCGCAAAATATGCTAAAGAAGCAGGCATAAAGGTTTTTTACTATATTTCTCCTAAAGTTTGGGTTTGGAATCAAAAACGTGCTTATAAAATCAAGAAATTGGTTGATAAAATGTTTGTGATTTTACCTTTTGAAAAGGAGTTTTACAAAAAATATGATTACGAAGTTGATTATGTTGGTAATCCTGTGTTGGATTCAATTCATAATCATGTTCCAAATCCTGACTTTAGAAAAAAACATGGCTTAGATGAACGTCCGATAATTGCTATTTTACCAGGAAGTAGAAAACAAGAAGTGGAGGCCATGTTACATTATATGGTCAATGTAATTCCTGTTTTTAGAGATTATCAATTTGTTGTTGCAGCAGTATCAAATTTAAGTGAGGAATATTATGAGATGTTTAATCGTGACAAGGATTTAACAATCGTTGTTGATGAATCTTACGATATTTTAAAAAATGCAACTGCAGCTTTAGTTACTTCAGGAACAGCTACTTTAGAAACTGCTTTGATGAATGTGCCTCAAGTTGTTTGCTATAAAACGAGTCAGTTTACCTACACATTCGCCAAAATGATGATGAAAGTAAAGTATATTTCATTGGTTAATTTAATTTTGAACAAACCTGCTGTTAAAGAGTTGATTCAAGATGAATTTATTCCAAGAAATATTGTAGATGAATTGAAAAAAGTTACCCAAAATACAGAGGTTAGAGCTACACAATTAGCTGATTATAAAACCTTACAAGATATAATGGGTAAGCCAGGTGCATCAAACACCACCGCTGATTTAATTGTTAAATATTTAAAGTAAGTTATCAGTTATCAGTTTAGGGTTATCAGTTTTATGTCTAAAAACAATAAACTTATTACAATAAACTGACTACTGAATACCGACAACTGAAAACTATCAAATATATGTCAAAAGTATTCTTTACACCAGGTCCAGCTCAATTATACCCAACAGTTGAGCAACATTTATTAACTGCAATCAAAGAAAACATAGGTTCACTTTCGCATAGAGGTAAAGCTTTTCAAAGTATTTACCAAGAAGTAGATACCAATTTAAGAGCATTAATGAATATTCCTGCTGATTTTAAAATATTTTTTACTGGTTCAGCAACAGAAATTTGGGAAAGAATTATACAAAATATGGTTACTAAAAACAGTACACATTTTGTAAATGGTTCATTTTCAAAGAAATTTTATGAGTTTTCAAAAGAATTGGGTTATAATGCTCAAAAATTTGAAGTAGATTTTGGAAAAGGTTTTTACAGTGCTGATTATACTGTAAATCCTGAATCTGAATTAATTTGCGTTACACATAACGAAACAAGTTCTGGTGTATTTATGCCAGTTGCTGAAATCAATAAATTAAGAGACGCAAATCCAAATGCAATTATTGCAGTAGATGCGGTTTCATCAGTTCCATATCCTGAATTTGATTGGACTAAAGTTGATACTGTGTTTTTCTCTGTGCAAAAAGGAATGGGTTTACCTGCTGGTTTAGGTGTTTGGATTGTAAATGATAAATGCATCGAAAAATCAAAACAAAAATTAGCATCTGGTTCATCAATAGGCACTTATCACTCGTTACCTTCGTTGTTAAGTAATGGTTCTAAATTTGAAACACCATCAACTCCAAATGTACTTGGTATTTATTTATTAGGTAAAGTTCTTGGCGATATGTTGAACAAAGGTGTAGCTCAAATCAGAAAAGAGACAGACTTCAAAGCTGAATTATTATACAATTTTGCTAACAAATCTGAATTCTTAAGTCCATTTGTTACAGATACTTACCACCAATCAAAAACAGTTGTGGTTTGTAATACTACTGTTGCTTCTAGTGAATTAATTACAAAATTAAAAGCATCTGATTTAATATTAGGTAGCGGATACGGTAACTTTAAAGATTCTCAAGTTAGAATTGCCAACTTCCCTGCTGTGAGCGTTGAAAATGTAGAATTATTAATAGAGAAGTTTGTTTAGAGTTCAGGGTTTAGAGTTCAGTGTTTTTTGAAAGATTTAACTCTGAACCTTTAACTCTGAACCTTTAACTCTTAACTCTTAACTCTCAACTCTCAACTTATGATTACTTTAGGTCAAACATATACTCATCAATTTTCATTTACACAAGCACAAGTGCAAGCATTTGCTGAGGTAAGTGGCGACAATAATCCTCTGCATTTAGATGCTGAATTTGCAGCAACTACACCTTTTAAAAAGCCAATTATGCATGGTTTTTTAGGTGGTTCAATATTTTCAATGATATTAGGAACCAAATTCCCTGGAGAGGGAAGTGTGTATTTAAAACAAAGCATGGAGTTTTTGAGACCAATGTTTGTAGATACACAATATGAAGCTCAATTGACTGTAAAAGAGATTATTGAAGGTAAAAATACAGCACTTATTGAAACCATAATTAAAGACTCAACCACTGGTAAAATTACAACCAAAGGCGAGGCTTTAATTATGAATAAAAATCAATTTTAATTTCATAAAAAACGAATAGTTTTATAAATGAATCAATTTAAAGTAGCAAAAATATTTTTCTTATCTATCCTGAATGTGTTAATTTTCAGTATAGTTAGCAATGCGCAAGTGGTTGATGATAGTACCAAACAAGTGTATGGTTTTCATTCAACATCAGTATTTACTGAAAAAGATGTTTTTTCGAGAAATGGAAAAATGTCGAGACCAGATTCTGCTGTTGATTTTTTATATCGCTATGATAAATTGTACGCACCTAATTATTTAGCTCAAAACTTAGGAAATAGAGGTACTGCATACAAATTCATTTTACCTCAATTTGATACCAAAATTGGTTACCAAGCTGGGTATAATGTATATGATATTTATGCAACCGACCCAAGTAATATCAAGTATTTCAACACACATTCGCCCTATGCAAATTTAAATTACATTCAAGGTGGAACAGGCGAAAACTCTTTACATTTTATTTTTTCAAGAAATATTACAGAAAATTGGAATTTCGGTTTAACAGTTGACCGTATGACATCTGTAAAACAAATTGGTAGAAAACGCCAAAGAGACAGAGCTTTAAGTGGTTGGGATGCTAACTTTTTCACCTCATTTCAATCTAAAAATAAGAAATATACGCTTTTAACCAATGTTGGTAAGTTTACACACAATGTGTTTGAATCGGGTGGTATTGCGCCCAATTACTCAAAAAATATAACCGATTACGATACTTCATTTAGTTTGTATTCGCAATCTGCAATTCAATTAACTGATAGTGCCCGTTCATTAGAAGATAGGTTGTATTACCATTTATTTCACCAATACGATTTGAAATTTGCTAAGCTGTTTAATACTTTTGATTATAGTAACCAGTATGTTGGTTATAATGATAAGTCGTTAACAGGTAAGCCGTTTGTGAATATTTACCCTAGATATTTCAAAGATTCTTTAACAAGTTTTTACAGAGCTCGATTTAAAACTTTTGAAAATAATATTGGGTTAGTTGGAAAGGTTAAAGGTTTGGATGCAAAATTTTTCTACACCCAAAAATCCATTGAATACACGCAAATTAGGAGTACATTTTCAAATAAAAATAACATCACTCAAGGATTTTTAAATGCTCAAGTAGCATTCAATACCAGCAAAGATTTATCAATTGTGTTAGATTATAAACAAATGATTGCTAATACAATAACAAGTGATTCTTCATACAAATTTAATGGTTCTATTGATAATAAATTATTGTCTGTTGAAGTTCAGTGGAAATCATTTAAACTCGATGTTGTAAATAAAACCTATATGCCTACATTAATGCAAACTGCCATGTTAGGTAATAATTATAAGTGGAACAATAATTTAAGTTCTATCAATAATACTGGTTTTAAATTGTCATTTGTTCCGAAATTTAAGAAACAAGCACTTGGTATTTATGCTGAATATCAGCAATATACTAATTACACTTATTTAAAAAATAAATTAGATACCAATACAATTAAGTTTACACAAGATATTGAAGTTAAACAAGTTAGTGACAATATCAATTACTTAAGTTTGGTAATTAATCCTGATTTAAGTTTTGGTAGATTTAGATTTTACAACCTTTTGAGATATTCAAAAGCAAGCAATACTGCTTTGCGTATGCCAACACTGTATTACAATTTATTAGTGAGTTATACACATAAATTTAAAAATGCTATTGCAGTATCCATTGGTTTAGATAATCACTATAAATCAGAATATTATGGAGATGCTTATAACCCAATTTTACAACAATTTGTAGTACAAAATTCATTTCAAAACAAAGCCTATTTGGTATCTGATTTGTTTATAAATGTAAACATCAAAGGAACAACAGTTTGGGTAAAAGGTATCCAAATGAATCAAGGATTATTCGGACAAGATGTATATTTTATAACTCCTTATTATCCAGGCTTAAAACGTATGTTTAGCTTTGGTGTTAATTGGACTTTTTTTGATTGATATTGAAAAAACTTAAATGCTCTTAATTTAAGAATATTATGAGTTACGAATTTTCTGAAACGTATTGGTCCGATTACAATCAATTTCTTTTATTAGTTAAGCAAATTTTAGATAAAAATGAATGTCAAAAGCAATTTGAAAGTCCCAGTTTATTAATTGAAACTTGGAAAGAAATTGTTGATTCTGGTCATAATTATAGTTTTTCAGTTTATGATTGGCAAACTGATATTTCAATTCGAAATTTAATAGAGTTGATATTGAATGAAGAGAGTATTAAAAAAATTGAATATTTTTATTCTCCTGACTTCCGCAAATTATTAGTAATCATTCTAAATAATCTGTTAAAATGTTTATAATTAAGCAATTGCAATTTTTATTTGAGTGATTTTGGGTGTCCCAGAGTTGTTTTGTAGCTTTGAGAAT
>JBEEOW010000021.1:0-75730 GCA_041191405.1 Bacteroidota bacterium
TCACCAGTATTAATACTCTTAATTTCAATATTTATTATTTCATTTTTACCAATTCTTAACATATCAAATTCTTTACTTATCTGTGGAATTGTATATCCTAAATAAAAATGGTCATAAATGTCATTTTTTTGCCCTATAAAAGGAAATTGAGTTAAAAAAGAACTTAAATCTACTAATTCATTTGGTTTTAGATTAATATTAAAAAAATTAAAATAACTTTCTAGTAAAACAGGGTTCAAGTTTCTATACGCTTGTATTATTGAAATCAAATTAACTTCTTTCATATATATTGTAATATTAAAATTGAATAATGAACTATATTTACGTTTAAACCAAATTTACATCTAAACATTTAATAATTTTTTAACTTAGTATTTCATTTCACCCATAACAGTAAAATCCTCTCCAACATAACGTAGTTCATTATCAACTTTGGGCATTCAATTTAAACGAAAGCCAAAGATGAAAAATGTATCAGCAATTATAATCGCTTCATTGATATTTGTCGGTGGAGCGATTTATTATTTTTTCTTCTACCTAAAATCTAAGGTAACAAATGTCTCCTCTCCTATTACCGCAATTGACAATCCAGTTTTAAGTACTCCGCCTGTAGTTTTGCCTCAACTCACTTGCAAAGATGCAGATAATTTGGTTCGTCAAATTTTTACAAAACAAGGCGGACAATACAAATATGCAGGTTCTCCTATCAGAATGCAAGTTGGTTTTGATAATTGGGGAACTGAAACCGCAGAAACTAAAATCCTTAAAAAACAATTGGCTGATAGCAATTTTGAACCAGCTTTTGGTTGCCCTGATGAACTTGACGGACGTTGTGTAAATGGTTATATCTATGCCAGAAAAACCAAGAAACTTACTGTTTTAGAAGCTGATGCATTGGTTATCAAAATCAAAACGGAAGAGAAATGGACAAATGATAAACCAACAATCAACATCAATCCAGGTTCTGAATTACGAGGACAATTGTATCGTGGTGGTTGGAAATTTGACCCAAGTACTTATGTTTTAGTTCAAACAAAATAATCCTTAAAAATATGGCAACGCTAAATGAATTATCCGAAAAACTAAGTAAATACAAACGCATCCGTGAGGCAATGGTAGAGCAAGACGAGAAAGATGCTTTTGATAAGAAAATTGCAACGGTAGAAGCTGAAATAAAAGCTTTTACAACTGAAACCGAACAAGAAGTCAAAAAACAAAAAAGGTCTATTTCTCACGAAAAACTACGCAACCAATGTCAGACATTAATCAGCGAATTGAAAACTTTGCTACACCGTTACGAGGGAACTCAAAGGGAAAAGAGAGCCAATCATCCGGTAGCGAAAAAACGAGTAAGTACCATCATTGCCCAAGGAATTGCAGGAACTGTAAAACGTGCAGTATCAAAGGAAATGGGTCGAGAGAAAGTAATGAAAATCAACATTGATGCTTTAGCTGAAGCTAAGAAAAACTTCAATTTAGCTTTAAGAAGTTTGCGTGAAGCTTTGGGAGGAATCAGTTCTGAAAATGACGCTTTTATCAAGGCTTTCAACTCTGAAATGGACGAAATGATTTCAGAAGTGAAAGAGAAACAAAAAGCTCATAAAGAAAAAGCAACTGAAAAAGTAGAAGCTTAAAATCAATATTTTATGCAATATAAATATATATTCATGTTTGTTGGTTTGGCTGTGGTAACTGGTACTATTTGCTATTTCTGGAAACAAGCTTATGATAAAAAGCAAGTTCTTATTGCCTCTCAAAAAGTAGTCACTTCAGAAGCAAAATCTAGTAGAGTAATCAATTTTGTTGGTTAAATGTGAGATGTGAAAAGTAAAAAGTATTTAAACTATTAATTACTAATTATCAATTATTAATTTACCAAACAATGCCTGACATCCAACTTCCATTTATCAATAAAGCTTATTATCAATCCAAAGATATAAGCAACAATGCAAAGGTTTTGGCTCAAATAAAAGCTGATTATGGAAGTATAATTACTTCTATTTCAGCTATGACCAAAGTGCCAGAAAAGCTTATTTATGCCATGATTTTTATTGAATCACAAGGGAAAGTAAATGTTATTTCGGGTAGAGCCATTGGTTTAATGCAAGTGGATTATACATCAGCTGGAGACATTATATTCTTTGAAAACAAACAGAATCGTTTGGGTGATACTGAAAAAGCTTTGCTTCGGAAATACCTTAGTTCGAGGCTTGATTGCATTCTATCCATGAAATACATGGGGCATAAACTCAAATGCAACAACAATCTTGGTTATGTTTTTACCAAATCAGATTTACTCAAACCTGAACTTAATATTTTAATTGGAGCAATATATTTAGGCATTTTGCTTGACGAACATGTAGAAAATAATGTTGTTCGTTTGGACAAAATTGTACTTCGTTACAACAAAGGTTTCTTTACAAAATTCCCCAAAGGTGCTACTAAAGAAACAGTTTACAATTCTGCGAATGCAGTAAGTCAAGCCTATATCAAAAAATTGGGTGGGATAAATTCAGTACTTTCAATTGCTTAATAGTACAGAGTACTGGGTACAAAGTACTAAGAAAATATTCAATTCAAAATTACTCTATACCCTGTACTCAGTACTCAATACCTAAAAAACATGCTTCTCTTTGAAGAAAAAGTAACGCAAAACAGAACTGCATTTATTGCAAGGGTTAAGAAATTAGCCAAAACTTTTAATGCCAATCCAAATTGGTTTATGGCCCTGTTTAATAGCGAAACTGGTGGAACTTTTAAACCAGATATTTACAATATGGGTGGTAGTGGTGCAGTGGGATTGATACAATTTATGCCTCGGACAGCACAAGATTTAGGCACTACCACCTCATTTTTAGCTTCACTTTCAAATGTGGAGCAATTGGAGTGGGTGGAGAAATACATTCACAAACAATTAAGAAATATTGGTAGAACCGCAATCAAGGATTATGACGATTTGTATTTGCTTGTTTTTTACCCTGTGGCTGTTGGAAAACCTGATACATACACTATTCCACTCTACGGAATTGGCTACACTCAAAATGCAGGAATCGACATAAATAAAGACGGAGTAATTACAGTTTCTGATTTCAAAGCTTTTATACGAGCTAAAATTCCTAGCGATAAACTTTCTGAATTTACTGCCAGATTTAGATTTGGCAAACAGCTATTTTTCGGTTTGGTTTCTTTGGGAATTATAACGGTAATTTTTTTCTACTTTAAATTGAAAAAAGCAATTTTTTAAGACTTCAAATTATGCAATTTTATTTCTTAAAATAAGAGCAATTTGTTTATTCTAATTTACTAAATAATCAAAATACACTTTAATTAAATTTTAAATACAATTACCTGTTTTTGAGATAAATAATTTATTCTTTATAAGGGTAACAGCTTTGGTAATGCCTACACATTGAGCGAGTTTTGAGCATCAAAAATCATTAAAACTCTCTCAAAATGGCACTAAAATATAAGGCTCTTTTAAACAAATTAAAAGTTCAAGAAACCGCACTTCCACAAGAAATCAAACAAGTAATTACAGCTTTAAATGACTTGGAAGAAGACCTTGACGAAGACGAAAACGACCCTGAAGATATTCGTGCAATTCAAGTTGCGATTCGTGAATTAGACGACAAAATATGTGAACTCATTTCAGATGAATTCGACAATGAAACAGATGAAGATGAATCAGAATCCGAAATCAAAGAAGCCATTTTAAACAAACTTTTTCAAGCTGGGAAAACCAAGCTTTTGGCTTCAGAACTCAAAGCTTTAAACTATCCATGTGAGCATCTTACCAAAGGTGAAATTGTTGGAAGTTTCAGGATTTCAGAAGTCAAAAAGGCTTTAATGAAACCCTATTATTTGATTGAAAAAATTAAATAGTACAAGGTACAAAGTACTGAGTACAAAGTTTTCATCTACAAAAAACTATCAACTATCAACTTTAAACTATCAACTAAAACATGGATATGTTAATGAATATGTTCAAAGGTTTAGCTACCGATAAAGGGCTAGACTTTGTTATGAACAGACTACCCAAAAATGTTCAAAATTTCATTCATCAAACAGGCATAACTAACAAACCAAGGTTAAAACGCTTGTTAGACGGAAAGCCCTTAGAAGTTGATATTCACGAAGTATCAGAAAATACTTTGACATTACTTGCTCCTTATATCATTGAAGCTATAAGTCATATTAGCAATGAAGTAGGCAATCAAGTGGTATTTTGTCTTGCTGTTCGTGATGGTGAAATTGTGGTTAAAATCATAAAAGACAATATAGAACCTCTTGAAATTGAGGGTGGCTCATTTCCTTTTAAATACTTGGTTACAGCAATCTTAAGTAAAATTCAAGAAGCTAAAAGTGAAATTATCACTGAACCTAAAATGATTGTCAATACTTCAAATGAGGATGCCAATGAACACTAAAACATCAAATATCACATTGGTTGAACGTGAACAATCAATTCAAGAAATTTGCTCTACTATACTTGACATTGCTAATCCACCTCGACAATTAGAACGCATTTTTATTTTTGAATGTGTGGTGAGTTCTGTGGCTATTTACTTCAATGTTGACAAACAAAACATTGTCAATTTAAAGAAACGTGGTCAGTTTTCGGAGTTAAGAGGGATTTGTTACTACCTATTAAACAAGCGACACAATCCAAATTTCACCTATGAAGTAATTGCTGAATATTTCAAAACTTATCCTTCAAAGATTTGTATTTTACACCATAAGGTAATTGATAGAATGAAAGCTAGGCTTTACAATCTCGACCAAAATGTATGCATCATTGAACGCAATATCAATGCTGTAATAAAACTTTACGAAGCTAATATTCAAAATTCATTACCAACATGTCAGCAAAGTTAGATTCAAAAATTCCAATTGAAAATCAAGCTGAATCTAATTCAGAATTGGAGGATATAACCAAAGTTTTGGAAACGGTGAATAATGGAAATGCTGAAACAGAAATTGATACTATAATTAACACAGCTCCAGCACCACAAAATTTTGAATTGTCAAAGATGTTTGAGCCTGTGGTGGAACGTGAATATGCAACTAATCCTGAAGCTCAATTAAATAAAATAAGTGGAATTGAAAATGTAAAAAATCATTCAGAATCTATACCTAAAGAAAATGAACAAGAGAAGAAACCATTGTTTAATTTCTTCAAAAAGGAAGAAGTAAAACAAGAACCAACTATAGAAAATGTAGAAGTTCCAAGTCCTGAAGTGCAAGTTCCAACGATGCAATTTCAAGAACCAATTGACCCAAATTTAACTGCAAGTCAGAATCTAACCGGGCAAATGGGTGTTACAACTTCGGAATTGATTTGGAATAATTTTGAGCATGGTTTACCCGAATTGATGGGTACTTATGTGGTGAAAATTTCAGATTCGGTGGTTGAAGACCCAATCATAGATGAAGCCACTCAATTAGCTCTCAAAGAGGATATTGCCAAAAGGAATAAAGAAAATAAAGACCGTTTCATTATTCCAGAATGGTACAAAGACCAAATCAAAAAGCCACTTCAAGCTCTTTGTGTAGAAAAAGGGATTGAAACTAGTATTCCAGTTGGAGTACAATTAGCAATTGGAGTAGTTATCATGCTTGCTTTGTTTTTAATCCCAACTATTCTTGAAGTTAAAAAGAGTAATGAATTGTATCTGAAAAGATTGGATTCACATTTCGCAGCACTTCGTAAGGAGGTTAAGAGTTCAGAGTCAAAAGTTGAGAGTACTGAAAAGAAAGAATAAGTTTTAAAACACTAAACTCTGAACACTAAACCCTAAACTCAAATGCGTGAAACCTTTGTAACCCTTGCCACAGGCTTGATGGGAATTGGTAAAAGTTACATTACCGAACAAATGGTAAGAGCATATGCCAAGGCCCATCCAAAGAGGTCCATACTAATTTTTGATCCCAATTTTGAAGAATCTTGGAATAAATTTCCAGCCATTCATTTTGACATTATGGAAATACAAAGGGCTAAAAAAGAAGAAGCAAAAAAAGGAATCCGCATAGTCACGCAATCAGAAAAGAACCTCAAAAAACTTCCTCCAGGTATCTTTATTATTGCACCTTTCACCGTTTACAAAGAGCCAATGAATCAGCCTCAAATGCTCTTAACAATGGTTACCATTTGTACCAATTACAGAGGTGGAATGTGTTTACTTGAAGATGTAAACAAGTACACTATTTCATTTGAAAAGACTGAAATCCAATCCGCTTTTAAAGCCATTCGTCACAGTTCTGTTGATTATATCATTCATTTACAATCCCTAAATCCAATACGTCCTGTAATATTTGAAGCCACAAGGTTAATACGTATGCACTATGATGGTTTTGATTTATACAAAATCAAAGAGAAAATCTCACAGTATTTCACCATTTGCAGAATTGCACAAATCATTATCAATACCAAGTATAGAAAAGGCGAAGAAATCACTCGAAAATATCCAAATTGGGAACAAAACCCAAAACTTAAACAAGTAGTAAATGCCTATAAGCGACTATTTATCTGGGTATTTACCAAAGATGAATACATTACTGGCGTTAAAAAAGAAGATTTCATTTTAGCATGTAATGAATACTTAACAGAATCACCTTCTGAATACAAACCTCAATTACAAAAAATACTATTCCTTCAAAACCGCAAATCTCCTACACTCAATGACCACAACGAAGCTAGAGCAAATTGGATTAGAGAGCATTGGAGGTATTATAGGTGAATCATAAAATAAATAGAACTTTTAATTCAAAAAAGTTTCAAAAAAGAACCCAAAATTTAATTATTCACATTTAAAGTTTAATTATACACAGATAAAACGACTAAATTTGCAAAAACACTTTGAACAATAAAATATTTTAATTTGGTTTGCATTTATATAAACCTTAAATGCATGAAAAACAACCACAACTCACTTCTATTAATATTTAAATCAAATATTAAATTTATTATCCTTATTTCTTTAATATTATGTTTCAATAGTTATACTTTTTCACAAGTAACTACATCAACAACAGGATACTATAATAATTTTAAAAATTCAACTGTTAATACACCTGAACAAACATTTTCTGCATTAAGTTGGGGAAGTAATGGTGCATCTTTTTCTCTTAATGCAAGCGATGGTTTAGATATAAATCTTACAAATTTAACTTCATGGACATCTTTACAAAATTCATTAACAAATACAATCAATATCACAACCTTACCCGTGTTAACTCTTGTAATTAAAGGAACTTTTACCAATTCAACCGCTCAACAGTATTTATATGTTGCAATTGAAGATTATACTGGTAAATCTTCATTTAATTCATTACAATCTATACTACCTATTAATCCAACTTTTACACCTTATAATATTGACTTCAATACTATTGGTTATACAACAGGATTTGATAAAACTAAAGTAAAGTCAATAAAATTTTATATTGTAAACAGTGCAAATGGTTGTTGTGCAACAAGTGGCTTGAGTGGAACTGTTAGTTTTAGTGCAATTAAATTAGGAAATATTATAGTTACTGACCCAACAATTAATACAGGTTATGAATGGAGTACCTTAGGGTCAAATTTGATTTATACCAACAAAGGAATGGTATATATTGGTACTGATGTTAATGATGAACCAACATTAACTAAATCCCCATATTATCAATTTACTGTAAAAGGAAGGTCGAATATCGTTGGTGATGATAATGCTCTTGAAATATGGAGTGCTGATAAAAATGGTTCAAAAGATGATAACTACCGTCAATATTTAACTTTTAATAATGGTGTTTATACTGCATCTACGAACAGTTATGCTTCTCTAGGGTCAAGTACATGGAACACAGGAATGAGTCAAGGAAGAAGTACAGATTTATTATTCCAAAATAATGGCGGCAATGTTGGTGTTGGTTCATTTACAGATTCTCCAACAGAAAAATTAACTGTAAATGGTAACATTTTGGGATTATCAAATATAAATGTTGGAGCAAAGTCTAATAGTTTAATCATTGGAAATAGGCAAAAATTAACTTTTAATGCTGATGAAAATTCAGATGAACTATCAATTATCAGATATAATGTAGCTAATAATCAAACAGAACTGAGAGTAATTATAGGCGATGACCCTACCATTGTTACAAATCCAGATGCATTTTCAATTGGTTCATTAGATTATACCAATTCAGGAGCATGGACACGTGCATTTACAGTAAATGTAAATGGTAATGCAGAGCTAGCTAAAGATTTAAGGGTAATAGGTAGAATAGCAACTAAAGAAGTTTGTGTAAATCCAAATTCTCAATGGTGTGATTATGTATTTGAGAAAGATTACAAATTGATGCCACTTAAAGAATTAGGTGCTTATGTTAGCAAAAATAAACATTTACCAGAAGTACCTACCACTGCCGAAGTGGAGCAATCAGGTGTAAATCTTGGAGAAATAAATGTTATTTATTTGAAGAAAATTGAGGAGTTAACATTGTATATGCTAGAGCTTCAAAAACAAATAGATGAATTAAAGAAAAAGTAAATTGTGTATTATTGTCAGAACCAAGATTTATGAGATTAAACAGATTATTATGAGGGTTTAATAAAATTATGTTTATGTAGATAATCTTTATATCATAAAGTCTTTCTAATCTAAATTCATACAAAAACTAACAATTATCAATTACTAAACTATACTATGAAAATATTCATCACAATATTATTTTTCCTAAACATATACATTTGCCATGCACAAACAGGCAGTAGTTATGTACAATTCACTTATGATGCTAGAGGTAATAGAACTGGCAGACAAATAGTATTACCATCTGTAAGGAGAGGAGATTCTACTTTAGATACCACAGCAATTAAAGATAATGTTGGAGAAAATGCAGTAAGTATTTATCCGAATCCTATTGTATCACAAATAACTGTAAAGTTACATGTTACAGAAAATCAAACGTCAAGTGGAACTTTGGAGGTATTAAATGCAATAGGTACTAAAATGGGAGAATCACCTATAACTGAAAATGAAGGCACTTTTAATTTTGAAAACCTACCAACAGGTGTTTACATATTACGAATTAGAACAAACAATCAAAATTTAGATTGGAAGGTGCTCAAGCAGTAAGCCAATCATAAAGCCTACACATCAATATTATTATAAAAATATTTCAACCTACACAATATAGATGAAAAAGATACTGTTAACAACAATCACATTGCTTTGCATAATAGCTAGTGCATTTGGTCAAGATAGAAATTTGACTTTAAGTGGTTTCAACTCAGATTTTATTAATCCCGCCACATCCCGATACTTTGAATTCAAAGCTAGAGATGGAGTGAAATTGACAGGTAACTGTACAATGAATTCATCACAGTTAATAATGGGTAACGTTATACAACGTGGTTTTAAGATTTATACCGACCCAAGTATTACCCCACCAGCAAGTTATAATACATTATCATCAACAGGAACACCAGCTAATCAAACACCATTTAGTACATCAAATGTAGTTGGTAGTTCTGCTGGCTCAGCAGATGTAAGCCCAACTGGTGCTGCTATTTATAATATACCAATTTCAATCCCTCAAGGTACAAATGGTATGCAACCAAATTTGTCTATTGTATATAACAGTCAAGAAGGAAATAATTTATTGGGAAAAGGTTGGGAATTAATTGGTTTATCATCTATTACTTTTTCTCCGAAAACTAACTATTATAATTTTGCAGAAGCAAATAAATTAGGACTAAGAGGGAATGATATTGGATTTACTTTAGATGGAAAAAGATTAATAAGTATTAATGGTAATTATGGCGAAGACAACACAATTTATTCATTTGATTTAGATCCATTTAGTAAAATTCAACAAATTGGTAATAGTTTCATTTTAACTACCAAAGATGGCAAAACTATTGAATATGGAAATACATCTGATTCTAAAATAAATAATGGTGCTAGTACTTTTATATGGAAAATAAATAAAATTACAGACAATAATGGTAACTATTTAAAATATTATTACAATTCTTTTGATAATGGTTTAATTTCAAAAATTGAGTATACATTTAATAATCAATTAAACAATCCTCCATTTGCAACTATTCAATTTATATATGATGATAGAACAGATGTAAAAACATCATATACTAGTTTTGGTACACTAAATCAAACAAAAATTTTAACCAAAATTGAAATTGTATCAAATTCAAATTTATTCAAAACATATCAATTTGATTATACAAAAGATGAATTTTCGACTTTACTATCTGAAATAACTGAAATTGGTTATGATGGCTCTAAATTTAATACAACAAAAATAAATTGGGGAAATAATTGTACCAATAATTCTTCAGTAAACAATTCAATATCCAGTCAGATCCCTTTTTATGATAGAATTTTAAATTCAAATCTATTAAAAGATGGTAAAAATGAAACTCTTGTAATAAGAAATGGAAAAGTTTGGCCATTAAATGAAGTAATATCAGGAAAAATTGAATTATATTCCGAATTAGGACAATTAATTACAAGTTTAAGTTATCCATCAAATACTCTAATAGAACAAGTCACTCCTGTTGATTTAAACAATGATGGAAAAGATGAATTAATTGTTTTTGAAAAAACTTACTTTAATTTTGATTATGGTATAAATTTTAATAATCAAATTATCTATAAATTTAATTATAATTTAAATATAAAAATATATTCCTTAGTTAGCAACATTTTAGTTGATGTAACAATTGATTATCCCAATTTTGGACTAACATACAATAATTTGTATTACACAAGTAATGTAACTTTAGATAATTATTTTTACAGTTACGAAATCGGAGATTATAATGGTGATTTAATTCTAGATGCTATGTTAATTAAAACAATTTATAATATTAAAATTGCCGATGGAATACCCAAAAAACAGATGATTAGTATAAATAAAGTACCATTTATAGGAAATGGAGGAGAAGATTTTATAAATGATTTATATTATGGTTTTTATTTTGCGTCTTCAAATAATTCATTAGGTTCTGAAATATTATTAGTGACCAAAAATAACTTAACGGTAGTCGAAGCAAGAACTAATTTTTTTACTTATCGCACTTATGCTCTTTCTGGTCAATTTAACCCACCTACTGGATATACATTTGATCAGTTACAATTGCAAGTTTCAGATTTTAATGGAGATGGTATTTCTGATTTACTTTGTATCAAAACAACTACTCCAACAAGCCAAAGCAATATAAACTATTTTGATAGATTCATGTATGATCAAATGGGGGTTATATATTCTCATGTATATAAGTCTGGTGCAGAAAAAATAACCAATGTATGGGTAGCATTAGGCAATGGCCAATCTTTTAATAGTTGGAAATCTTTAACTTTACCAAGTTATGCTAATTATATACAAACTCCAAATTTAACATTTAATATTGGTGATTTTATTGGTGATTCAAAAGTAGAAATTTTATTTACTGAACAAATTTCAAGTAACAAAAATTTAATTAATAGTCACTTTTATGAAATTACAGAAGAGGGCTTTATTCAAAAACTTCAACTATCACATTATTTAAATGACAATAGTTGTTCAAATTTAATTAATTTCACTTCTGATAAAATTGATGTTGCAGATTTTAATTCTGATGGAAAACTCGAATTATTTGTTAAAAATTATTCAACATGTAGTAATAAAATTATTAATTTTACAAAAGATAATTGTTTTTCAGATTTAGTATCTAGTATTGAAAATGGTTATGGTAATATTAATCAGTTTACATATAATTATTTAAATAATTCAAACAACTATTCAATTGTTAATACAACAATTACTTCTGCTGTTTCAGTTAACGAGCCGATTAAAATTGTAACTAATTACAAATTTTTAACCCCAACCAAAACTGTAACTAATAATAACTATTACTATAAAAATTTATTATACAAAAATACTGGAGGAATTAGGGGAATATTAGGATTTGAAGAAATGACCATTTCAGAACTAATTTCGAATAGAAAAAAAATAACTAATTTCACATTCCCAGATGATCAATTAAATTCACTATTCCCAGCAAAAATAACAACATATAATTTAAATAATATCAAAATTTCAGAATCAACAAATAGTAATACATTTTTCACAAATGGATACTTTAAAATTCTTAGCTCTACTTCTAATTTAGATAAGGATTACTTAAAATCTACTTCAATAAAAAAAGTATCAAATTTTGAAACAACTTTTGGAAACTTAATAAGTTCTGAAAATTGGATATATGATGACATAAACTTATCGCAATTAACATATTATAGAAAACAAGACTTCTTAGATTATGTACAATCTGGATCATGGTGTCAAAATAAATTCCAAACATTGAAAAGTACATATTTGAACCCAAATTCAGGAAAACCTGCAACAGTATTTACCGATAAAATAACATACAATAATGGAAATTTAAATTCCTACAAAAAATTCAGTGGTACTGACAATGAAATTACAACAACTTATTCAAATTTTAATGCATTTGGTACACCAAAAACAATTGCAATTTCAGCATTAAATGTTGATACTAAAATAAATACAAATGAATATGACTATACTGGGAGATTCGTTTTAAGAACTACAAATAGTTTAGGTCAACAAAATTCCTTTTCATATGATAATTTTGGTAATTTAATTTCAGAAACAAACCTTAATTCAATAACTACCAACTATACATATAATGGATTTAATCAATTAACTAAAATTATTACTAATGAAGGCGAAATTGAACAAGATATTGAATGGACTGATGGTTCATATCCAAATTCATTATACAGAAAAGCAATTTATAGGGACGACAGGCAAGCGGAATTTACATATTATGATTATTTAGGGCAAGAAATTAGTTTTCAAACAACAGAACTTAAAAATATTTACCAAGATAAAATCTATAATGACGATGGAACAATAAATTCTATATCAAATTTATATTATGAATCTGAATTACCTCAATTAAATAAAATAGAATACGATGAATTTAACAGGGTTTTAAAAACCGAATCCAAAGGAAACATTATTAACTTTAGTTATGTAGGAAATAAAGTCACTTTAACTGATAGTAAATCTCGAAATAAAAGTACAACTACCAATGCAGTTGGTAAGGTTACCCAAACTAAAGATATTCAAGGTAATGTAATTTCTAATTATACCTATGATAATTTATTACAACCTTTAACTATTGGAACAAATACAATTTCCTATAATAGTTATGGTCTAAAAGAATCAATAACAGATCCCAATAGTGGTACTATTAGTTATGGATATGATGCTTATGGAAGACTAACCTCTCAAATAGATGCAGCTGGTATAAAATATGAATATACTTATGATGTTTTAGATAGAATTTTATCTTCAAAAACCACAAATGATGAAATTATATATTCATATGTTACAAAGGGATATGGTATAGGTAATATAGAATCTACAATTAGTTTATCAAATGGAAATGCTAAATATTTTTACTATAATAGGTTAGGTAAAATTGAAATATTAAAAGAAATATCAGCTGGTCAGACTTTTATTACAAAATACGAATATGACGAAACTGGTAATAACATATCAGTTATATACCCTTCTGGTTTAAAAATAACCAATAATTATAGTTCAGGTACATTAATCTCTGTATCTAAAGATAATAAAGTTATATGGAGAATTAATGAAAAGAATAGTACTAGTTTAAAGTACAACTTTGGAGATAATAAGACGACTACAGTTTCATATACATTTGATGAAATATCAAGGCAATTAAAAGAAATTAAAGCTCAAACTTTATCAGGTGTAAAATCATTTCATTACACATATAATTTTGATGTTAATACAGGTAATTTAATTAATAGAAAGGATAACTTAAATTTATCTAATAATAAGCCATTATTTGAAGAATTCGATTATAATTTAGATCGATTATCTCAAATAAAACAAAATGGCACAATTACAAACACTATAAATTACGCAACAAATGGAAATATTTTACAAAAAAGCGATGTAGGAACTTATACTTATGATCAATCTAAAGTTAATCTTGTTACTAGAATAACACCACCACCAACTGAATTTGCTCTAACTCAAAATATTACTTATAACAAATTTGGGAAAGCTACTAAAATCACAGAAGGTGTAAATACATTTAATATTATGTACGGACCAAATCAAGAAAGAGTTAAAATGGAATATCTTAATTCTAGTGATAATAGTAAAAATTTCACTAGATATTACGCTTGTAATTTTGAAAAAGAAATCAAAGGATCAACTACTAAGGAAATCAACTATATAGCAAGTTCAAATGGAACAATAGCAGCTTATATTACTGTAAATGGCTCAAATGGGCAATTTTATTATTTTATACATGATCACTTAGGTTCAATTGTTCAAATAATTGACAATAATGGCGTTGTTGTTGAAGAAAGAAGTTTTGATGCTTGGGGTAGAAAAAGAAATGTAAAAGATTGGACTTATACTGTTACTAATACTCCTAGTTTGATTTCAAGAGGTTATACTGGTCATGAACATCTTTATGAAGTTGGAATAATAAATACGAATGCTCGATTATACGAGCCATTAACTGGTAGAATGTTAAGCCCAGACATATATATTCAAACACCTGACAACTTACAAAGCTATAACAGATACAGTTATGTAATGAACAATCCATTAAAATATAACGACCCTAGTGGTAATATTTGGGGATTAGTAATAGGTGCAATTGTAGGTATGGAATTAGGGGGAACAATTGCAAACAATGGAGAACCTAACCCATTTAAATGGAAAAATAATTCAGCCACATGGATTGGAGTAATTGGTGGCGGTATAGCAGGTGCTCTTATTGGTGACGGTATAGAAGCATTGGCAGGTGGAAACCCTGTAATTTTTAGAGGCACTGGTGCTACACAAGTAAAACCAGGAGAACAAGGTGCAGGAGGCTTCAATAATATGCCAATAGGTACAAAAAATACACTTGGACAACAAATTGAAAATACTACAATTAGCCCCAATTCAATAAACAGCACTTTAGGCTATACTAACGAAATTCCAGGAAATGGAACTCAACTTGAATTATGGAAATCTTACTGGCGTTCTGGCTTAGATAATCTTACATACGCAACTGATAATCAATTTGTTAATGTAGTTATGCAATATTTAGTAAGAAGTATGTCCCAACCTACAACTATGGCGACAATGAATAATTTAAACAATGGAAATATTAATAATTATACTGACAGAAATATTGGAGGTTCATTTATGCCTGTTGGAGGAGGCTCTATATTTGATTTTACAATTAATGTAACTGGTAATAATTTTACCAATGTTGATATTAATCATAGTAGTGTAGCAGGCAATACTTATAGTTTAGGTTTTAGTGCGAATGGTAATACATTACAAACTACTGTTTTGAGTTTTAATTTCAATTCTACTCAAGAAGCTAGAAGATTTAGTACCCATTTTGATAATATTATGATTAATCAGCGAAACCTTTTAATGAACAATGGATTGCCATTTAGTTACTATAAAACATATTTTCCATGATTATTAAACAATTAATTTTAAAAAGAAAAGTTATAGTTTTAGCAGCCTTAATAATACATTTTGTTAGTGCAAATTCACAAGATTTAACAATAACCAATTGTTTATATATTGGAGCAATTAAGGAGATAGGGAATGGGATTTTAATTTCAGGCCATACTAAAGATGACTCGACTGTAATAACAAAGATTGATAAAAATAAAAAAATAGAATGGCAAATATTTAGAAATTCAAGTTATGATTACTTTAATATTTACGTATTAGATTCAAATTCTTTTGGGCTTATAACGTCAAATGAAATAAATAGAACTAAATCAGTTGAAATTATAAATAAAAAAGGGAATAGTGTAGCTATATTCACTATCCCCTTTTTATTAAATGTAAAAGAAATTATTTCTTTTACAAATTATGTTTCCATTTTGGGAAGTGAACCTGATTTTGGAAAAAAATATAGAATGGGGAAAGAATATGGAGAGATAAAAACAATGTCATTAGAAAATTTTGTTAAGATAGACTATGATATAAATTTTAAAGAAATTAATAAAATAATATTATTTAAAACTGTCTGGAAACCTATTTGTCAAATAATAAAAAACAAAAAAAATATATACTTAATATCAGATTATTATGAGCCAAACAATGATTATTATGGAGACTCATTAATATTACATGATAAATCTCAACATATTTTCCCTCCTAATATGGGAGATTGTATATATGAATTTGATTCAAAAGGTAATATAGTTCGAAATGTTAATTTCAAAGATCGTTATTTGGGAGTTATAAATTCAATTACAAATGAAACATTAGTCACAATTTCTGAAATACCAAGACAAAAGTTTGTTTTTAAAAGAATAAATAATTTGTTAGATACTGCAAACCAATTATACCTTAATAAAATTAATTTAAAAAATAAGGAAACTATAAGTTCAAAAAAAATTCCTTTGTTAAAAAAGAATATTTATGATTATCATTTTTTATCAAAAGACACAGTAATTTATTGTAATAAAATTAGCAATAATAAATTAGATTTAATTTCTACTTTTATTTTGTCTAAACAATCAATTTTAAAGAATAAACCATTTTACAGTAAAAGTATTAATACGAAAAATGATTACTCTTTAAGATATTGTTTTCTCTCAAATTCACCATCTATTATGTTTTGGTATTATGATAAAACCAATAATTTTCAAATTTTAAAATTTGAAAATTATTAAAATCCTATTCATGATGCCGATGGATATAAAATTGAAAACACTCACAAGAATGGTAGAATAATGAATGGTACAGGTTATACCAATGATTTACCTGGTGATGCTATGCAAAATGATTTAATAAAAAATTACTGGAAAAAACCACCTACAATAATAAACTATTCTAATGGTCAAGATTTTGTACAAAATTTCATAAACTCATATGTTAGAAGTTTGAAAGATTTACCTAATAGTAATGGTACTTTTAATAACTATGTCTCATCAAATCCAAACTACAACGAATATCTTAATAAAGATATTTCGGGTAGCTTCAACCCAATTGGAGGAGGTAGTGATTTTGATGTAAAATTAAAAATAAACAATAATACGGATGCATCATTTAATTTAAATGATAGATTAGACATACAAGTGGATTACAATAACAATAGTGTAAATATTTTAAATATGACAAATGGCACAACAATATTCTCAATGGAAACAAACAGTACATCAGAAATGCTACGATTACAATTACATATACAAAGTTTACAAACTGAAAGTAATAAACTTATTGCTTACCCTCCAGTTTATCCATATAGTTATTTTAATTTTCATTAAATTATGAAATCACTTATATTATTAATATCTCTGTTTTCTATAAAAATTTGTGTAAAAGCTGATAATGAATATTTATCAATAAGTAACACAATCGAAAATGTAGTATTTTATAAAGATTATTATTTTGTAATATCTAATACAGATAATGACGATATGAGTATATCATCCACTAAAATATCTAAAATATCGGCATCTGGGAAAGAAGTAACAATTAAAATATTAAATAATACAAAGCGCTATAAGTTAGATGATATATGTAGTAAAAAATATATTGAAAAATTTAAAAAAGATACATTATCGCCCAATCAAGTTGTTTATTTAATTAGATCAAATAAAAATAAATCTTCAATTGCTAAAAAAAGACAAGAGTTGAAATTATTTTGTTTTGAAAACATCAATTCAATAAATATTCAACTTAAAAATCAATATATTTATTTAGATTCAAATAGAGTTAATACTTTAATTCAAAAAAAATATAGTAATTTTAGTAGGAATATAACTATCAATGTTACCGAATTAAAGTAGATCTATCACCTATCCACATCAAAATATCCATAACTCAATTAAAAAAGATTTATTTATATACCTTTATATAAATAGGTTATAAAACTTGCAAATTGATTCAATATTTAAACTTAACGTTAGTCCTTTTTGATAAGTTTGTACCTATTCTGATAGGAATATAAATATCCAAAGGAATTTTACAAAATGACTATGGATACAGTGGCTCATTGCCTAGAACTTATGGATTTAATCAAATTTGGAATAATTTATTTAGATAAAAAATGAAGTATTACATATATATAATCTGTCTTTTATCAATTTTGAATCAAAGTTGTTTTTTACAAAATAAAGAAACAAAATTTAATAAAGAAGAAATAAACAAATTAACCCATTTAGTAGACTCTAAACCATTGGAATTTATTTCAAAATTAAAACTTGACACTATGTATTTGGCTCATTACAGCGATTCTCTTGGTTTTGATTTTATTTTGGAAAAAGGTGTATTTAAATTTAATAATAAAATTGCCTTTAATCTTAATATTATAAAAAGGAATGATAGCATAGTCAGTTTTAATGTTAAGCCATTTTGTGGAAATTTAAACCACAACAAAATAAATATTTATAATAAATTATATAAAAATGCAGGTTGGGAATTAAATAATAAATATGATTTTAATACAAAATATTATAATTTAAATTATTTCATATCACCTAATCAAATAAATGGTTTCGATAAATACAAATCTTACCCTATTATTGATTCATTATTAAATCCTTACAATAGTTTTTATTATATTGAAAAAAACAAAATAAAAACCAATGACAAAATCATAGAATATTTAGATGAAACAACAGTATATTACTTATTAAACAGTAAAAATCCATCAACAAGAGTTTTAATTTTAAGTTTTATCAAATGTAATCAAAAAGTCTATAATAAAGATATAAATAAATTTATTGAAAATTTATACAATGATAAAACAAAAGTTAATATAATAGAAGGATGTTCAGAGAAAAAAGTAAGTTTGCTAGATTTAACAAAAGAATGTTCAGATTAATTTAATTCTCATATTATTGAAATCTATTTAAACAGCAAAGCCACCCAATCTCACAATTAGGTGGCTTTTTCAGTTTTAAGTATTAATTACTCTTCCCACAAAGTAATGAATTACACAAAAATATAGATTTATTTTAGATTCACCCCTATTTTCAGCTTAAATCAAATAAATCAAGATTTAATTCAACATATAAAAGTAACAACACAAGTAAAATCAAACCTAGATTTTATATAACCAAACCTCATTTTACCCTTTAAGGGTAATTTTTAAACTCATTTCATAAAATACCTCATTTTGTGATGGTTACACACTTTCCCACCTTTGTATCAGTTCAAACAAAAAGACATCCAAGATGGAAATCAACTTTAAAGAAATCGCAATTTATGTTGGGATTGTGTTTGTGGGAGCATTAGCCGCTGTGGTTGCATATTCAGCTTACAAAGAATCGCAAGACAAAGCATCAGTTACTGTAACTACAAAATAATTTCAACCAGTTAACCTGAGAATATTTTAATTCAAGAGAGCAATCGAGGACGGTTTTAAAATGATTTGTGGAGGGTAATACGCTGTTATTAAAATCATTAAAAGTGTGTAAAAATGAAAAAGTCAATTTTAACAGGAAATAGCCTTAATGCTAAAATGGCAAAACTTACTGCAAGTGCAGAAGCAAGTATGTCAAACTATGTTGGAGAATTAACGGAAGGTAAAGAAAGCTTTATTTCGGCATCTAGCTTTTCTGGAATGAGTGGCAATGCCAATGGTGTTGTTCATAAAAATAGAGTAAAACCTATCATTATTGACATCACCAATACTGATGAAAACAATGATTTGTTAGTACCAATTTTCTCAAAATATGAGAAATACCCAATTCCTTTTAACGGTGTTGCAGACATTGACAATGTTGTACCACAAGTTGGTAAAGGTGCAGCTGTAACTATTCAAGGTTATAGATATGAGGAGCTACAAGAGTTATCTGCAAGTCGTCCTTTCACTTTGAGCAAGTTGCGTTACCGTTTTGGAGACAGTACTCAGCTAGACCAACCTTGGAGAATCCGCCAAAAAGTAGGTAATAGTGTTGCCAATGAACCCTACTACCCACATTTATCTCGTGCTTTAGAAAACCAAGTTTCAGATACTTTGGTGGACGAGGATTTCTTTATGAAAGTAGATGGTGGAGCAACTTTACTTGTAAAAATTGCAAAAGCAATTTCAGCAACTGTTGCTAGAAAAATCCAAGTAACCTTATTTATTGATGCAGAAACTGACATTGCAAATGCTTTATCAGGTCAATCAGTATTAAGCACTTTCAAAGCTGGTAAATAATCTCAAAGCTTCCATACTTAACAAAAGCCATTAGTCCGAATTGTGGCTAATGGCTTTTGTTTTCTAATCCTTTCACAATGGTTTACAACGATGCAACCTCAATCATGTATGGACTAAATCCTGAAAACCCTTCGGATTTACTTATAGAATATTTGATTAAAAGCAATGAACAAGGTGTGAAATCTTTACTTATGGGTTTTGGCATAATGGCTGATACTCAAAGTAAACAAATCATGGGATTGAGAACTTTAATTGCTTCTGGAGATGAAAATGTGATTTGTAAAATCATTGCCCTTGATCCCAATGCAGAAATACATGAAGAAGCTTTTAGACGAAAATACCAACAAGAATTAAGCAAAGAACCCAAATTGAAAGCCATTCCAATTAAAGTTAATTCAAATGAATTGGAAGCTCAATTTCCTAAAAGGATTTTAAGTAATGACATTTCATTAATGGAGCTATTGATATTTCTTATTTGTGTTTTTGTATTGGTTAAACTCATTAATTCCTAATGAAAAATTCAAAGCTATTCTTGATTGTAATTATTGCGGTGATAGCCATTGTCGCAATAGTTGTTTTGGTAGTTGTACTAAAACCTTCAACAAATGCTGAAGAAGCTATTTTGAAACAACAACCTGTGGAACAAAAGAATCTCATTAGTGACATTGGTGGAGTTTTGGGTTCAGTGTTGAGTGTTAAGAGTTAAGAGTTTTGGGTTTTCAGTAATCAGTTTTCAGTAATCAGATTACAAATCTTTTATAACATGTTCAAAACTAATAACTAATCTAATAAATCTATACTGAAAACTGACTACTGAAAACTGACAACTGATAACTCTCAACTGTAAACTCTCAACTAAACATGGCATTCTGGGACGATTTAGGAAATTCATTAACTGGACAATCAAGTAATGAAATAATCAACAAACAACTTGATTTACAAGCTCAAGCACTTAATTCAAAGCAAAAAACAGGTATTGGTACTGGTTTAATTATCGGTGTAATTATAATCATTCTTATAGTACTAGGTGTAGTCATTTACTTGATTCAAACCTCCAAAACTTCTGCCTAATGAAACACAAACCTCAAATACTTCATACTTATTCAATGGATGGTGCTGTTGCTCCTCCAGCAAATGATGGGACATACACACCGCCTGTAAATACATCTGTAAAAACAGATTTTAACGGTAGTATTTTCCCAGGTATGAAAGGATATTCTCAGCCAACTCCCAAAGTGGAAGATTATGTTGTGCTTTATCCTAAAACCGAAATAGAAAAACTATTCGAGCTTAAAACCAACACTTTACC
Source organism: Bacteroidota bacterium (assembly GCA_041191405.1). Lineage (GTDB taxonomy): Bacteria > Bacteroidota > Bacteroidia > Cytophagales > UBA9547 > JBEEOW01. The sequence goes on from JBEEOW010000021.1 coordinate 21,540, forward strand.
AAATCAAATTACTTCAAAAGAAAACGATGTAAATGCTAAACAAGCAAATTTAGATCGATTACAAGTGGTTGTTAATAATGCTCGAAGCAACAAAGTAAACTGTGTAAGTTGGTTTGGCCCTGATTGGGATTGTGTACATAGATATGAGCGAGAAAGAGACAATGCTCAAATTACTGTAAACCAAGCAAGGGCAGAATTAACTACTTTGAAAAATCAGCTTCAACAATACACATCAAGCTACGATACCCTAAAAACTAATTTTGATGTTGCCAAACAAAAGGCAATTGACAATTACAATTTAGCGGTGGCTACTTGGAGCAAAAATGCTTCAGATTGGTATGCCCAAGAAGCTGATAGAATTGCCAAAGAAAAGCGAGACAAAGCCGAACAAGACCAAAAAATTGCATCACAAAAAGCCGCAGAAGCCGCAGCCATTGAGGCACAAGCCGCCAAACAAAAAGCTGATTTAGAAAAGCAAAAATTGGATGCTTTGGTAACTGCAAAATCAGCTGGTGTTAGTGAAGAATCTGCCTTGAAGGCTACAGGTTCTTTTGTTGCAGAAACAGCCGACCATACAAGTTTATATGTGGGTGGTGGTTTGGGTTTGGTGATTTTAGTAATTATTGCAATTGCAATATTCAAATCTTAATCAATCAATTATGGAAAATTTGATGCCTTGGGTAAGAGAAATTTTTATGGCAGATGTGCCAAATGAAGATTTGCTCAAATTTCAAGATAAACTCAAGCTTTTCTACATGAAAACACTTGATTTTATGGAATCTAACAACTTACCCATTACCAAAGAAAATATACTCAAAAATGCAGATAGAATCAGGCATTGGGATATTGGAAGTAAAGATTCAAACTTAGAAACCACAAGTGATTCAACTGGTGAAACACTCACCATTGAGCCTGTTATGGAGGATAAACCAAAAGAGAAAAAGCCTTGTGCTTGTATGAGAATTTCAGCAATTGAAACTGATATTTTCAAATTCAAACGCTTTGTGTATTTCTCTTTTGTGCTTTTACTTTTGATTTTTTTATGCAATCGAAATTCAACATAAAACTCATTTTTTAGCTCAATATTAATTATTAATTAGATAACTATGTGTGGATGCAATCAATTATCAAGCTTTAATGGTGTAGTTCAAAACCAATTCGGTTTAGAAATACCAACAAGAGTTGAACACTCAAACTTCTGGCCATTCACCAAAAAGGAAACTAGTACAACGTCAACTGCAAGTACTAATTCTACCCAAACTACTTCCGATACAGATACTACCAAAACAGGAACTGATACCACAAAAACCACTACAAGTACAGGGCAAAAAATCAAGGGAGCAATCAATGACGGTACTGTTAAAAACACTTCCGAAGCTACCTCCTCTTGGTTAGACACTATCAATAAAGGTATCAATATTTTTAGTGGAAAAACGCCTGTTAATTCCTCTGGTAGTGGTAATTCAAGTGGTTCAAATACTGATGGTGATAATCCAGATTCAAATTCTGGTATTCCTTCTTATGTGTGGTGGATTGTAGGTGGTTTGGCTTTACTTGGTGCAATATGGGCTGGTATTCATTTTAGCAAACAAGCTTAAAAATGAACAGATTTATTCCTTCAAATGGTGAATCTTTTAAGCTTTTAGTGGAGGTAGAAGCTTCATATCCTGTTGAGTTAATACTTTATGGATATGAAGCTAATCTAGCAAATACTGTTCATTTTCTACGACAATATGGTGATGCAAATATTGCAGAAGTGGGCTTGTTTAAAGGTGTTCACCGTTTTGAATTTCCTTTCCCAAAATCAGTTGAAAAATTAAAGATTGAAGTTTTTGATAAAAGAACCAATTCAAAGTCTGGACTTAAAATCAAAAACATAAAATACCAACCTTTAACCTTACCTCTAAGGGTAAAATTTGCACCTCATGTGCAAGAATATATTGATTTTGCATTCGATTTCTCACACAGTTGTGGCTATCACGAAACAGGAACTTATGAATCAGAAACTGGACTTTATTCGATTGTCTTTTCAGATTATGTACGCTCTTGGGAAGACAATACAAATGCAATCATTTACACTCCTGCAAGGGTAAATCACGCCAATGGCATTGTTGAAGTTAGTCAATATTACTTCAATCAATTGACTATCACCAATAGGTTTATGATTCTTTTGCATGAGTTTACCCATTTCTATTTCAATACCAAAGATGAATTAGAATGTGATTTAATGGCTTGTAATATCTGTTTGATGTTGGGTTTTAGCAAAACAGAATGTATGTATGCCATTGCTCGATTATTTGATTACTGCGGTACAGATAAGCAATGTGAAGCTTTTATTGAGCGAAAAGAAATGTTAATTGATTTTATAAATAATTGGACAAATAACTATGAAAGAGCTATTTAATAACAAAAAGTTGATGATTGGAATTGGAATTGGATTAGTGCTAATCATTGGTGTAATACTATACTTTGTGTTTAGAAAAAAAGATTCTACAAGTAATACTTCGGTTAATACAAACAATGGTACAGTTGCAAGTGCTAATCCAACAACTGTTACCAAGCAAGTTTCGGATACATCAGGTGGAACAATTTCAGCCAATTCAGCTGCATCAAAAGGAACTCTCTTTGTGTAAAGTTTCAAGAATTTGAGAACTGAAAACTGATTACTGAAAACAAAAAACTACCAATGGAACTCAAACCCGAAGATTTTATCCCTTCCAAAAGCTCAACCGCAGACATTTGGATAAGTTGGTACAAAGCACTCAAAGCTGAATTAGGTCAAGATGATGCAAATGTATTATTCAAATCTGTTTGGGATGCCAGAGGAACAGATGATGCAAATACACCAGAGCTAAGAGAATATGTAGCTAAATATGGCATTACCATTAAAATGGGAACGAAAGAAGCATTTATTGAAGCTATTTCTTCACCTTTTGGCATTTTTAGTTTTGCTAAAGACATAGGTAAAACCATGATTTATGCTTGGATGATTTTTATCTTTTTGGTGATGGCTGTGGTTATATATTTCTTATTCAGAGCAAGTCACAATCCAGGAGAAACCATTGGAATTGCTACTAAAACTGCCATGCTATGAACGAAAATAAAAGCATATTTCTACATGTTTATGTGCTAGTTACATTACTTGTGATAAGTGTTGGTTTACTCATTTATTTCATGTTTAGAGCCAAACGATTGAAACAAGAAAGACAAAATACCATTGCAAAAATCAAAGAAGCTTTGGCAAATGGAGCTGGAGAAGAAACGAGTGATGATGCATCTAATTCTTTACTCAATGTGCAACCTGACCCCAATTATAATGGTGGTGCTGATGCTCAAAAACTACACAAAGCCATTGATACATTTTGGGATAATGATGAAACCGTGTATTCGATTATCAAAGGAAAATCAAAAGCCAAACTCAAAAGTATTGAAAAAGGATTACAAGGCTTAGGCTACAAATCATGGGACGATTACTTGAAAACAATTTTCGACAACATGATTTCTCTTCCTTTTGGCTATTGTGCTGGTATTGACTGTGATAAATACACCAAAGCTTTGACGATGATTAAAGCGGCTTCTTAGTACAGAGTATTGGGTACTGAGTACAGATAATTAAGCATTTGCAATTCTAAAACTGAATACTGAAAACTGATAACTTGAAATGAAAGAATTTGTAATTAAACACAAAATGTGGTTCATCATAGGCTTGGTAGTTCTAATACTAGGTACAGCTTATTACTACATTTTCATACACAATGCAACTGATTCAAATTTAGCCACTTCGGTTGATAAAACACCTTCTGCAAATAAAAAAGGAGCATTACCCAATCCTAATGCAAACCTTCAATTTCCAATAAGGCAAGGTGATGTAGGCAAGCAAGTTCGACAATTACAACGATACCTCAATGCCAAATACCAAGCTGGATTAGTAACTGATGGAGTTTGGGGAATTAAAACACAAACCGCTTTAGAAAAGGCAATGATTCCGACTGATGACCCAACAAGATTTTACATCGTTTTGACTTTAAGTCTGTACAATAAATTGAATCTCAAATCTTATTAAATCCCAAAACAATGAAAGAGCATTTTAATAAAAACATCTATTGGTATGTAGCTGGTAGTTTAATTACAGCCATTCTCTTATGGTTTTTCTTTATAAGAAAAAAGGATGAAGAAAATCAAGGTGAATCCGCAGATATGGAAACACAACCTTTAGAAGATACTTCATTCGACTGGACAAGTGCTAATGATAGTTTTCCACTAAAACTTGGTTCAAAGGGTGATAAGGTGAAAAGCTTACAAACTTGGCTTATCAATGTTGGTGGAGCAAAACTCAAAAATGGAGTTGATGGCAAGTTTGGCAAAGAAACAGAATCAGCTTTAATGACTTTCAAGCAAAGAGACAATGTATCTCAAGATTATTGGGATAAAATAGGTTTGAATGTTTATATGGGTGGTGTAGCTAAAATTTAAAATCATGTTTGATACAGCAATTGAAAAACTAAGTACAGACGGAGTTAAAGTGGTAGCCACTGTCGAAGATTCTGTCTATTTCAAATTGGGAGCTTGTATTATCATTTCAGTAATTATTGCAACACTAGGTTCTAGTCTTGTAAAAGGCATTTTTAACAAAGGTTAATCTTAATTATTAATTACTAATTCTTAATTATAAACATGGCTGGAGATAAAAACCTATATACTGCAAAACTTGAAGCTGGAGAAGAAAAAGTTTTCCAAAATGCAATTTCATGGATAAGCATTGGTCAAGAAAACCCAAATAAAAATGCTGGTTTTGAGCTTCATGGCTTAGGAGAAACTAGTGATGAATTTATTGTTTGTATGAATCAAGCTTGGGCTAGTCCAGAAAATTGTAATATGGTTTCAGAGGTTGGAAATGAGATTAAAGTAGTGGCTTTAAGTGATAATCTTTGCCCAATAAACATCACATATCGCTATTAATTCTCACTTTTTTATTCTTCAATACTAATTATTAATTCCTAATTATTAATTAAAATGGCTGGCTCAGGATTCCATTATTATTCATCTAATGTAAATACAAATTTATCTATAGAGGATAAATTAATTCCTGATGTAATTTTTGTTGGGTCTAATAACACCACTTATTCTCCTAACGACAATTTAGCTCTCTTTGAAGCAATTCCTAATAAATACCATAAATGTACTTATGGTGGTTCGGGAGGTTCTGCTAGAATTGGAATCAATATGCCTCCTGTTTTTGGCAATAAAGGAAAATGGTTTGCTGTTGAAGATTTTTATGGACTTGGAGTTCAAATATTAGCATCTAGTGGATTTGTTCCATATTTCATCATTGGTGGCCCAGGTCAACCTTATAAATCTAAAGCTTACTTCCATTGCAATGGTGAAGAATGGGTTCAAACTAATGTAATTCCTTTTCCTGAATCTGAGAATTTATTCAAACTGATTCCTTCGGTTATCTATACCAATGGTACTGGTATTGGTTGGGATTCTCCAAGTACTTATGCTGTTTGGGAGGCTGTACCAAATAAATTAAACAAATGTATTTATGGTTATGGTGGTAGTACACCAATTCGAGTAATCTTCCCTCCTATTGCAGGAAATCAAGGTAAGTGGTTTGGAATTCAAAAAGCAAGTGGTGTAGATGTTTATCTGCCTATAGAAGGTTTAAGCGGAAACCATCAACCAATATTAACATACACAGATGGCTATAAACCAACCGCTTACTACCATTGTACAAACGAGGGTTGGCAATTGGTTTCTATTTTAAAAGCTTCGCCAGACTTAAGTATTTATGAGTTATTGGCTAATAAAGAACTTGTTGGATTAGATAATTCTGTTTTAAAATATCCCAATAACAATGTAGTTAAAAATGCAATTGATGCAATAAATACAAGTTTACTTGCCAACTGTAATGATATCAGAAATACCTTTTTAGCCAAAGCTGGGAACTTATCAGGTTTATCTGATTATGCAATTGCAAGACAAAATTTAGGAGTTGAGGGTATAAATAAAAAAGGCGTTCCAAATGGTTATCCAAGTTTAGATGCCAATGGAACAATTCCTTCTGCACAACTTCCTAGTTATGTAGATGATGTACTTGAATTTGCAAGTGTAAGTACATTTCCTTTGGTTGGCGTTGCTGGGAAAATCTATTTGGTTACAAGTGGAATAGATGCCAATAAATCATATCGTTGGAGTGGTTCAACTTATGTGGAGCTTGTTTCTTCGCCAGGTTCAACCGATGCTGTAGCTGAAGGAACTGTCAACAAATATTGGACAAATGCTCGTACCATTGGCTCTACTTTGATTGGATTTGTAACAAATACTTATTCAGCAATTACATCAAGTGATACAATTTTAAGTGCATTTCAAAAGATTCAAGGATTCATCAATTCCTTAAGTTCTGTAGCATTTTCTGGCAATTACAATGACTTGATAAACAAGCCAACTATTCCAAGTGGAACTGGTTTTCTTAAATATTTTTCTACTATAAATCGAAGTACAGTAACTGGCTCTACAACTTCATTAGGAACAGCTTGGATAATTCCATTTACACCTCTTGCAGATATGAGTATCACTCAAATTGGATGTTTGCTTACCAATGCAAATGCTTCAGAAAGAGTAGATATGGCAATTTACAATGCTTCTCTCACTACAAATCTTGGAACTGCATTTTCAACTTTTAATTCAATCGGAGAAAAGTTTGTAACACTTTCATCCGCTGTGAATTTAGTTGGAGGTACGCAATACTTTCTTGTGCTTAAAGGGGACAATCTTGGTGCAAACAACTATGCAAATGCTACTTGCTTTAGCAATTCACTATTTGCTCGACAAACCAATTTAGGAGCTGGAGCAATTACTGGTTCACTTGCAACAAGTGGAGCAAGTACAGTTGTTCCTTTTATTTCAATCAAATAATTCAAACCTCAAATCAATAATTACTATGGAAAACATAAGTAAACACATTACTTATCAGCAAGGTACATACAACAAACATGGAGTTGATAATACACCCAATGAAACCCAACTATCAAACATGAAATACTTGGGTTCATACTTTGATATTATGTATGAAGCTATGATGTTGAAAGTAAAAAAAGGCTTGAAAAAGTTCTTGTATATCACTTGCATGTTTAGAGGCAAAAAGGTGAATAGCCTTACAGCTGGAGCTTCAAAAACAAGTTTACATTTAAATGGTGAAGCTATTGATATTGATGCGGTTGACGGTTCAGGAATAACCAATAAAATGATTTTTGATTACATCAAAGACAATCTACCATTTACCGAATTGATTTGGGAGTTTGGTACTAGTTACCCTAATGGAAATCCAAGTTGGGTTCATTATGGATTGGTTAAGGGTAGAGAAAATGAAAAGGTAATTAAGATTGCTACCAAAGTTCAAAAGAAAGATGCAAAAGGCAATTTGTTAAAAGACAAAGCTGGCAATCCAATTTATACTACAATTTACACTAGACTTTAATTAACAGAAAATGAGAAGAAATCTAAGATTTATATGTGAATTCAGACGAAGGTTATCAAAACCAAGTCCAGCCTTTTTTGCAAATCTAAGCAAGAAATTGAAGGCAGTTGCTGCCACTCATTTAGCTCTTGGCGTAGCCATTTTTGCAATTCAAGATCAATTATATCCTTTGGTTGTAGAAATAGGAAAAATGGCTTCTGTTGCTGGTACATTCGGTGGCTATATAGGTTCATTAATTGCAGATTTAACTAGTGTTGAAGATGGAAAATCAAACAACTGAAAACAATAAACCTTTATCCTTCAAAGAGCAAATCTTTGAAGGTTTTAAAGTAATTGCAAGTATTTGTATTGTTGGTGGATTGTTGTATGTAGCTTTTTATTACAATCAAACAAAGCCCCAATTCAGCGAAGAACAAGTAAAGCTTCAGTTTTATCAAAAACAAAGTGAAGTTCTACAAAAGCATATTGCAACCAATGACAGTATCTTGTTTCATTTAATCAATGAAAACAAAACGTTAAGGTCGAGATACGATAGCATTGTTAGTTTATCTCATAATGATTCACCAGATTATTTACCTCTGTTTTCAAAATGAAAGTACTAATATCAATCTTATTTGCTTTAGGTGGATTGTTAGCTTTATCTACACTTTGCAAAGCTCAATGCGATTCAAGCTCAATTACTTTTCAAGAAGATAAAGTGGTTGTTTCAAAACAATGTTGGAATACCATTGCCTTTGAATACAATCGCTTGAAATTGGAATCAGCTGAAGCTAAAAAGTTAATTAAATCTGATAGTTTGGTTAAGGAAGGTTTGAATAGAAAAGTTACCCTTCAAGATAGTTTATTGCTTGTGAAGGATTCTAGTAATTCAATATTAAAAACTGAGAATCTCAAATTATCCAAACCAAAGCCATCTAAAGGACTTTGGTTTGGATTGGGAATAGTAACTACAATCGCTTTAAAACTCTTATTATGGTAAATATTTTCACACCTAAAACACTAATTACTTTACAAATAATTGGTAGCCTAATCGGTATTATCTGGATTAGTATTCAGCTTTATGATTACTTTAAAAAGAAGAATCATATTGCTGAAAATTGAATAATTTACTTTTCTCAAAATGGATATTGTCAATCAATAACTTTTTGGTTATATCTTTACCTTTTAATGTTATTTCCAACTTGCAACTAATTTCAAGAATTACGTATATTTGTGATGTTAGATATGAGCAATCATTGAAAACGCCGCCCCAGGGTCTAACTAGTTAGTGCTGGGGATTTTTTTTAACATCATTGTAGTCAATTGTCTTTTTTATAAATATTTAGCAATGAATATGTGTTTAGGAAGGAAATGAAATATTGTTCCATTTATCCATTTCACGGTTTGTTAAACTATCTACTACTTTAGCATAAATTTGAGTTGTTTTCAAATCTGAGTGACCTAGAATTTTTGAAACAACTTCAAGTGGAATACCTAGGATTAAAGAGTTTATAGCAAAGGTATGTCTTGAACAATGGAAGGTAATATGCTTTGATTTTATACCAACCATTTCTAATGCATCATTTAAATCTGTTGTAATTCTACTATTACTTTGTTTAATAGTTCGCTCAAATAATTTCAAACCACCTAAATCAAAATTCAATAAACTTAATGAAGCTTTATTTAAAGGAACTCTTACAGTAGTTCCAGTTTTCTGAGTTTTAATTATAATGGAATTATTAATAATTGATTCCTTAGTAACTCGTTTAATATCTGATAGTCGTAATCCAGTGTAACAAGACAATAAAAAGTAATGCAAAGTTACTTTTATTCTTTCTGGTGTTCCCTTATCCTTGTATAATCTATGAAGTGCTTCAACTTCATGCAATTCTAAATATTCTTTTTCTACTTCTTCTGATTTAAGTTGATAGTCTTTAAAAGCATAATATTTAGTCAAATTTTGCTTAATTGCTTCATTCACAAATTTTCTAATTGTAGTTAATTTCTGATAAATGCTATTCGTTTTATTTTTCTTTTCATGTTCTAAATGATACCTATATTTATTTAAAAAAGTTGGTGTAATATCCTCAAACAATAACTTTCCACTACAAAATTCTTTTAACATTTCAAGGTTGTTAATCATGTCTTTGTAGTATCTTAATGAATAATCTTTTCTACTTGCATTTAACTCTTTTTTAACAAAAGAGATATAATCATTTGCTTCTACCTCATAATTATCATTATTGTATATTTCTAATATTAATTCAGGGTCACAAACTTTATTTTCGAGTTCTAGTTTTGCTTTTATTTTATATATTTTAGCAAGCATTGAAGCCATTTCAGCATTGGCAATATCAGCACCAACAACATTCTTTATTTGCCCTTTTGATGAGTCCCATAATTCTGGTACAATATTGTACCCAGTATAGATTTGCTTTCTAATTCGTTTTGAATTAATAGTTGAATTAAGAAAAATGTAAATTTGAAACTCTCCTTTAGAGTTAGGTCTATTCCTTTGAAGATCTAACTTAATTGATAATGCATTTTTCATTTTGTGACATTTTAGAGGCTGACAATTGAGCTGACAATTTTAAAATCATATTGACAAAAAATATGCCTAGAATGATTTAAACGCACTTTTCAGAAAACTGTCAAATCAGCCCAAAAACGATAAAAAAGGGGCAAATATTGTAAAAAAGGGCATAAAAAAACCTCTTAACTCGCTAGAATTAAGAGGTTTACATTTTGAGCCCCCTGTCGGATTCGAACCAACGACCTACTGATTACAAGTCAGTTGCTCTACCAGACTGAGCTAAGGAGGCGTCTCATTTAAGAGTTCACAAAAGTAGGAAAATTATTTTATTTAGCAAACCTTAATACTAAATAAATACCTATTTTTTGAGCAGAAAAACACAACAAACTAGTTTTAAAGTACTTAAATTATAAATATTTTTTAAATTAAAATGTTCTATTTATTCCTACTACATAACGCAATTTCACAAATTGTGGCTCAGTTGCTGGCGTCGTATTCAACCATAATGGCATATCAAATCTGATACTCAATGGCTTTACTGCTAAATGTGGCGTTCTAAAGGTTAATAAAAATCCTAAACCTGCATTTGCTCTCAGTTTAGACAATTTTAGTTTATCATCTATTGTATTTATTGCCATTACACCTGCATCAGCAAATAAATAGGAATCTAAATGGAAATGTTTTAGAAATGGATATGGTTTAATTTTGACAAATCTATCAAAATCCACTTCTACACTCCCTCCTATTCCTGAATTACCATTGTAGGTTATATATGTTTGTCCGTTTTTAACATCAGGTAATAAATAACCCGCTAAACCACGCACGTTTAAGCCACCTCCCATTTGAAAATGATTTAGTGTAGCGCCATAGCCAGTCCAATTGGTTGGCACAAAACCTGAGGCACGGGTAAATTTATTATTCATTAATTGTTCGCCATTTGCACCCGCAAAATATAATGATGATTCTATTGGTGTATTTCCAATTCCATATCTTGCAAAAAAACGAGTTTTAATATCGAACTTTTTAATTTCATTATTATTAACTGCACTTAATTGTAAGTATGAATAATTAAAATCCGATTTAATTCCTGGAGTACGCACATCAAAATTAATCTTACCTGTACCTTTGGTGTAAGAATACGTTTTTTCAATACCTAAATTAACTGTGTTATTTAATTTATTTACAGACCAATCATTTGGATTAATTAAATACGTTGCATCAATAGCATCTCTATACATTACATCATGAGAAATATTGATTCGTAGATAGTTAGGATTACGAGCATCTTGTTTTCTAAAATATTTTTCAAGACCCAAACCTCCTTTATTTAAACCTGCATTTGAAGTAAAGTTTGCATAAGAACTTAATTGCGACCAAATTCTTTTTAAACTTTTCTTCACAGATAAACTACAACCAATTATGTTAAATTTATTCTTGATTTCTGCATCAATATTTTGTTGTCCAACTCCTGTATTTAACCAAACATTTGCAGAATACATATCATCTAAACCAAAATAATTCCCATTTGCATGTACCCCAACTTGTAAACCATCAAAACTATTATACCAAACATCGGGTCTAATAAAATGTTCAGAATGAGTCCATTTTACCACATTTGTAATTCTTGAATCAAACCTCACCACCGCAGATGAATGATAAGTATTATCTCGTTTATCAATATCGGCTAGTAAATTTCGTGGGTCGATTATCACATTTTTCACACCACTTGGCACATTAATTTTAGCAACATATTCTGGTTGTAACAAATCCCAACCATACCATTTTGGTAAAACTTGCGCCTTGGTATTTTTAACAAACCAAGTATTTGGAATATGATATTCATACGTTTTACCATCATTTGCAACAACTGTAAAATCAATTGGCATGTGCATTCTGCCTGTTCTTTTGAATGTAACATTATAATAATCAAGAGAATCGGCTTTTTTTACTGATTTAATACCATAATCAATATACTTAGTTGATTCAAGCCATTGATCAAAAAACCAGTTCAAATCTATTTTCGTAAAATCAATTATTGTTTGTCTAAAATCCTCAGGATAAGGATGTTTAAATTTCCATTTATCCACATAATGTTGCATTGCCTTTAAAAACAACGAATCTCCCAACACATACTGCATATTATAAAGCATGGTTGCTGTTTTATAATAAACCAATCCGTAACTTCCACCATGACGTAGTGCTCCATTAAATGCACTTGAATGTGTATTTAATGGTTCATCAAATCCTAAATGGACAGTATTTAAATATGGATAATAAATACTTTCATATCTGTTATCTAAAGAATCAACAAATTTTTGAACATATTTATTGGTAGCAACCCTTCCTCTTACCGGGTTTTCAATTGCATTCATTGCCCAAACAGTTAAAAATTGAGTAAAACCTTCATCTAAAAATGCTCTGTAAGTTTCATTAGAACCCAACATTCCATAAAACCACATGTGTCCAATTTCATGTGCCAACAAATTTTGATGCTGTGGATAAACACCATTATCTAAAGTAATCATTGGGTATTCCATACCATCTTGCGCATCTGCAACTATAATTTTAGGCCATTCATACATACCAAAATCTGTTGAATACACTTGAACTACTCTTGCCGCAAACCACGCTGAACGTTGCCATTTTGAAGCATGTGGCTCTTGTGCCAATGAAATACATTTAATTCCTTTCCATTCTACTTCTCCAATTCTATATAATGGGTCGGCAGTGAATGCAAAATTATGTACATTATCGGCATGGTATTTCCAGGTTTTGTATTTACCGTCTTCTTTAGGAATAATTACAGAAGGAGCCGAATTCATTGGTTTATCCTTAAAATTCTTGATATCAAGTTTTTGACGTAAAGAATCAGGCATCACTTCCGAGCGATTTAATAAATCACCAGTTGCTTCAACAATATATTCTTGAGGAAAAGTTAACGAAACATCAAAAGAACCAAAATTATTATAAAACTCTTTGTCAAGGTGTTGGTCTGTAGTCCAGCCGAACTTATTATCGTACACACAAATACTTGGATACCAATGTACTCCATTAAATTGTTTTGTACCAAATGATTCAATTTTCTTTAATCTTCTTCTTAATGAACCTGTGTCAAAATAAGTTTTAAAATTTAAAGTAACTGTAACCTGTTCATTAGGTAAAACTGGCTTATTCAACACTACTTTAAAAACGGTATTATCAAGTTGAGTTACAACAGTTTCACCATTTACCTTAACGTTTTCAACAGTGATATTTAATTTTTGAGCTTCGTAATGTCCGAATTTTGGTTTTACTTTATTGTTTTTCACCAAGTTATCGTAATATGAACCTGGCTGAAAAGCATTGTCTATCAAATGAAAATACAATTCATTCAATGTATTAGGCGAATTGTTGGTATAAACTAATTTATAATTTCTACCTTCAATTAAATCTTTTTTATCATCAATAAAAGCATCAATTTCATAATGCACATCTTGTTGCCAATAACCAACTCGTGGCAAACTATTTTTCCAATAATATTTATTTTGGGCTGATGTATAAAACGATGAACCTTTTTTTTCAGACTCTTGTGCAATAACTAACTCATTTGCAAATAAAAACAACAAACAAGTACCTAAAATCAAATTCAATTTCCTCATAATTGTAAAAATGCAACATTTCAATTAAAAAGTAAAATAATTGATTTTTTTATTACAACTATATGATAAAAAGTAGTATCACTTTTTATGTTATGTGACTATTTGAGATTTGGAATGAATTTAAAATTAGAAAGTGTACGTTAGAGTAGTTTTTAATGTTAATTTTTAGGAAAAAATGTAAATGAACCGCCTATTCCGCTTCTTTGAATTTATTAGACAATGTTATTGAAATTATTACATTGTTCTTAAATTCAAATCTAAAACAATGCCCCTCTATCAAATACATATTCCAATAATTAGCTATACCTAATATTGGCAAAATATCCCCCCCACCTTTTCTAATCTCAAAAGCACCAAATTTCCTCATAACCTCTTGCATATTGTCGTTCAAATTAATATTAAAAGGTAAATTATCTTTAAATGGTTTATATTTTTGATGTCCTTTTCCAAAAATAATTATTGAGTCTAATATATTACATTCACTAAAAATAAACAATACACCTTTTTCAATATTAGAAAAATATAATGTTGTATCACCTTCAAATATTTTATATCCTTGAGTTTTCTCGGTATAATTATTAAAAAAATCACTTTTTTCAACAATTAAGAAATTCTTGTCAATAATATCTAAATCTTTAATATTCATTTAATTATAAAATTATTAATATAACCCATTATTTCAGCTACTTGAGTTCTTCCTTAACCACTTAAACAGCAATCACAAATCTTTATCCGTGGATTTGCAACCCACATAAACAATTGATAATAAATAATATACAAAGTCACTTTAGTAAATAACAATACCCCCAAACTACTGCACAAACTCCAATCCACTAACACTGGTAGTTGTAAGTTGAATAATGGATGTGTTATTAACTACAGGTTTAAAATTGATAATTTGTTCTCTAGTTACAGTTTCAGAATTAATATTAAATTTCAATGTAGAGTCACTTGGGTTTTGCACAGGAATTCTTCTATAGGAGATAGTTTGTGGTAAAGATTGCCACGAACGTGTATCAACATGTTCAGTTAATGCACCTGCTACGCTTACTGCTGCACCTAAATATTGATTTTGTGTTCTTGCCACATAAGCTAAACCTTGTTTAATGGCAATTCTCAACAATGCTTGTCCCATTACTTTGGCTGCTCTATCTCTTAATAATTTAATTGCAATTGCACCTAAATCATCTCCCATCTCAAAACCATATTTTTTATCTGCATACATTATATCTACAGATTTTACCTCAGCCTTACGAATTATAGAACGAGGAATTGCCATTGAAACTAAATTAACATTTGCTAATCCATTTGACTGAAATTGACTTGCAGTATAGGGCACAGAAAAATTCAAATTATACATACTATTTACGAACAATAAATTATTGCCCTGCATAGATAAATTAAAAAATATCACAACCTCGTCTTTTATAGGAACTAATCCATTTTCCCAAAACACAACCACCTCGGATTTTGATTCTTTAGGAGCAACATATTTAATCCCCATTTCTTTTTCTAAAAAAGCTTGTTCTGTAGTAAATCCCAATACATTACTCGCTCTTAATAAATCTTGTTTTAGTTGTTCAGGCACTGGTATACTAAAAAAAACAGCATAATCTAATCTATAAATATCATAAGCTTTTTTATAAGCTATGTAAGCATTATTCCATTCACCAGCTGCTTGATATACAATCCCCATTACATTAAATAAAAATGCATCTCTTTGAAATTTTTTATCTGAACTATATTTATCATCAAGCTTATTTAATTTAATATTTAATCTCCTTACCTCTACTAAGGCATTTTCAACATTTCCAAGTTTGAAAAAATTCAAAATTTTAAAATAATGAACATATAGTTTTTCGTGTTCCTCACCTAAATAAACTGTTTTGGTGGAATTGATTAATAATTGTAGTGTATAATCTTTAAATGATTTATTATAGTCTTCAATTTGAAGATAAGCTTTTTCAAACATTTCATTACTTTCTGCAACATTTCCTTGCAAGGCAGCAACTCTTCCTAAATTCATAAAATTCAACAATCTATTATGATTTTTTTTCCATCTACCTTTTGATTTAATAGCAGCTTCAGCAGAATTAAAATTACCTGTTTGAACAGCCAAATTAAATTTTGCAGTTTGATAATAGTAATTCACACAAGAAGTTAGCATTAAACAAATGCTTAGAATTAAAATCGATATATTATAGTTGAATTTCATTTTATTACTTATTAATAGTTGATAATGAATAAAAAATAAAGGATGGATAATTTTAATAAAAAATCACCCATCCTTCATTTAAAATTTAAAATTAGTTAACTATTAACTTTTTAATTTCTTTATCTCCTACCCAAACAATTTCATTTGTTTCAATATCAGCTAATTCAAGATTAACTTTATAATAAATTGTTTGTTTTTTACCTCTTCCGTCAGTTATAGCATTTATGGTACCAAAAAGCATAAAATCTGCTCCAAGCTCTTTACCCCATTTTTTCATTGACTCTTGAGAAGCATATTGTTGTTGATCAGCTCTTTCAGTTCTTAATTTCTCTCTAAAAACGCTATTTGTTACTACTCTTACTGTACCTGCGTTAATAAATTCTTTCTCAACATCTTTAATAAATACTTCAGGTTCAATAAACTCCGATGTTTTATTATTTACCATTCCTACAATTACAACTGGATTACGACCTTTAATTTTCATAAAGTTATCTCTCCATGCTCTCGCTAGTACATCTTTTGACATTTCTTGAGCAACAAGTTTTGAGTCTGTATCATTCCATCTTCCACTTAAATCTATTGTTTTATCTGGATTTACTCTCGTTACCTGACGAGCACATGAAAATACACCAAAGAGAACTAAACTTGCAATTCCGATACTAATTAATCGCTTTTTCATATTATTTATATTATTGGGTTAATTTTTATTCTAAATTTGTGTTTTCAAATATCGTTCCAATATTCGAAATATTGTTAAGATAAATTAAATAATTATTCTTAATTTATTTAAAAATCAAGTCAACTAACTAAAAATCAGTATATGAAAATTATATGCGTTGGACGAAATTATTTAGCTCATGCAGCTGAATTAAACAATCCAAAACCTTCAAATCCTATTATTTTTCTAAAACCAGAAACTGCATTACTCAGACCTAATGAAGATTTCTACCATCCAAGTTTTAGTAATGATATACATTTTGAAGCTGAAATAGTTATTCGAATTAATAAAGAAGGAAAAAATATTGCAGAAAAATTTGCTTCAAAATACTATTCTGAAATTGGTGTAGGCATAGATTTTACAGCTCGTGATGTGCAAAACGAATTAAAATCCAAAGGCTTACCTTGGGAACTTGCAAAAGCATTTAACGGCTCTGCTGCTGTTTCAAATTTTGTTTCAGTTTCTGAGTTTGAAAATGTTCAAAACATCAATTTCTCTTTGAATCAAAATAATATCGAGAAACAAAATGGTAACACAAAAGATATGTTATTTTCAATAAATTATCTGATATCATTTATTTCTCAATACTTTACATTAAAAAAAGGAGATTTAATATATACTGGCACTCCAGTTGGTGTTGAAAAAATCAACATTGGAGATGTACTTGATTTATTCATTGAAGGACAAAAATTACTTACAGTAAATGTTAAATAAATTTATAAAATTCTGCATTTCATTTTTAATCTGTATAAATGTACAAGCTACATTACATGCTCAACCATTTTTAAATATTCCTAAAGGTTATTTCACATTTCCTATTATGCCTGGTCAACCAAATTATTTGGCAGGAAATTTTGGAGAATTACGAAGCAACCATTTCCATTGTGGATTAGATATTAAAACTAATTACACCACAGGTTTACCTGTATATTCAGCTGCTGATGGATTTGTTAAAAAAATATATGTATCAACAAAAGGATACGGAAATACAATTCATATTCAACATTATAATGGATTTGTAACTGTTTATGCGCATCTTGAATCTTTTGAACCAAAATTAGCTGCTTATGTTCGTAAAAAACAAATTGAATCGCAAACGTTTGAAATCGAATTAAACCCTAACCCATCTGATTTCCAATACAAACAAAAAGATATAATCGCTTATTCAGGAAACACTGGTTCATCAGGTGGTCCTCATTTACATTTTGAAATAAGAGATACAGCTAATAATGTTTACAATCCAATGCTTTTTGGATTTAACGAAATTAAAGATAATGTTCAACCAATATTCAGCAGACTTTCTGTAAGATCATTTACAATAAATAGTAGAGTTCAAGACGAATTTGGAAGAAAAGAACTTACAGTTGTAAAACAAAACAATGGAAATTTTAGTGTAAAAGAAAAAATAACTGCTTTTGGTTCAATTGCATTTGAAGTGGGTGCCTATGATCGTCAAAATGGCACATCAAATTTGAATGGAGTAAAGAGAATTGAACTAAAAATGGACGGAAAAGTATTATACAATCATGATATTATTGCATTTCCATTTGAATTACAATCTCACATTAATGCACACATTGATTATGAAACGCACAAAACTCATGGTAAAAGTTTTCAACGATGTTACATAGCAGATGGAAACAGACTTGACATTTATAACAAAGCGATAAACAATGGAAAAATTAATATAAATGATACATTAACACATCAAATTACTATCACTGCTTGGGATGCTGATGACAACAAAAGTGAATTAAATTTTAAAATAAAAGGAACTTACCCTCATACTCATTTCCCAAAACTGTCGCATGGAAAACCAACTTTAAAAGCTGAGACGCATGAAAATATACTTAAAATCAACATTTTAAATGCTAGCCCAAATGAAGATAAAGGAGTATTTTATATAAATGGCAAAACTAAAGATGTTGTACCAGATTACATAAATGGTTCAACTGCTGTATATTTATTGGATTTAAGATATACACAGCCCGACTCATTTAAATGTGGAATTCTTAAACAATATTATGCTTTTAAAGAACCCATTTACCCAAATAAAGTATCCCAATATTACTCAAATTCTGTAATTCTCAATTTCCAGAAATACACATTGTATGATACCTTATACTTACAAGTAAGTGAATCAAATGATCCTAAAAGAATTGGAGGGAAAATATATCAAGTGAATAGCCCAACAATCCCTCTCTATAGCGACTTGTTTGTAACATTAAAAACAAACGAAAAAATTGAAAATAAAGATAAAGCAGCAGCTTATTTATATAGTGAAGGTGGTGGCTTACGATATTTAGGAGGCAAATGGAATGGCGACATTATTGATTTCAAAACCAAATACTTAGGAAAATATGCAATAAGAACCGATTTAAAAGCACCTGATGTAAAATTAATAAGCAAAAGCAAAACTCAGTTAAAATTTGAAATAGATGATTGGCCATCTGGTATTGAAAAATTTGATGGATATTTAAATGGAAAATGGGTTTTATTTAACTATGAACATAAGAAAAAACTAATATGGTTAGATAATCCTTCAAACCAAATTCTAAAAGGAGAGTTTATACTAAAAGTTACTGATAAAGTTGGTAATGTTCATACTTACAAAACTAAACTATAATTTACTATGGCACTTACAATTGGTGATAAAGCTCCAGATTTTAAATCAAAAGATGATAAAGGCAACACTATATCATTATCACAATTTTTAGGAAAAAAGATTGTACTTTATTTCTACCCTAAAGATAATACTCCTGGATGTACAGAACAAGCTTGTAACCTAAGAGACAACTATGAATCTTTACTTGCAAATGGATACGTAGTATTAGGAGTTAGTATTGATGATGAAAAATCTCACACCAAATTTATAAATAAATTCAATTTACCTTTTCCACTAATTGCAGATACTGAAAAGGAAATTGTAAACCTTTATGGAGTTTGGGCAGAAAAATCCATGTATGGCAAAACATACATGGGAATAGTTCGTACAACCTTCATTATTGATGAAAATGGAGTGATAATTGAAGTTATAGCAAAGGTTAAAACCAAAGAACATTACAATCAAATAATCAATAAGTTATAACACTTTCTTTTTAAGAATAAGTATAAAATATTGATTTTTTATTAAAAATAATTGTGCTTTTAAGATAAAGATATCTATCTTTAGAAGATTCTTTTAACCTAAAGAAGTTCAATTAAAAACGATAATAAGCTATTGATTATTAGCTTAATTAAGAATTTTGAAGTCAAAAAATATAGTTAAATGTTTACTAAAATAACAGAAATTGCTACACTTGAAAGCATTGCTAAGCAAGTAAGAAGAGACATCGTTAGAATGGTTCATGGTTCAAAAAATGGTCACCCAGGAGGTGCTTTAGGTTGTGCCGATTTATTTGTAGCATTATATTTCAACGAAATGACTCATGACCCAACTTTCAAAATGGAAGGTAAAGGGGAAGACTTATTCTTTTTATCAAATGGTCATATTTCTGCTGTTTTTTATTCAGTTTTAGCACGTTCAGGTTATTTTCCAGTAAGTGAACTATCAACTCATAGAAAACTAAATTCTAGATTACAAGGTCACCCTACTCCTCACGAACACCTTCCAGGTATTCGTATGGCTTCTGGTTCACTTGGACAAGGTTTGTCAGTTGCAATTGGTGCTGCACAAGCTAAAAAATTAGACAAAGACAATTCAATTGTTTATTGTTTAATGGGTGATGGAGAGCAACAAGAGGGGCAAATTTGGGAAGCTGCAATGTATGGCGCACATCATAAAGTTGACAATGTAATTGCATTTGTTGATTATAACAAACAACAAATTGATGGTAGTACTGACCAAGTTATGTCATTACTTGATTTATCAGCTAAATGGGTAAGTTTTGGATGGGAAGTATTATCTGTTGATGGTAACAATATGGCTGAATTAGTAGCAGCTATTGACAATGCAAAACAAAATTTAGTAGGAAAAGGTAAACCAATTATGTTTATAATGAAAACTGAAATGGGTCAAGGAATTGACTATATGATGGGTTCACATAAATGGCATGGTGTAGCACCAAATGACAATGAATTAGCTAGTGCATTAGCACAATTAGAAGAAACATTAGGAGATTATTAATTAATTTATGATTAATAGAATAACAAAAATATTTTTAGGGATTTCAATTATTTTATTGGGAATGAGCAATTTTGCTCATGCTCAATTTGATAAAAAGAAAGAAGAGCCTAAATTAACTCGAATATTATTTATTTTCGACTGCTCAGGAAGTATGCTTGCTAACTGGGAAAACGATTCAAGAATGAATAATGCTAAAAAAGTTTTTTCGGAGTTAGTTGATTCATTAAAAAATAAAAAAAACTTAGAAATTGCACTTCGCTGCTATGGTCATCAATACGATAAAGTTTTCCAAAACTGTAAAGATACCAAATTAGAAGTGCCATTTTTGCTTGGGCCAAAATGTTTTGATATGGTGAAAGCCAAAGTTAAAACTTTAGTTCCTAGAGGAAATACTCCAATTGCCTATTCTCTTGAGCAAGGTGCCAACGATTTTCCTAATGACCCAAATGTTAGAAATGTAATTATCTTAATTACAGATGGTTTAGAATCATGTAATGGAGACCCTTGTGCATTATCTCTTGCTTTACAGAAAAACAAAATATTCTTAAAGCCATTTATTATTGGTTTAGGAGTTGATGATGATTGGGGAAAAGCCTTTGAATGTATGGGTCAATTTTTCGAAGCAAAAACTGTTGGTCAATACAAAAGTATTTTGAGCCAAATATTGGGTCAAACTTTAAATAAAACAACAGTTAGCGTTAAATTACTTGATTTATACGACAAACCAACTGAAACAAATGTAGATGTTACTTTTGTTAATAATGTAACAAATGAACCTGTTTATGATTTCATTCATTATTTAGATGCGGCAGGAAATCCTGATACATTGAATATAGACGCTGTAATTAGTTATGATGTAATTGTAAACACTACACCTCCTAGAATAAAAAGAAATGTTTATTTAGAAGGTGGTAAACATAATGTTATTGAAATTAAATGCCCGCAAGGTACTTTAAATGTAAACTTTGAAGGTGGTGCAAATGATTACAAAAACCTAAATGCCATTGTAAGCCCAACTGATTCTGTAAATACACTTCATAATATTAAAGTAGGAGTTAAAGATAAATTCATAGTTGGTACTTATGACGTTGAAGTATTAACACTTCCAAGAATAGTATTTAAAGAAGTTTCAATAAATCAAAGCCAAACTACTAATCTTAAAATACCACAACCAGGGGTTTTAAGTATTCCATTAGCAACTCCAGGATGGGGAAGTTTATATCAAGTACTTCCTGGTGGAGAACACAAATGGATTTACAACTTTGATAACAATTCAAAAATTCAAACAGCCATTCAGCCAGGGGATTATAAAATTGTTTTCAGAGCCAAAGGTTCAAAAGGAGCACAATATACTGATGTTCAGTATTTCAAAATACAACCTGGTGTAACAACTATGGTTAAATTATTCAATAAATAACAGCATTGCAGCTAAATTATATAATGAAAAAATTCCCTTTTACAGAAAAGTTAGATACTCGCTCAGGATTTGGAGCAGGATTACATGAATTAGGCAAAACAAACCCAAATGTAGTAGCACTTTGTGCTGACTTAACAGGTTCGTTAAAAATGGATGCATTCCAAAAAGAATGTCCTGACCGTTTTTTTCAAGTAGGTATTGCTGAAGCAAACATGATAAGCTTAGCCGCAGGTATGAGTATTTCAGGTAAAATTCCATTTACAGGAACTTTTGCTAACTTTTCTACAGGTAGAGTATATGACCAAATAAGACAATCAGTAGCTTATTCAGGTAAAAATGTAAAAATTGCAGCTTCACACGCAGGTTTAACTTTGGGTGAAGATGGTGCAACACATCAAATTTTAGAAGATATTGGATTAATGAAAATGTTACCAGGAATGGTAGTAATTAATCCATGTGATTATAATCAAACAAAAGCAGCAACTATAGCAAGTGCAGCTTATGATGGACCAGTTTATTTACGTTTTGGTCGTCCAGCAATACCAAACTTTACAGCACCAGATCAAAAATTTGAAATTGGTAAAGCAGTAACATTACAAGAAGGAACGGATGTAACTATCTTTGCTACTGGGCATTTAGTATGGGAAGCAATTTTAGCTGCTGAAGAATTAGAAGCAAAAGGTATTTCTGTTGAAATAATTAATATACATACGATTAAACCTTTGGACGAAGAAGCTGTCTTAGCATCAGCAAGAAAAACTAAAGCTGTTGTTACTGCAGAAGAACACAATTATTTAGGAGGATTAGGTGAATCAATTGCTGGCTTATTAGCTCGTAATTTACCAACTCCAATTGAATTTGTAGCAGTAAATGATACTTTTGGTGAATCTGGAACTCCAGATCAATTGATGAATAAATATGAAATCAGTGCACCATTTGTAGCGAAAGCAGCAGAAAAAGTAATTGCAAGAAAGCAATAGTATAACCTTATAATAAATCAAAAAGGGTGACTTGCTTTAAAAACGAGTCACCCTTTTTTATATCAAAATATTGGAAGATAAAGACATTATAGCACTCTTTGCTGATGAGCATTCTCGTAATTATGCCTACAGCCTTTTGGTAAATAAATACTCCAAAAAGGTTTATTGGATGATTAGGAAAATGGTTATTGACCATGATGATGCGAATGATTTAACCCAAGAAACATTTTTAAAAGTATGGTTTCATCTTGACGATTTCAGACAAGATTCAAAACTTTATACTTGGATTTATAGAATTGCAACCAATGAAAGTTTAAACTTTTTAGCTAAAAAAAGAAAAAGATTTTTTTTACCAATTGTTGATGTTGAAGCAGAATTAAGTAATCACCTAGATTCAGGTGGCTATATCGATGGTGATGAAATTCAAATGAAACTTCAAAAAGCATTATTAACTTTGCCCGAAAAACAAAGATTAGTTTTTAATATGAAGTATTTTGATGAATTAAAATACGAAGAAATTTCCGAAATATTAGGGACTTCTGTTGGAGCTCTTAAAGCATCATACCATTTAGCAGCAAAAAAAATTGAACTTTATTTAACTTCAAATTAAACCTTCATACAAAAATAATATCAAATAACTGTGATGAATAATAAAAACAAGATATCGCTTGATAACCTTAAAAATACCAATCCATTCGGTGTTAATGAGGATTATTTTGCCAATCTTGAATCAAAAATTATTCAGCGAAGTGAAGCATTAAATAACCCTCAATTAGCATTTAGTGTTCCTGAAAATTATGAAGAAACATTAGCCAATAGTATTCTAAAAAATACTTCTGAATTTGAAATTAATGCAACAAACACTATTCCATTTACAGTTCCTGACAAATATTTTGAAACATTAAATAGTCAGATTCAATACAAAAAACAACAACAAACAGCAAAATCAAAAATTTCCATTTTAGAAAATTGGAAAACACAATTAGCTATTCCATTGGCTGTAGCTGCATCATTAGCAATCATCATTACCATTGGAATAAATAATATGGATAATAAATTTGTGAAAAAAAGTAGTAACAATACTGCTAATCAGCACAATTTCAACATTGATACAAAAATTAATTCAATTAATAAGAATGATATAATTGAATACCTAGCAATGGATAATGAAAACATTGCTCAAGAAATAAGTTCAATTGCTGAAAGCTCCCCTATTTCTCTAAAAAATAATGATTCAAGAATGAAACACATTAAAAAAGAGGAAATTAAACAAAGTTTGGAAGCTGAAATTGACTTACAAGAATTAGAAACATTAACTGACGAAGAATTACAATAATGATAAAAAGAATTTTACATATCGTATTATTTGTATTTATCTCTTGCTTTGCTCAAGCCCAAAATACTCCAGGTTCAAAAGAAAAAATTGAAGCTGTTAAAATTGGTTTTATTAGCGAACGCTTAGAATTAAATGCTAAACAAGCACAAACTTTTTGGCCAATGTACACTGAATATAGTGCGAAAAAGAAAGAAATAAAAAAAGCTATTAAACTATTAAAAGTAGAAAATGCTGAAAATGAAACTGATGCTGAAATTATCGAAGATTTCAAAAAGATAAATCAACTAAAACAAAAAGAAGTTGATATTGAAAAGGAATATGTAGATAAATTTTTAACTGTATTAACTCCTAAACAATTAGCTGCTTTATATATTGCTGAAAGAGATTTTACAAAAAAATTACTTGAACAGTTAAAAAAGTAATTTAATTTCTCATACCAAAATAAATATTTATAAATGCTGAAGTAAAAAATTGTCTATTATCCGCTTTAGGTAATATTACAGCACCTCTTGAATACAATTCTGTAATAAAGCCTAATTCAGCACCAGAAACTGTTTCGCCCCAAGTACTTGCTTCAAAAAACAAAGAAGTTTTCAGATGGATTCCAGGTATAAATTTAGCATCAGCTAATCCATAGAACAATCCAGCATTACCATATGTATTAGCAGGATTAGCTGTTGAAAAAGAATTGTATGGAACAATAGAATAATTATTTGCCGATGGCCCGTATAAAATATTATATGGTGTTTCCAAACCAATGGATGGACCTCCAGCTAGTAACCAAGTAACTTGAACCCCCTCTTCATCTCCTTTATTAAACAACAACCATTCAAAACCATACGATGGTCTTACTACAAAAAAATAATTCATTTTGCCTAAAACATATGAATTATTGGTTGAGTCAGAAGTAATTCTTTTTTCTTTTGGATGTTTAATATTTACTAAATCAAGTGTAAATGTTCTAAACTTTTTTTCATCAATTTTATGCGCATATCGTAAACTTATTCCTCCTAAAATATCTCCTACTGTATTCCATTGTGCGCCCAACGAAAATTCATTAGTATAAGTATCTTCATCATTATTTTTTTGTGCCCAAACTATGTTTGATAGCAGTAAAGAAACTAAAATTAAAATATATTTTTTACGCTTATACATTCCTGAAATGATGAATTAATTATATAATAATATAAATTTACAATCTTATAACGAATTTACAAT
Organism: Bacteroidota bacterium; assembly: GCA_041191405.1. Lineage (GTDB taxonomy): Bacteria > Bacteroidota > Bacteroidia > Cytophagales > UBA9547 > JBEEOW01. The sequence continues at coordinate 47,180 of JBEEOW010000021.1, forward strand.
AGAAAATAATATGGCAACATTAGAAACTGTTTATTTAGGCGAATTACGTACTGAATCTCAACACTTAAACTCTGGTATAAAAATAATTACTGATGCTCCACTCGACAATAACGGACGTGGAGAAGCATTTTCACCTACCGACTTAGTAGCATCAGCATTGGGTAGTTGTATGTTAACCATTATGGGTATTTTATCAAATAGAGAGTCAATTGATATTGTTGGAACAAAATTAAGTGTAACCAAAATTATGACTTCAGAGCCACCGAGAAAAATTGCAAAAATTGAAGTAATTTTTAATGTGCCAAGTGAAAAAGTAGCAGTTTTGACAGATAATCAAAAACAAAAATTAAAAAATGCAGCTCACACATGCCCTGTAGCATTGAGCTTACATCCTGAAATTGAACAAAATATAGTATTTAATTTTTAACAAAAAAGGCTTCCAAATTGGAAGCCTTTTTAATATTATTTTGCAGAAGTAGAATCTTTAGCTTCTCCTTTTTTGCAACAAGATTTTCCTTTTTTATCTTTTTTGCAACATTTACCGTCTTTTTTCTCGTCTTTACATTCTTTTTTATCACCTTTTTTGCAACATTTTTTGTCACCATCGTGATTAATTGAAAATGCAGAAGCACTACCTACAGCTAATAAAGCTACAAGAGCAATTGAACTAAATATTTTTTTCATAGTAGTATCTTTTTAAGTACGTAATGTTAATTAAACGTTATCATAATTACAATATTATCTAGTAGAATTTAAATATAAATGATTTATATCAATTTTATTTTTGAGTAAGGGTTTTTAATTTTTATTTACAAATTAAAAAAACATAAAATATTACTTAGAGGTTATTGTTTTAGCTTGTACTTTTGAAATCAAATTAGAGTATTATGTTTGAACTGATAGACAAAAAACAAAAACCAGTTGTTTACTGGCTCATAATAGGAATTGTAATGATAATAATTCAAATTATGTTGGGTGCAATAACACGCTTAACTGGTTCTGGATTATCAATTACTGAATGGAAATTGATTATGGGAACGTTGCCACCTTTGAATGAAACGGAATGGCAGACTGCGTTTGAACAATACCAAAAAATTGGTCAATTCAAGCAATTAAACAACTATTTTAATTTATCTGATTTTAAATTTATTTTCTTTTGGGAATGGTCACATAGGTTTTGGGCTCGAATGATTGGTTTTGTATTTGCAATTCCATTTGTGATATTTTTAATCCAAAAAAGATTCAATAAAAATCAAATTCTACCCTTAATAATATTATTCTTTCTTGGTGGTTTACAAGGTGCTATCGGTTGGATTATGGTAAAAAGTGGTATCAACGAAACTAGTTTATATGTTGACCATATTAAGCTTGCAGCACATTTTATTTCAGCTTTAGTATTATTAGTTTATACAATCTATTTCTTGATTGGATTTATTAAAACTAAATATGAAATTTCACTTTCAGTGAACCAAAATAAGGTGTTATTGGTTATGATAATTCTGTTAACTATTCAGTTAGTTTATGGTGCATTTATGGCTGGTATTCATGCTGGACCAACGGCACCTACTTGGCCAACTATAAACGGTAATTGGTTTCCTTATGGAGGAGAAGAGTTAGGTTTGCTTAAATGGACTCACAATGCAATCAATATTCAATTTGTTCACAGAACATTGGCATATATTCTTTGCGCATTTAGTATTTATTGGTGGGTATTGGCAAATAAAGAAAAACTAAGTTTAAACTGGGCACAACATTTACCATTGGCAATTATTATTTTACAAACTATTTTGGGAATAATTACTGTGTTAATGAGTCCTTACCAAAAAATATTATTGGTTTTAGGCACAATGCATCAATTTGTAGGCATGGTATTTTGTATCATTTTGATGTCAATTTGGTTTTTAAGAAAAGTAAAATATCAAATTAACAAATAAATAATACCACTAAATAAAGCGAATTAACTAATTTTACAATATTATTGAATTAACAACATTATGGAAAACACTACTACACCTAGAGTAATTAATATATATACTGAAGTTAACCCAAATCCAAATTCTTTAAAATTTGTGGTTGATTTTATGTTATTGCCAGATGGAGATAACCTTGATTATGCAACTCCAGAAGAGGCAAAAGATGCTCCTTTAGCATTAGAATTATTTAAATTCAATTTTGTAAAAAGAGTATTTATTACTGCAAACTTTATCACCATTACGAAAGATGAAGCTGCAGAATGGCCACAAATTGCGCCAATGCTTAAAGATTATATTAAAGGATTTTTAGAAGAAGGTAAACCTTTTATAAACAAACCTTTAAGCGAATTTGAATTTGTAAATGATTCAGAAATTGTAAGCAAAATTAAAATGTTATTGGATGAATACGTTCGTCCAGCTGTAGAGCAAGATGGTGGAGCAATTACATTCCATTCATTTGAAAATGGCATTGTTAAAGTAGTTTTAAGAGGTTCATGCAGTGGATGTCCATCGTCAACAGTAACACTTAAAGCTGGTATTGAAAATTTATTAAAACGAATGATTCCAGAAGTACAAGAAGTTGTAGCTGAAGGAGTTTAATGAATTTAGTACAGAGTACTGAGTATAGGGTATTGAGTTCAAAAATAAGAGTATAGTGTACTTTGTACGCTGTACTCAGTACTTTTAAAAAATCAAAATATGAAAATAGGAATAGTTTGTTATCCAACATTTGGAGGTAGTGGAGTTGTAGCTACAGAGTTAGGAAAAGCATTATCTCAAAACGGACATCAAGTTCATTTCATTACATATTCACAGCCAAGTAGATTAGATTTTTTTAGTGAAAACTTATTTTATCACGAAGTAAGTGTTTCGGCTTATCCCCTATTTCAATATCAACCTTATGAATTAGCGTTGGCTAGTAAAATGGTTGATGTTGTAAAATATGAAAAATTGGATGTTTTGCATGTACATTATGCTATTCCTCATGCGTCAGCGGCATATATGGCAAAGCAAATTTTAGCAACAGAAGGTATTCATATTCCGGTAGTTACAACCTTGCATGGCACAGATATTACAATTGTAGGGAAAGATTCGACTTATGAACCTGTAGTAACTTTCAGTATAAATCAATCAGATGCAGTAACTTCTGTTTCGGAAGATTTAAAGAAGGATACATACAAACATTTCAAAATCACTAAAGACATAGCAGTTATACCCAACTTTATTGATTTAGAACGATTTAAGAAACAAAAGAAAGAGCATTTCAAAAATGCAATTTGTCCATTTGGAGAAAAACTAATTATTCACACTTCAAATTTTAGAAAAGTTAAAAGAATAGAAGATGTTGTTTTGGTTTTTGATAAAGTAAGAAAAGAAATTCCTAGTAAACTTTTATTAATTGGTGACGGACCCGAAAGAGCAAAAATAGAACAACTTTGTAGAGATTTAGGTTGCTGTGCTGATGTTCGTTTTTTAGGTAAATTAGATGCTGTTGAAGAGGTATTATCATTAGGCGATTTATTTTTATTACCTTCTGAAAAAGAGAGTTTTGGATTATCAGCTTTAGAAGCAATGGCTTGTGAAGTACCGGTAGTTTCATCAAATGCGGGTGGTATTCCCGAAGTAAATATTCATGGAGTAACGGGCTTTCTAAGCGAAATTGGCGACATCGACGATATGGTAAAAAACGCTTTACATATTCTTGATGAAGAAAATTTAGCAACATTCAAAGCCAATGCATTAATTCAAGCAAAAACTTTTGAAGTAAGTTTAATTATGCCACTTTATGTTGAAATTTATAATAAAGTTGTAAATGATATGAAAAATAAAAATTAGTATTCTTATTTTCCCTTTACAAAAACAAATCATCTAGTGTTAAACTACTTTGAGCTAAACCTGCATAAGCATTTTGTTGTAAACCAAAAGTTGTAATCATAGTTAAGAAAACAGATTTACGAGTTTTGGTTTCTGTTTTAAATGTGCCTATTTTGTTTCTCAACTCAGCATCATATTTTTTATCTATCAAAAACTCGTTGATTGAAAATTTCATTTCACAAAGGTTGATTACTTGGTCTCTACGTTCGATAACTAAATCAACCTGAGCTCCTGCACCTTGAGTTTTACTTCTCCATGACGAAGTAGTTGATTCAACCCCAGCAATTCCTAAAGCGGATTTTATTTGGTCAATATGGTGTAAACAAACTTGTTCATAAGCATAACCGCTCCATCCTCTTTGCTTTGGATTATCAATTGCATTTATCCAATTATTTTTATCATCAAGATTGGTATTTTGAATAAAACTTAAATAAAACAACGTATAAAAATCACTTAATTGATATAAACTATCTCTATTTGTTCGCCCAAATGGTGTATATTTTCTTAAAAATCCACTTTCCTCTAATTCTACTAATAACCTTGTTGTACTTCCTGCATTTGGCAATAATGTTTCTTTTAAAATTTCATCACGGGTTAAACCAACAGATTTTTTAGCCAATGCATTTACTATTTTTAAATGATTATCAGCTTTTTTGAATAAAGATTGGAAAATATTTGAGAATTCAGTTCTAAGTAATCCATTTCTAGTAAAACAAATTTGTTCAATATTTTGAGTAGCACTTTTACCTTGTTCAACCTCATCCCAATAAAATGGAATTCCGCCCAAAACCATATATAACTGAACAATTTGATATCTATCCAATTGAATGTTTTTCTCCAATAAAAATTGTTCACATTCCTTTAAAGTAAAAGGTACAATTTTGATTTTTTTAGTAACTCTGTTGTGTAATCCTCCTGTATTATTGATTAATTTATTTATCATCCACGATGCAGCCGAACCACAAACTATTAGCAAAACATCGTTACGTGCTGATGCCCAACTATTCCAAAAATGCTCAAGTGCTTGTATAAAATCAGATTTTGCAGTATCAAACCATGGCAATTCGTCTATAAAAACTACCTTTTTTTCGTCAGATGATTGCTCTAAGTAATTAATTAACAATTGAAATGCTTGCACCCAATTTTCAGATTGAGAATTTACAGTTGTATATTTTGCTATAGCAATATGGAAATTAACTAATTGTTGTTCGGTTGTGGCATTTGCCAAACCTGTAACTTGAAACGTACAATTATATTCATTTAAAAACGAACGAATTAAGAATGTTTTACCAACCCTCCTTCGCCCGTATAATGCTACAAATTCAGATTTTTTAGATTTATGCATTTTTCTAAACAATGCATATTCACTTTCTCTCCCAACCTTTTTCATATTATAATTGGCTTTAACTATACAAAAATATATACTTAAAGCCAATTATAAAAATATTATTGGCTTTAAATTGCTAAAAATATACACTTATAGCCATTTATATTAATATATTTGGCTCTAACTAATAAAATTATATGAGTTAAAGCCAAATATTAACACATTCTTGGCTTTAACTCATATAAAAACACCACTTAAAGCCAAAAACAAATTGTAAATATTTATTAGAAATCGAGCTATAGCTACTTAAAAGCAATGCTATAATATTTAATTAACTGATTCGTTTGTATAATAAGCAAGAAATCGGCATTTTTGAAGAATAGTTTAGCATTAAAGAATATGATGGTATTAAAAGCCAATAATTTAATAAAAAAGTATAAAGCTCGCACAGTTGTAAACGATGTTTCGTTTGAAGTAAAGCAAGGTGAAATTGTAGGTTTATTAGGCCCCAATGGTGCTGGAAAAACTACTTCATTTTACATGACAGTGGGATTAATCAAGCCAAATCAAGGTACAATTTTGCTTGATGGTGAAGATATTACAAGTTTACCGATGTACAAAAGAGCTCAAAAAGGCATCGGTTATTTACCTCAAGAAGCTTCAGTTTTTAGAACTTTGTCGGTTGAGGATAACATCAAAGCGGTACTTGAAATGACTAAATTATCTTCATCACAACAAAAAGATAAATTAGAAGAATTGTTGAATGAATTTAGCTTAACGCATGTTAGAAAAAATTTAGGAAAAGTACTTTCAGGTGGAGAAAGAAGAAGAACGGAAATAGCGAGAGCACTGGCTGTAAATCCTAAATTTGTACTTTTAGATGAACCTTTCGCAGGTGTTGACCCAATTGCAGTTGAGGAAATTCAAACAATTGTAGCTAAGTTAAAACACAAAAATATTGGTATTTTAATTACTGACCATAACGTAAACGAAACACTTTCAATTACTGACCATGCGTATTTATTGTTCGAAGGAAAAATACTTAAACATGGTAGTGCTGAAGAACTTGCAGCTGATGAAATGGTAAGACGAGTGTATCTTGGTTCACAGTTTGAGTTAAAACGCAAAGACCACATTTTGAATCAACATTAAAATCAATCCCCATAAAATTATCCAAAAATGATAAAACATTTTTTATTCACTATTAGCATTGTATTGTTTTTAAACAATATCAATGTTATTGCACAAGAGAAAAAAACAGTAGAAGCTGATATTAAACAAGTTGTAGTTTTTTTATCAAAAGCACAAATTACCAATACAACAACTACTACACTTGAAGGAGGAACTACAGAATTAACAATCACAGGTTTATCTCCTTTTATTGATAAAAATTCAGTTCAAGCAAGTGGCAAAGGAGAAATGGTAATTTTAGGTGTAAAATCAAATGTTAATCATTTAAAAACACAGGTAAAATCAGCAGAGTTGATTCAGCTTGAAGATACACTTGAAAAGGTAAGTTTAGAAGTTGAAAATTTAAAAGATAAACTTGATATTTTAACCAAACAACACGATATGTTGTTAAAAAATCAAGAAATTGGAGGCAAAGAAAAATCATTAACACCTGATGATTTTGAAGAATATTTAGACATTTTTAGAGACCATTTAACAGAATTAAAAAAGAATTTATCTAAAACAGATAGAGAACTTTACAAGAAAAAAGCCTTGGAGCAAAATATTGTAAATCAGATTGCTACAATAAGCAACAAAAACAATAAAACAGTTGGCGAAATTACCATTACACTTCAAACTAAAAATAGAGCAACAGTAACATTAGAAGTAAGTTATTTGGTTGAAAATGCAGGTTGGAGCCCGATTTATGATTTAAGAAGCAAAAACACATCATCTCCAATGCAATTGATTTACAGAGCAAATGTATTTCAAAACACAGGAGTTGACTGGGATAAAACTAAAATAAAACTATCTACTGCAAACCCAACTGTTGGTGGTGAAAAGCCTGAGTTGGATGTTTGGAATGTAGCAATAGAGGAAGAATATAAAAAAAGAAAAGGTAAAGCAAGGTCAACAAATCCAAGTAAAGCAGAAACAACTTCTGGTCTTGGTTATTCAGAAAACGATGACAAAAAATTAGTCCAGTTAAGTTCATTTTCATTAGCAGAAATGGTAACTGTTAACGAAAACGCAGTTAGTACAGAATTCGATATCGCAGTTCCATATTCAGTTCCTTCAAATGGACAAGCAGTTTTAATGGATGTACAAACCTATCAAATACCGGTTTCATATAAATATTTTAGTAGTCCTAAATTAGAAGCAAACACCTTTTTAACAGCACAACTTACTGGTTGGGAACAATATAACTTAATTGAAGGTACAGCAAATGTATTTTTTGAAGGTACATTTGTAGGTGAAACTTATTTAAATCCAAGTAATACTGAAGACACTTTGAAAGTTTCACTTGGAAGAGATAAAAAGGTAGTTATCAAACGTGAAGTATTAAAAGAGTTTACAAGCAAGCAATTTTTAGGTTCAACTAAAAAAGTAGAATATGCTTATGAAATTTCTATAAGAAACACTAAAAAAGATTCTGTTGCAATTACTGTGGATGACCAAATTCCTGTTTCTAAAAACAAAGAAATTGAAGTAGAATTACTTGATGGTGGTGGTGCCAATTATGATAAAGAAACAGGAAAACTGATTTGGAACGTAAATTTATCATCATCAGAAGAAAAGAAATTTGTATTTAGATTTACAGTTAAGTATCCTAAAAATAAGAATATCATAGGATTGTAATTTAGTACAGAGTACAAAGTGATAAGTTTTTATATTCTTGACCAATTAATATAAATAAAGTGAGCAAAGCATTATTTAAGAAAATACAAATAGTTTTATGGTTTGTGGCTGGTGTAGCCTTGATGTATTATTCATTCAAAGACCAAGATATTGCTCAAATTTGGGCTACTATAAAAAAAGTAGAATTAAAATGGTTAGCTATTGTATTGTTTGTTAGTTTGTTAACGCATGTTTTTAGAGCCATTCGTTGGCAACAAATGCTTAAAGCTGTGGGGCAACCTGTTGGTTTTATAAGTGCATTTTCAACGATGATGTTTGGCTATTTGGTAAATAACGCAATTCCTAGAGGTGGAGAATTTTCAAGATGTTTATCTTTAAAAAAGACTGATGATATTCCATTTAGTATGTCATTTGGAACTGTATTGGTTGAGAGATTAATTGATACATTGTGTTTAGCCTTATTAATTGCGGCAACACTTTTTACGCAATACGATGAACTTGGAGGATTTTGGTTAGAACATATTTGGTTACCAATTAAAAACTCATTTGGCAAAGGTGGAAAAGTAAGTGAATATAAATATTTTATCATTGGAGGTATAGCCATAGTAATGGTTTTAATGAAAGTTTTTGAGAAAAAAATCGAGGAATCAGGTATTAATCAAAAATTAGAAAACGTTCAAAATGATATGTTTGAAGGTTTAAAAGCATTGTTAAAAATGAAAGATATGCCCATGTTTGTAGTTTATACTATTTTAATTTGGGTAGGATATTATTTCATGACTCAGCTTTGGTTTTATACCTTACCCGAATTTGCAAACTTAGGTTGGAAAGCGGCATTGATGATTATGGTAGTTGGTACAATTGGTCGCTCAGTACCTGTACAAGGTGGAGGCATGGGAGCATATCACTTTTTGGTTGCTCAAGCTTTATTAATTTATGGTTTAAGTCAAGAACAAGGTAGCGTAATGGCTGTGTTAATTCACGAAACACAAATTATATATGTACTTGTAGTGGGTGGCTTAGCTGCGATAAAAGTTTCATTTTCAAAGTTTAATGAAATAACAGCTACTACTGAGCAAGATGCTGTAAAAGAATAATAGCTTTAAAAGATTTAGAATAAATCTTCTTATATTTTCTTATCAATTTATGTAGCAAGATAATTAACCATATAAGACATATAAGAGTTTAAGATTATTATATATTATTAATAATATAAACTTATATGTCTTATATGGTTTAATAAATATTAAGGACATATAAGTTTTGATTTTCTTTGAAAATCCATTTAAGCTAGAATAATTAATTTGTTCAATAAAGCTTTTAAAATATCAAGTTTACCTAAAAAAAAATAGTTCAACAATACCCATGACTGTTACATTTGAAGATAATTTCAAGCACAAAGGATTAAGAAATGCATTGATTAAAGAATTAAAAATCAAAGGCATAACCTCTCCAACAGTACTTGAGGCAATCAACAAAGTGCCTCGTCATTTATTTTTAGAAAGTGCATTTTTAAACCATGCGTATGAAGACAAAGCTTTCCCTATTGGCGACGGACAAACGATCTCCCAGCCATACACCGTTGCTTTGCAAACTAGTTTACTTGATGTAAAAAAAGGCGATAAAGTACTTGAAATTGGTACTGGTTCAGGTTACCAATCGTGTGTGTTACTTGAACTTGATGTTGAATTACATAGCATTGAAACGGTTAAACCTTTATTAGATAGAACATTAAAACTTCTCGACACTTTAAACAGAAGTGAATCTCTAAGATTAAGTAAAAAATATGTTGCAAATTTTTATTATGGCGATGGCACATTAGGGTTACCGCATATTGCACCTTTTGATAAAATAATTGTAACAGCAGGAGCTCCAGTGATTCCTGAAAGTTTGGTAAGCCAACTTAAGGTTGGTGGTATTTTAGTTATTCCAGTTGGGGATAGTAAATCTCAAGAAATGTTAAAAATTACTAAAATATCAAACAAAGAAATTAAAAAAGAAATTCTAGGGAAATGTGCTTTTGTGCCTTTGATTGGTAAAGAAGGTTGGTAGTATTAGAGTTGAGAGTTGAGAGTTGAGAGTTGAGAGTTGAGAGTTTTACCCACCCCTAACCCCTCCGAGGAGGGGAATTGCAGAAAATAAAGATTAAGCTCCAGTTAAAACACTTGTCAGACTAAAATTGATAATAAGCTAAAATGTGCAATTCTTAAATTTTGAGTCTTTAATCTTAAGTCTAAGTTCTAAACGTCCTTTTCTCAATACGTTTTTCGTAATTTTCTCCTTTAAAAATTCGTTTTACAAAAATACCAGGTGTATGAATTTGATTTGGGTCTAGCTCTCCTGGTTCAACTAATTCTTCTACTTCTGCTATAGTTATGGTTGCTGCTGTTGCCATCATCGGGTTAAAATTTCTAGCTGTTCCTTTAAAAATTAAATTACCCATTGTATCACCTTTCCAAGCCTTCACAAATGCAAAATCAGCCCATAAAGCATGTTCAAGTAAATACACTTTTCCATTAAAAATTCTTGTTTCTTTTCCTTCAGCAACTTCTGTACCTACTCCTGCAGGTGTATAAAATGCAGGAATCCCTGCTCCTCCAGCTCTTATTTTTTCAGCTAATGTACCTTGAGGTAAAAGCTCAACTTCTAATTCTCCACTTAACAATTGACGTTCAAACTCATGATTTTCACCTACATAAGATGAAATCATTTTCTTAACTTGTTTATTTTCTAAAAGTAAACCTATACCAAAATGATCAACTCCTGCATTGTTTGAAATACATGTTAAACCTGTAACTCCTTTTGCCAAAATTGCAGCAATTGCATTTTCAGGGATTCCACATAAACCAAAACCGCCTAAAATTAATGTGGAATTGTTTGTCAAATCAAAAATTGCCTCATGGGCATTTGCAACAACTTTGGATATCATAATCTTACAAATTTGTTGCTTGTACGAATATTAAAATATCTAGTTAAAATATAGCAATAAAAATTTACCCAATAATCCTTGAAGCTACCCACATAACTAATCTTTCAGGAAAAAATCCAGTCATTTTAGATGATATTGCATTCCAAAAACCATAAATAACCTCTCTTTTGCCTTGTTTTAAAGCTGTATATCCAAATTGAGCTACATCTTTTGGATTGGCTTTTACTTTTTGCATATTTGAGCTTAAACCTACATTTGCTTCTTTAAAAAAATGGGTATTAGTAGCTCCAGGACTCAATGTTGTTACATTTACATTTGTGCCTTTTAATTCATACCAAAGTGCATTGGTAAACGAAAGCACATAAGCCTTACTTGCAAAATATACCGACATTCGTGGTCCGGGTAAATATGCCGCTGTAGATGCAATATTTAAAATATATCCTTCCTTCTTTGCTATCATTTGAGTTACAAACAGTCGAGTTAAAAGTGTTAAAGTATTGATATTTAACTGAATCATATTAAACTGCTTGTTTATATCCGACTCAGAAAATAAAGCTTTATCCCCTACTCCTGCATTATTTATCAACATTGAAACATGTAAACCAAGTGATTCAACTTGATTAAAAAGTTCAAAAGCTGCATTTGGTTTTGATAAATCTAATGAAATAATTCGAACATCAACATTAAATAAATTGACAATTGAATCAGAAATTGTATTCAATTTAGCCTCATTTCGAGCAACAAGAATTAAATTATAACCATCTTGCGCAGCAATAATGGCAAATTCTTTTCCAAGCCCTTCTGAAGCACCTGTAATTAATGCATATTTTGAATTATTCATTTAAAACTAAACTATCTTAGATAAAACTTCAAAAATTCTTTCAGTAGATTTTCCATCCCACAATTCAGGAATTTGTCCTTTTTTGTAAGTGCCATTAATAATTGTATCTATCTGATTTAAAATAGCTTCATTATCAAAATGCATCAATGTATTCGAACCAACTTCAACTGTACTTGGTCTTTCAGTGTTTAAACGTAAAGTCAAACAAGGTACTTTTCTAAAAGTAGTTTCTTCTTGCACTCCACCACTATCAGTAAGTACTAATTTGGCTTCCTTAATTAATTTTTGAAAATCTAAATAACCAGCAGGTCCAATTAATTTTAAATTTGTAAGCGAATTTAGTTTTTCTTCCAAACCAAATTTTACAAAATTATTTTTAGTTCTTGGATGAATTGGGAAAACTACATCAAATTTACCATCTAATTCCGCTATTAAATTTAAGATTTTATCTAAACCTTCTTTAATATCAACATTTGATGGGCGATGCATGGTTATCAACACATATTTTTGAGACTCAAGTTTGAGTGTTTTTAAAATACTACTTTTGTCAATTTCAGCATCAAAAGCAACCAAAGTATCTATCATGGTATTGCCAACCATAAAAAGTGATTCTTTTTCTTTACCTTCTTTAAGTAAATGCTCCAATCCACTTTTTTCTGTGATAAAGAAATAGTTAGCAATATCATCTGTTAAAATTCTATTGTTTTCTTCGGGCATTTCTTTGTCAAACGATCGCAAACCACTTTCAATATGCGCACATTTTATTGCCAATTTATTAGCTACAAATGCCGCTGCAAAAGTTGAATTTACATCACCAACTACCAAAATAATATCAGGTTTGTATGACTGACACACTTTTTCAAGTTCAATCATAATTCCTGCTATTTGAGTAATGGTGCTGGTTTTATCAACATCCATTGAAAAATCAGGAAGTGGTAAATTTAATTCCTGAAAAAATATATCATTCATATTATGATCAAAATGCTGACCTGTATGTACCAACTTATGCTCAAAACCAAAAGCTTTGGCTTGCTTATGAAATTGAGTAATTTTTATAAGATTAGGTCGAGTACCTACAACTGTTAGTATTTTTTTCATAATAAATAATTATTTATTTGTAGTCGCTATTTCGTTTAAAAAGGTTGCTAACTGCTTTGTTAAACCTTTGCGAGTAAATTGCTCTAAACCAACTCCTCCCTCAAAATGAATATTATTTTTATAATTGTAATATAACTTTAAAATATTCTGTTTCAAAGTTACTTCATCCAAAAATTCAGATACAAATCCAGATTTTGTACTATTTATAATTTCAGCAGCATCACCGTTATTTGGTCCAATACACAAAATAGGTCGCTTCACTGCCATATATTCAAACACTTTTCCAGTCATAATCCCTTTTACATTTGGGGTATCATTTACCGAAAGGTATAAAACTTGTGAAGAATATTGCACTTTAATTATTTCATTATGAGGAACATATTCATAAAATTCGGTACAAAATCCTAAGTCATATTTATTCATATATTCTACAGCCGAAATATCATATTTGCCATAGAATTTCAATAAAATATCATTTTTAAAATCAGCATTTTCGTCGGCAATATTTTTAATTACCTTCCAAAATACTTCGTGATTTCGCCCTTTACTGAACATTCCTAAATGAACAATAGAAAACTTAGCATCTAAAGCAGGTTTTGGATTTAACTGAAAATCAGCTTCATCATATCCATTGGTAATGATATCAACTTTTCGTTCAGCAATTACTTCAAGTTCTTCTCCCCAAGTTTTACCAACAATTATTACTTTGTCAGCTTCTGCAAGTACTTCCTTTTCAAGTCGCTGATGTTTTTTTCTTGAAGCCTCAGTTAATATTAAATTTTTAAAATAATCAATATTTGTCCAAGGATCTCTAAAATCAGCTAACCATGGCAAGCCTGTTTTTCGCTTTAAATTCAAGGCAATCAAGTGCATACTATGTGGCGGACCAGTACTTATGATTGCATCAATATTGTTTTCTTTGATGTAATTTAGCAAGTATTTCGTTGATGGATTAATCCACCATTGACGAGCATCTGGAATAAAAAAATTAGAACGAATCCAAATCGCTAGCTTATCTTTCCAACCTACTTTTTTGCGAGAAAAAAAGTTTGGGTCTATTTTTTCCTTCCCTTTTTTGCCTGTAAAAAATTTATAAATAGAATATGGTTCTAAAATTGGCTGTTTTAGTACAGTTATCCCTTCGGGCACTTCTTTTAAAAGCGATTGGTCAATTTCAGGTACTTCTCCATTTGAACTTGTATAAACTACTGGTTCCCAACCAAATTCACGAAGATATTTAACAAACTTCAACGGACGTTGTACGCCAGAACCACCACTTGGAGGCCAATAATAAGAAATAAATAAAACCTTTTTCACCGCTCTAATATCCTATTTCATAAATAATTTACCAAAAATACTAAAACTTATTTATAAAATATTTTTAATTTAAAACTACATTTGCAATCCAATCAATATTTGAACACTATGCAAATGAAAATAGCCATTGTAGGATGTGGCAACATGGGACTTACTTATGCTAAGTCATTATCATCGTATGATTTAGTAAAATTCGACGATTTATTACTTATTGAAAGAAACGAAGAACATGCAAAAGCACTTGCAGCTTTAGAAATTGGTAAAGTTGTACCTGCAATTGACGAGCAATTACATAATTACGACATTGTTATTGTTGCCGTAAAACCACAAGATTTTGATGCGGTGGCTAGTGTACTTTCAAATTTTTTATTGGAAAAGCACTTGGTATATTCTGTAATGGCAGGTATCACCATTGAGCGTATTTCAAAAGGCTTAAATCACAAAAATATTGTTAGAGCTATGCCAAACACGCCTGCTCAAATAGGAATGGGAATTACAGCCTATGTTGCAAGTGAATCAGTTTCAATGGATCAAGTAAGAAAAGTAGAGAAAATGCTTTCAACTACTGGTCGTGAAATTATGGTTGAGGAAGAGTCTATGCTTGATGCTGTAACTGCACTTAGCGGTAGTGGTCCGGCTTATTTTTATTACATTGTAAAGCACATGATTGAGGCTGGAAAACAAATGGGCTTAGATGAAAGTATGTCGGCACTTTTAGTAAAACAAACCATGGTTGGGGCTTACCATTTGATGGCAAATTCAAACAAAAACTTAAATGAATTAATTGCCAATGTAAAATCAAAAGGTGGAACTACAGAAGCAGCTTTAAATAAATTTGACGAAAAACACGTTGGCGAAAGTATTATTGAAGCTTTGAAAGCCGCTGAAAATAGAGCAAAAGAATTGTCGAAATAGTTGGTTTTGAGTTGAGAGTTAAGGGTTTAGGGTTAAGAGTTTTAATTTATTCGAAAAATTAACTTTACGGTTACTGAGCGTAGTCGAAGTATTAGTAAAGTTGATTTTTCGCTAGTCTGAATTAGGATTTGTAGGATTGAAAGATTTTAGGATTAATACCAATTGTATTTATTAAATAGTCCAGCGAAAACTCACACTTCGGCTACGCTCAGTGACCGTTTTCGAGTATCGGTTACTCGAAAAATAGCGTTTACGGTGGTTGAGCGTAGTCGAAACCTTAGTAAATGCTATTTTTCGCTGTATAAATTATTGGACTACCTACAGCTTATATTTGGTATAAATCTTTCAATCTTATACTCATTGAATCCTAATTCAGACAACAACAAAAAACTCTCAATTAGAAATTACTAATTGAGACTTTTTTGTTTTACCTATTTTCTAGGATTACTGCAATACTTTTTGAGTAGTACCATCTGTATATCTGTAAATTACCAAACCATTGTAATTTTTATCTACTTCAATACCTTGTAAATTATAAATACTTTGTAATGTTTTGTTTAGATTTAAAAGTTCTTCTGAATCAATACTTGTAACTGTAGGGTTTAACAGTACACTAAATGTATTTGCACTAACATCTGTACGTGCATGCCCAAGTGGACTAGTACCTCCTATTTCCAACCTAAACATATATTTTTGACCAATGGTTAGATTTGAGAATGAAAATTGACCACCACCATTTACTGTTTTACATGAATTATTTGGCAAAATATTAAAATTCACAGTATCAATTAAAGCAATTTTTGCCTCCCAATTTGGGTCACTTAAACTTAAAGTAAAGTTTGGGTTTAATTCTGAAGCAATAAATGTGTAAAAAATATCTATTGTATTATAAAATGGTTTAGCAGTATTGCAAATTACACTTGAGTTTGATTCTTTAGTAAAATTTGTAGTAGTATCAAGATAAATGGTGTTACTATTTAATTTAATTGGTTTAATTGAATAGTCTCCAATTTTATCAATGCAATTTGTGTTGTAATTTAAGGGATTTTCGGATTTCCATATTACTGAATTAAGTTGCAATTGATTTATACATACAGAACCACTTTGTAAATAAGCATATTTTAGATTAATACAATTTCTTAAATCAATATTTGAAACACCTGTTCCTAATAATTTAAGTGAATCAAGTTGAGTGTTGTTAGTTAAGTTTAAATAATTTAAACTGTAATTATTTATTAAACATGTTAAATTCAAATATTTCAATTTTGAACATTTTGAAACATTAATATTTGCTAAACTATTAATTACTGGACCTGATATTTTTTTTAACTCAACATTTGAACTAAGATCAATATTTGATATGGAACCAGGAAACAAAAACCATGTGAAATTTTTAAAAGCTTCTAATCCAGTTAAATTATTTATTGATTTTGAAGATAAATCAATTTTCCCTTTAAATGCTTCCGCTTCTTGCACTGAAATTTCTGTATCTTTATTTGTATTAATTGAATCTGTCCTTCCTAGCAAATACGCTTTAAAATTAGCATCAGGTATGTTTACATTTTGTGCTAAAGTTGTAATTGCAGTACATAGTACAATTGAAAAGTTTAATAAAAGTTTTTTCATGGGTTAATTGTTTAGTAATAATTAAAAATGAAGTATTTAAAATTGTTTTCAAAGTTTTTGGGGAGTTTTTTTGAAAAATAGTGTGAATTAGGAAAAAATAGAAATTTTATTAAAAATACTGTTAGAACAAATTAGCGAAAACTAACACTTCGGCTACGCTCAGTGACCGTTTTCGAGAACTTAGATACTCGAACATTGCAAATTACGGTGGTTGAGCGTAGCCGAAACCTTGGTAATTTGTATTGATTACTGATTGTTTTATTTTTTAACGAAAACTAACACTTCGTCTACGCTCAGTGACAGTTTTCGAGGACTTAGATATTCGAACATTGCAAATTGCGGTGGTTGAGCGTAGCCGAAACCTTAGTAATTTGTATTGATTGCTGATTGTTTTATTTTTTTAACTAAAACTAACACTTCGTCTACGCTCAGTGACAGTTTTCGAGGACTTAGATACTCGAACATTACAAATTACGGTGGTTGAGCGTAGCCGAAACCTTAGTAATTTGTATTGTTCGCTGATTATTTTATTTAATTTTGAGTAATAACAAAATGTGTATCGTTTTTACATTCAGATATTTTATGTAAATTATCAAACTGTTCATTAATTAAAGCTTCTTTTTTAATTCTACTCCAACCTTGAATTTGTTTTTCTCTATTGAAAGCCATATTTAAACTTGAATACTCTTCATAATATACAAGTTTTACTGGCAATCTTTTCTTTGTATAATTAGCACCAATTCCTGCATTATGCTGGTTTACACGTATTTGTAAATCATTTGTACTCCCTACATAATAACTATTGTCATTACAAAGTAAAATATATACATAACCAACTGTCATAATTATATTTTAAATATTTGATTAGCGAAAACTAACACTTCGGCTACGCTCAGTGACCGTTTTCGAAGACTTAGGTACTCGAACATTACAAATTACGGTGGTTGAGCGTAGCCGAAACCATAGTAATTTGCAATGTTCGCAGTATAACAAAAATATTAACTATAAAGCTATCTCAACAACTCCTCCAACTCAGCTTGCACAAAATCCATCAGTTCTTTGATGTAATTTGCTGAGAAATCAAATTTAACTCCAGCAGTTGCATACACATCTTTGATTGATTTTGAATATCCTAGTGCTAATGCTTCTTTATATTGTGCTATGGCTTTGGTTGGGTTTTCTTTAAAGTTTTTCCAAACTGCAATTGCACCTAATTGTGCCATACCATATTCAATATAATAAAATGGCACTTCGTAAATATGCAATTGTTTTTGCCAAACATTTTGCTGATACTCTTCTAAACCAGTCCATTGCACAGCTTCCGGACGGAATTCGTTATGAATATTTAACCATGCTTTAGTTCTTTCCTCAATAGTATGTGTGTGATTTTCGTACAACCAATGCTGAAATTTATCAATTGTCGCCACCCAAGGAAGCGTTTCAATAATATGTTCAAGTTGTTGTAATTTAGCACGTTTCAATTCTTCTGGATTTGAAAAGAAAACATCCCATTTTTCCATACTCATCAACTCCATCGACATAGACGCTAACTCTGCAATTTCAGAAGTTAATCCTCTCCATACATTTAACTCTAGTGGAATAGTTAAAAACGATTGAATTGCATGTCCGCCTTCGTGAACCATAGTAACTAAATCCTGCAAAGTAGAAGTTGCATTCATGAAAATAAACGGAATACCCGTTTCATCTAATGGATAATTATACCCACCAGGCGATTTTCCTTTGCGAGAAACTAAATCCAAACGCTCCATTTTCTTCATCACTTTCAAGCAATTAGAAAAATATGGGTCTAGCAAATCAAAACAAGCAATAGATTTTTCTAATAACTCTTCCCCATTTTCAAAAGGTTTTAAAGCTGGCAAATTTTGTGGGTCAACAGCCAAATCCCATGGTCGCAATTCAGAAACTCCTAAATTCTTTTTACGCTCTTCAGCTAATCTATCTAAAATAGGTACAACTTCCTGTTTAATAGCATTATGGAAATCAAAACAATCTTTTGGAGTGTAATCATAACGTCCCATGGCTTCAAACATATAATCACGGTAATTGCTAAAACCAGCATTTACAGCTACTTTATGTCTTAAATCAACCAATGAAATCAATAATTCATCTAATTGTTTTTTATCTTGTAATCTACGAGATTGTATAAGTTTATAAACATTCTCACGAACAGCTCTATCGGTATTTTGTAACTGAACACCAGCTTGTTGCAAAGTCAATTCTTTACCATCAAGCGTTACAGTCATAGCTCCATTTACCTGACCAAAAACTTGTTGTTGGGTTTGCATTTCAGTAAACAAAGGAATATTTTCTTCTCTAAAAAGTTCAGCGCTTGATTTTAATTTTTTGTGTAATAAATTGTAACCATCACCTTTTAAATTAGCTAAAAATGGAGAAGCCAAGGCTTTTTTATCTAATTCATTACTTTCAGGAGAAATATTTGGTTCAATTTCGGTAACTATATAATTAAATGCATTACGATATTCTTCATTTTCAGTGAAACATGTCATACGAACATATCTCCAACCCATTTCTTCTTCGAGAACAGACTCTAATTCACTTCTTTGTTTTAGCCAAAGCAATAAATCTTGGTCCGAATTAATTTCAGCATCTTTTAATTGTTGAAAATAAGGTTGCAAATTTTCCCAATCAGTCACTTTAAAATCTTGAGGTAAAAATATTCTCTCTCTAGGTGTAGGTATATTTATCATATCGTTTTTGTTCAAAGATTAATCATTCACAAAAATAGATTTTTTACTGTTTGGAACAATAATTAAATGAAATATCTAAAAATAAATAAACATTCTTTAAATCTATTTTGTCAAATTAAATTCCATTTCCCTAGGGATGAAACCCTAGGCTATAAAATTGGTCGTCCCGATGGGACTTATTAGTGTAACAATTAGTCCCATCGGGGCGAAGATATCATAGCCATGGGTTTCAACCCATGGTATTTGTAAATATGACAAAGTAGAATTAATTTTAAAATCTAGAAATTACTGTAAATGGTTTACAAAAAGTGATTACATAAATTTGGAGAAAAAAAATATTAAAAAAATATTTTGCTAGACTTTTCATTTCAAAGGAATTACAAGTAAAGTCTTCATTTTTTTATAATTTTTTATCTATAATACTTGTGAAATTAAAAAAAGTATTCTACTTTTGCATCACCAAAAACAACAACAATGGCTGATAGTGTAACTGGCAACACGCCTGGTTTTGGTCCAGGAAAGTCTAGGTTCGAGCCCTAGTCGGCCAACAAATTAAAATATGCCTTTCGGAATTAAAACGGAAGGCATATTTTGTTTAAAGCTACTAATAATTAAAAATGAGAAAGAACAATTCGTTTCAAGACTCTGAAATTAAGTTTTTTGCTGGCTCTGCATCATTAGAACTAGGAAAACAAATTGCTGCATCTTATGGAGCTAAATTAGGCTTAATTACTTTAAACCGTTTCGCAGATGGCGAACTTTCGGTAAGTTATGATGAATCTGTACGTGGTGCAAATTTATTTTTAATTCAAAGCACCTATCCTTCTGCTGATAATTTAATGGAGCTATTGCTGATGATTGATGCGGCAAAACGTGCTTCAGCAGCTTATGTAACTGTAGTAATTCCTTACTTCGGTTATGCTCGTCAAGATAGAAAAGATAAGCCTCGTGTTGCAATTGCAGCAAAATTAGTAGCTGATATTTTAGAAGCAGCTGGCGCTGACCGTGTAATGACAATTGATTTACATGCTGGTCAAATCCAAGGATTTTTTAACTTCCCTGTTGATCATTTAGATGGCTCAACCATCTTTGTTCCTTATATTCGTTCCTTACAATTAGACAATCTTTTGATTGCTTCTCCTGATGTTGGAGGTGTATCAAGAGCTCGTGCGTTTGCAAAATTACTAGAAGTTGATTTAGTACTTTGCGACAAACATCGTAAACGTGCAAATGAAATTGCTTCAATGCAATTAATTGGTAATGTTGAAGGTGCAAATGTTGTTTTAATTGACGACTTAATTGACACTGGAGGAACAATGTGTAAAGCTGCTGAATTAATTTTGAGCAGAGGTGCAAAAAGTGTTAGAGCGGTAGTAACTCACCCAGTTTTATCTGGTAAAGCTTACGAAAACATTAACAACTCAGTATTTGAAGAATTAATTATCTCAGATACTATTCCTCTAAAAGGATTTTCACCAAAAATTAAAGTAGTTACAGTTGCTGATTTCTTTGCAAAAGCAATTCGCAGTGTACACACTTATGAGTCAATCAGCTCATTATTTATCGTTTAATTCATTATCCATTTATATAAATAAATACAATTATGCAAACAATTGAGATTATAGGGTTTAAAAGAGCAAATCTCGGAAAAACTTCTTCTACCCAATTAAGAATCGACGGTTACGTTCCATCTGTAATTTACGGAGGAGAAGAGCAAGTACATTTCTATGCTCCAGTTTATTTATTCCGTGATTTAGTTTATACTAAAGAGGCGAAAATAGTAATCATAAACGTAGAAGGTACTGTTTACAAAGCTGTTATGCAAGATTTACAGTTCCACCCTGTATCAGAAATGATTTTACACGTTGACTTCCTTCAAATTTTTGAAGATAAAGATGTTAAAATTAACATTCCTGTTAAAATCGTTGGAACATCTCCTGGTATTCAAAAAGGGGGTAAATTAGCTATCAAACAACCACATTTGAAAGTTCAAGCTATTCCTGCAAACTTACCTGATTATATCGAAGTTGATATCACTGGTTTAGATTTAGGTCAATCTGCTCGTGTATCTGGTATCAAACCAGGAAACTTTACAATATTAAACCAAGGTTCTCTTCCAATTGCTACAATTACTATTCCTCGTGCACTTCGTGGAAAGCAATCAGAAGAAGCTGCGGCTGCTTCAGGAAAGAAAAAGAAATAATATTCTTTTCTCTGAAAAAAGTAAACATAAATCCTGCTCAAGTTTTGGGCAGGATTTTTTGTTATTATAGAAGACTTGTTTTTCTAAATTAAAGAAAATAGCTACAATATGAAATACCTTTTTGTTGGTTTAGGAAATATTGGTCCTGAATATGAGAAAACAAGACACAATATTGGCTTTATGCTTGCTGACTATATTGCAAAAAAACAGGATGTTAGTTTTTCATCTGAAAGATTAGCTTTTGTAACTGAGTTTAGCTATAAATCACGCAAAATAGTTTTAATAAAACCAACCACTTACATGAACTTGAGTGGCAAAGCAGTACAACATTGGATGAATATTGAAAAAATTCCAATTGAAAATATTATTGTTTTTACTGATGACATAGCCTTGCCTTTTGCAAAATTAAGAATGCGTTTAAAAGGTTCGCATGGTGGCCATAATGGACTTAGAAATATTCAAGAATTACTTGGTACAGATGCTTATGCACGCTTACGATTTGGTGTGGGAAACGAGTTTCCAAAAGGGAAACAAGTAGAATTTGTATTAGGTAATTTTTCAGATATCGAAATGGCAGAAATGCCAGATTATTTGGAAAAATGTGCGCAGGCTTTACTTGATACCACCACTATTGGTGTTGAAAGAGTGATGAATACTTTTAATACAAAGTAAAATGAATGTAATCACTATTGATGAAGCCTTACTCAAAACATTTCGGCCTCACACCTCTCAAAAATACTTTTTGCCAATATTTGATATATAAATTTTCTTCAACTACGCCCAACTTATTGCCTGCGTGAATAAAGCGAACATCATCTTTGGCTTTTACTTCAGTAACCATGCCAATATGAACAATTTTATCACCACCTTCTTTATCAGTAAATAATAACCAATCTCCTGGTAGTAAATCATCTGCCTTAACTTCGTGCCCCCAAAGTGCTTGGTCTTTACTAGGGCGAGGTATTTCTATACCTACATCCTTAAAAACAGTGAACAATAAACCTGAACAATCCATTCCTGTTTTGTTGATTCCTCCAAACTTGTAAGGGGTACCAGTATAAGTTCTAGCTTGTGCTATAACTTTGTCTATCTGCGAATTAGATTTACTTGTTTGATGTTTTGTAGTTTTGTTCGACTTACTCGACTTACGTTTACAAGCATTAATTACACATATTGACAAAATGCATAGCAGAACAAAGATAATTTTTGTAAGTTTGAATCTGCAAAAAGGGTGAATGCTCTTTTTCATTTTGCAAATATACTAAGCTTATTTTATGTTGAAAGTAAAGGATTTAATAAATCAGTGGCAAACATTGCTCGGCAATGAAAATGTGAAGTATGACAATGACTCATTATTGAATTATAGTCACGACGAAACCGAAGATTTATCCTTTTTACCTGAGGTTGTGTTAAAACCATCAACTCCTCAACAAATAAGTGAAATTTTAAAAACCTGTAACGAATACAAAATACCTGTAACTCCTCGTGGTGCTGGAACTGGTTTAAGTGGTGGAGCACTACCAATTTTTGGTGGCGTATTGCTTTCAATGGAAAAGTTTAACAAAATAATTGATATTGATGAGCAAAATTTACAAGCTACAGTTGAGCCAGGGGTAATCACCCAAGTTTTTCAAGAAACTGTAGCTGCCAAAGGTTTATTCTACCCACCAGATCCATCAAGTAGAGGAAGTTGTTTTATTGGTGGAAACTTAGCAGAGTCATCAGGTGGACCAAAAGCTGTAAAATACGGTGTTACAAAAGATTATGTATTGAATCTTGAAGTGGTATTACCAACCGGAGAAATTATTTATACAGGGGCAAATGTTCTAAAAAATGCTACAGGCTATAATTTAACGCAATTGTTAGTTGGTAGTGAAGGTACATTAGGAGTAATTACCAAAGTTATTTTCCGATTGGTTCCACTTCCTAAATTAGATGTGGTAATGCTTGCACCTTTTAAATCATCAGAGCAAGCATGTGCAGCAGTTTCAGCAATTTTCAGAGCAGGAATAACACCTTCTGCACTTGAATTTATGGAACGTGATGCAATTGATTGGACAATCAAGTATCTTGACCTAGATATGCAGTTGGAAGAAGGTATTCAATCGCATTTGCTAATTGAAGTGGACGGTAACGACATGGATGTGTTGATGAAAGAAGCAGAGCAAATCTACGAAGTTTTGTCACAGTTTGAAGTTGAAGAAATTTTACTTGCTGATACTTCAGAGCAAAAAGCCCAACTTTGGAAATTGCGTAGAAATGTAGCACACGGAGTAAAAGCAAATTCAATTTACAAGGAAGAAGATACAGTAGTTCCTAGAGCACAACTACCTCAATTACTTACAGGTATAAAAGAAATTGAGAAAAAATACGGTTTTCAAACTGTTTGTTTCGGACATGCAGGCGATGGAAATTTACATATTTTTGTAATCAAAGGTTCGCTGTCTGATGAAGACTGGAACAATAAAGTTACTGAAGGAATTAAAGAAATATTTGAATTAACTGTATCTTTAGGAGGTACAATTTCAGGCGAACATGGAATTGGTTATGTACAAAAGCAATATGTTCACATAGCTTTAAATGAAGTACAACAAAATATTATGAAAGGTATCAAAGCCGTTTTTGACCCAAATAATATTATGAATCCTGGTAAAATATTTAGTAAGTAGTTTAAAACTATTAACATTTCAATTAATTATTAACTCTCATGTGTGGTATAGCTGGCATTTTTGCATTTAATGAAACAGGGAAAGCATTTTTTCCAAAAATTAGAGAAGCTAATTTAATGCTAAACCGTAGAGGTCCAGACCATAGTGGTTTTTATGAGCATGGCCCAGTGTCACTTACGCATGCACGTTTGTCGATTATTGATGTTTCGGCAGAAGGAAATCAACCTAGAGTTGACGAACTTGGACGTTATGTAATAGTTTTTAATGGAGAGATTTTCAACTTTAAAACTTTAAGAAAATCTCTTGAAGATGAAGGTGTTAAATTCTTTTCAACCTCTGATACTGAAGTTTTACTCAAATCATATATCAAATGGGGTACTGATATTTTCAAGGAATTAAATGGATTTTTCTCCTTTGCAATTTATGACAAACAAGAACAATCTCTAGTAATTTGCAGAGATAGATATGGAATTAAACCATTGTTTTGGCACATTGATGAAGATAAAATTTGTTTTGCATCTGAATTAAAAGCCTTGTATGCCTTAGGAATTCCTAAAGAACTAGATTACAATTCATTACTGCAATATTTACACTTAAATTATATAGCAGCACCAAATACAATTATCAAAGGAATTGAAAAATTTCCAATTGCAAACTGGGTAAAAATTGATGTCGCAAATAAAGTTTCAGCACCAACTAGTTACTATCAAATTAAACAAGAAGTTGCATCAGGTAAAAAAGCATTAACTTACGAAAATGCTAGCAAACAATTGGTTAACTTGCTCGATGATGCAGTAAACTTACGTATGGAAGCCGATGTGCCACTTGGTGCATTTTTAAGTGGAGGAATTGATTCATCAGTGATTGTTGCGTTGGCATCTTCAAAAACCAAAGATTTAAATACTTTTTCAATTGGTTATAAAGATGAACCATTTTATGATGAAACATCTTATGCAAAACTTGTTGCTGATAAATATAAAACCAATCATACTGTTTTTTCTTTAAGTAATGATGATTTATTAGAGCATTTATTTTCTGCTTTAGATTATTTTGATGAGCCATTTGCAGATTCATCGGCATTGGCAGTGAATATATTGTGTAAATTAACTCGTCAAAAAGTAAAAGTTGCTTTATCAGGCGATGGTGCCGACGAAATTTTTGCTGGCTATAACAAGTACATGGCTGAGTATAAAATTCGTCAAAATAATATTACAGGAAAAACCGTTGCAGCATTACATCCTTTATGGAAAGCAATGCCAAAGTCAAGAAATAACCCAATTTTTAATTTATTCCGACAATTAGATAGATACGCAGAGGGACATAATTTATCATACAAAGATCGTTATTATCGTTGGGCTGGTTTTGCAGGCGACAAAAAAAGCATGGATTTACTCAGTGCAAAAAGTCAGCAAAAACTTGTAAAAGAGCAAATTACATCTCGCAAAAACGCTATCACCTCTACTATTGAAGGCAAAACCATCACTGAAGTTTTACGAGCTGACATGGATTTAGTACTTCAAAATGATATGTTGGTAAAAGTGGATATGATGTCGATGGGAAATTCATTAGAAGTGAGGGTTCCTTTTTTAGATTACAGAGTGGTTGATTTTGCATTTTCGTTGCCAGATTCATTTAAAATAAATGAAACACTAAAAAAACGAATTGTTCAAGATTCATTCCGCCATTTATTACCAAAAGAATTGTATAACAGACCGAAACATGGTTTTGAAGTTCCACTTTTAAACTGGTTCAGAAACGAATTACGTTCATTTATTGAAGACGATTTACTTGAAAATAATTTCATTGCCGAACAAGGAATATTCAATGTAGAAGAAATCAAAAAGTTAAAACAAAAACTTTTTTCTTCTAATCCTGAAGATTCACATGCTAGAATTTGGGGATTAATTGTGTTTCAATATTGGTATAAAAAGTATTTTATTTAGTAAGACTTAAGATTAAAGACATAAGACTAAAGTATTGAGAATATTTTATAATATAAGAACCTAGACTCTGAACTCTAAACTCTTCACTCTGAACTAAAAACTGACAACTGACAACTGAATACTGATAACTCCCAAAAACAATGTTTTTCATACTCTCAAAAACCATCTATTACATACTAATGCCAACATTTTTATTGGCAGTTGGGTTGCTTTATGCAGCAATCAAAACACAAGGCAAAACAAAAAAATGGCTTTGGGGTTTATTTGTTTTTTATTACCTATTTACCAATAATTATGTTGCAGATTCGTGTTTAAAAGCTTGGGAAATTGCAGTTACACCACTAAAAGAAGTTAAACATCACAAACTTGCAGTTGTATTAACTGGTGTTACAAATTACTCAAAAGAACCATTTGATAGAGTATATTTTGCTAGAGGTGCTGATAGAGTGATGCATACAGTTTTATTGTACAAGAAAAAATTAATAGATAAAATACTAATTACAGGAGGTGAAGTTAAATTTGATGGTAAAAGAATAAATGAAGCTGAACAGTTAAGAAATGTTTTTTTACTTTCTGGTGTGCCCGATTCTGTAATCATTATGGAAAAATTTGCCAAAAACACTTACGAAAACGCAAAATTATCTAAGCCATTTATAGAAAAAATATCACCAACTGAAAAAGTTTTATTAATTACTTCAGCTTTTCATGGACGTAGATCTCAAATGTGTTTTGCTAAACAAGGTTTTAAATTTGATACATTTACTGTAGATTTTTTAACTAGCGACAAACTATTTTTAGTTGCAAACTTAGCACCAAGTTCAAGTGCATTTCACAAATGGGAAATATTAATCCACGAATTATTGGGTGTAATCACCTATAAACTAATGGGATATATTTAATAAATCCTTCCGTGTGGACCGCAAAACTGGGTTAACTTATCAGCAGCACTTGTATCTCCTAATTTTTTAGCTTTTGTCCAATCAGCACAAGCGCCAGATGTATCACCAGCTCTTTGTTTAACATTTGCTCTGTTTGTGTAAGCTGTAGCAGAGTTTGGTGCAATTTCTAACACAGATGTATAATCAGCAATTGCTCCTTCATAATCTTTTATTTTACTTTTTGCAGCTGCTCTATTGCTAAATGCATATCCATTACTTGGCTCTAATTGAATCACTTTTGTATAATCTTCAATTGCTCCTTTGTAATCCTCTAATGAAGATTTTGCAACCGCTCTACTGTAATACGCATCAACATCATTGGGATTTAACTCAATTACTTTTCCAAAATCAGCTATTGCTCCCACTAAATCTTTAAAATCTCGTTTTGCAATAGCTCTATTGTAATAATAAATTGTTTCTTTAGGATTAATCTCAATAGCTTTATTAAAGTCGGTTAAGGCATCTTTAATTTCGCCTTGCTCAACTTTACTCAACGCTCTACGGTTATAAGCAGCAGCGTCATTTGGGTTAATTTCAATCGCTTTTGCATAATCTTTCAATGCATCTTTATAATATTTATTTAAAGCTTTAACATTTGCTCTATTTACATAAGCTTCGCCAAAACTTGGATTTAATTCAATAGCTTTTGAAAAATCGGCAGTAGCACCAGGTAAATCATTTGCACGTTTTTTGGCTAAACCCCTTAAATTAAAGTATTCTGCACTAGCACTATTTTGCTCAATTAACTTGTTATAATCAGCAATTGCAGATGGGAAATCTGCTTGTTTAAGCTTCACTAAAGCCCTACCTAAATATCCCAAAGCATTTGTAGGAGCTAGTTCAATCGCTTTGTTATAATCTAGAATAGCACCTTTTAAATCATCCATTTTGGATTTAAGTTCCGCTCTATGAATATAAGATTCAACATGCTTAATATCAATACTTACCGCTTTATTGTAATCTAGTAAAGCTCCTTTAAAATCAGCTAATTCAGACTTAACCTGAGCTCTTAACAAAAAAGCATTTAAAAAATGAGCATTTGCTTTAATAGCAGCATTTAAATCCAGTAAAGCACCTTGTTTATCACCGGTTTTAAGTTTTTCATTTCCTTTTTGAAAATACTCATCAGCGGTTTGCCCCATAACATTTGTAAAACTAACAAATGCCACAACCAATAAAACAATTACTTTTTTCATATTTCTTCGAAAATTATTTATGTAAAAATATGATTTTTAGTTCAAAAAAAGTAATTGCTGGGGGAAAATAAAAATAGGAAAGTAAGAAGTTAATTTTATATTAAGTTCTTTGATAAAAATATTTTCAAAATTAATTTTCCTAAACAGAAAACTCTCTTTTTAAT
>JBEEOW010000022.1:0-74604 GCA_041191405.1 Bacteroidota bacterium
TTGATGCAGCAACAAATAAACCATTATCAAATGTAAAAGTACATGTGTATGATGCATCAAAAGGCACATTTACAACACATAAAACAGATGCAAATGGTAAATATAGTTTCCCTGCAAAACACAAAACGCAATATATCACCAAAGCAGTACATGATGGCTATTTTTCAGATTGTCAGCAAATTAATGTTGTAAAACCAAAAGGTAACAAAAACACAGAGCCTTTAAAGTTGAGCAAAATACAGGTTAATAAAACATTCGAAATTAAAGACCTATATTACGATTATAACAAAGACAATATCCGTGCAGATGCAGCAATTGTGTTAGACCGTTTGATTGCTTTCTTACAAGAATATCCAGAAATTCAAGTAGAGTTAGGTTCGCATACCGATGCTCGTGGTGGTGATAAATATAACCATGACTTATCGCAAAGACGTGCAACTTCAGCAGTAAACTATGTAGTTCAAAACGGAATAGACAGAGCTAGAATTACAGCAAAAGGTTATGGAGAAACTAAATTACTGAATCGTTGTAAAAACAATGTTAAATGTACCGATGAAGAACATCAGAAAAACAGACGTACAGAAGTTAGGGTAACCAAAGTTGAAAAAGACCCAGCTTTAGCTGCTAAAGCCGAAGAAGAAGCTGAGAAACACTTATTCAAGGATTTAAAAGAATTTGATCCTTGTAGAAAAGTTACTATTGGTGGGAAGTGATATTAATTACTAATTATTAATTAATAATTAGCACAAAACGAGACTCTAAATTATTTTTAGTGTCTCGTTTTGTTTTTAGGGAAATAGTGATTTTAATATTTTTTAAAAATTATTTTTTAACAGCTGTAACTTCAGCTCTTCTAGTTCTTCCCTAACTACTTATACAACCGCAAGATACTGTGGCTATTCGACATTTGTAATTTCGAATCCTTATGTGTGGATTTGCAATCCAAATAAACAGTAGATAATAAAACCATTTGCTACTATTAAGGATTAAAAATCCTTGGATACGGCATCGGGATTGCAAATCCCGACGAGCACGTGGTTATTTTATAAATCGGCAAGATGCCTTTATCATAAGTGTCACTCGGCTGGAGCCGAGCGACTGAGGGGAGCGGACATAAGACCAACAAGGGCGGCGGTAGCTCTTGGAACACCAACAAAGGTAAAAAGTTTCTATTTTAGATATTTTCTTCAGTTTGCAAACCATTGATAAACTCCTCAAAGCTATCTGCAATTACCAAAAATTGTTCTTCGGGTAAATGGTCTGTCCAACGATTGATGATTATCTTACCATAAGTATCTGCATCAAAACTCAAACAAAAATGCCATCCGCCAGGATCATATGCGAAAGGCACTAATTTACGATGGTACTCTTGGAGAAATTCTTGGGTTAATCCATGTAAATCTTTGAATAAATTAAAATGAGATAATTCCCACTCTAAACCAGAACTATCGAAAAAATATTTCTCTTTAATCATATTCCCTCCATAGATTTTAATATAATCTCGAACTGCTTTAGGGATTCTGTCTTCTATTATTTTTTCAACCAAATCCAATTCAAAATCTTGGACTTTCGGTAACACTGTAAATACTCTCATAATTCTTATTGTTGATAGAATAAATTATTGGGTACATTAGATGAAGTTCCGTAGTAAGCTTTCCATTGTGCTACTGAACCACTATGTGACATACCTACAACACCCAAACCTTGATGAGCAGTACTTTCTACAAGTTGCATAGTACATTCTTCCGCAGTCGCTCGGCTCCTGCCGAGTGACAGTTATCTTTGAGGCATCTTGCCGTTTTTTACAACAAATCTAGCACTTTAATTGGACTATATGGACTTGCTCCGCTCCTCGAGTTCTTCCCTAAAGACTTACACAACAGCAAGATAGTTTGGCTATACGAAATTTGCAATTTCGAATCCTTACCTGTGGATTTGCAATCCACATAAACTGATGTTAATAAAACCATTTACTACAATTAAGGATTATATCTTTAATGCATCTTGCCGATTTTACAACATATCTAGCATTTTATAGGTGTACTACTTAGAATCTATGCTTGGATTTCTATTACAAAACCGTCTAAATACCTTTTACTTAATGTTATTTTTTAAACCTTTCTGCTCAAAAATATAACTAAATTTAAATAATGATAGTTCTTAGATGAAAAAATGATATTTTAATATCACAGAAATTAATGCAATTATTAATAAAATTGATATTCCTAAGGCCCAATATTTTGATATTCTAAAATGAGATTTAGGGAATATTTTACCATAAATTCGGTTAAATAATACAATGATAGAAATTATAAAACCACAAATTGTACAAAACAGAAATATTGGAATAATGCCAAATTCAATTAGCTTAATTTGATTAAAAATGTTCATAAATAGAGTCTTATCTCATTGTTATTTCATACAAATTATTGAGTGCATCGAAACGTAAATATAGCGCAGTTCCTTTTTTAAAGGTGGTATCTCCATCACATTGTTCGCCACTGCTTACAAAATATACTAATTGCTTTTGCCCACGTTCCATTAATTCGTTTCTATCAAAAGCGCCAAGTGTTAGTTTTACTTCTTCTTGACTTAATCCAATTAATTTGTCTTTTTGCGACATAACATTTGCAGCTTGTGTGCTTCTGTAATTGTTGCAACCATTTTTGTCTTCTTGCCAACGTTTCATATCAAAACCTTTTAATTCAGCTGGTTTATTACAAGCAAATAAATTGAAAGCAATAGCAATTATTAAGATCGATTTTTTCATGTTTTATAAATACGTTAGAATACAAAAATAACTATTTTTTATATGTAAACAGTCTGTTTTTTTTCAAATAATTATTTAAAATTGATAAAATGTAGCTTGTTGTTATTTCAATAGTTTAATGAAATATCAACCCAAATTATATTGTTTATAAATGGAATTGATAATTACAATTATATATCTAATGAGTTTAAAAAACTATTTTTTTATTGAAATTATACTAAATTGAAGTAAAAAAGCTTTTTTTAATAGCTAAATATTGCTAAAAAATGCTTATTTTTACAAACTATCATTATTTATTTATGAGCGAAAATATCGAAGACGAAACAATAGCAAAAGATTATTCAGCCGACAGTATACAGGTATTAGAAGGTTTAGAAGCAGTGCGAAAGCGACCTGCTATGTATATCGGTGATATTGGAATAAAAGGTTTGCACCACCTTATTTGGGAAGTAGTAGATAACTCTGTTGATGAGGCTTTAGCTGGACACTGTAATTTAATACAAGTACATATATTAGAAGATAATTCTATACGAGTAATAGATAATGGTCGTGGTATTCCTACAGGGATGCATAGCAAAGAAAAAAAATCAGCACTTGAGGTTGTAATGACTGTATTACATGCTGGTGGTAAATTTGATAAAGATACTTATAAAGTTTCAGGAGGTTTACACGGTGTAGGTGTTTCCTG
Source organism: Bacteroidota bacterium (assembly GCA_041191405.1). Taxonomy (GTDB): domain Bacteria; phylum Bacteroidota; class Bacteroidia; order Cytophagales; family UBA9547; genus JBEEOW01. Next base: position 3,459 of record JBEEOW010000022.1, read on the forward strand.
TGTGAATGCATTATCAGTACCAATGCATGTAACTGTTCATAGTAAAGATGGAAAAATATATGAACAAGAATATGCAAGAGGTATTCCTCAATATTCAGTAAGAGAAATTGGAACTACTGATATAACTGGAACAATTGTTCATTTTAAACCTGATGCTGAAATTTTTACAGAAACAGTATTTAAATACGAAACTGTTGCAACTCGTTTAAGAGAACTTTCATTCTTAAATAAAAGATTAAGAATTACCTTAACAGACCATCGTGAAAAAGACAATGAAGGAAAACCTTTGTATGAAGAGTTTTATTCAGAAGGAGGTTTAAGAGAATTTGTTACTTTTTTAGATAGTTCTAGAGAAAAATTAATTCCAGAGCCACTTTATATGACTTCTGAAAAACCTCCAATTCCTGTTGAGGTTGCATTGTTATATAATAATTCATATTCAGAGAATGTATTTTCTTATGTAAACAATATCAATACATTAGAAGGAGGTACACACGTAGCAGGTTTTAGAAGAGCATTGACTCGTACTTTAAAAGCGTATGCTGATAAGTCGGGGATGTTAGATAAATTAAAAATTGAAATCACTGGGGATGACTTTAGAGAAGGGTTAACCGCAATAATTTCAGTTAAGGTTGCTGAACCACAATTTGAAGGTCAAACCAAAACTAAATTAGGTAACTCAGATGTAATGGGTGCTGTTGATGTAGTAGTAGGTGAGATGTTAAATAACTTTTTAGAGGAAAATCCTAAGGAAGCGAAGCAAATCATTGGTAAAGTAGTATTAGCTGCACAAGCACGTTATGCTGCTAAAAAAGCCAGAGAAATGGTTCAGCGTAAAACGGTAATGGGAGGTTCTGGTTTGCCAGGAAAACTTGCTGACTGTTCTGAATCTGACCCACATATTTGCGAGTTATACCTTGTGGAAGGGGACTCTGCAGGTGGTTCTGCAAAACAAGGTCGTAATCGTGCATATCAAGCAATTTTACCATTGAGAGGTAAAATCTTGAACGTAGAAAAAGCCCAAGAGCATAAAATCTACGAGAACGATGAGATTAAAAACATGATTACAGCTTTAGGGGTTAGTTTTGGTACTCCTGATGATGATAAAGCATTGAATATGGAGAAATTGCGTTATCATAAAATTGTAATTATGACGGATGCGGACGTTGACGGTAGCCACATTCGTACCTTAATTTTAACTTTCTTCTTCAGATATATGCGTTCATTAATTGAAAATGGATATTTATATATTGCTCAACCACCACTTTATTTAGTGAAAAAAGGTAAGGAGGAACGTTACTGTTGGACAGAAGCTGATCGTGAGCGTGCTATTAGAGAAATTGCAAAAGACGGTAAAGAAGATTCAGTTGGGGTACAACGTTACAAAGGTCTTGGAGAGATGAACCCTGAGCAATTATGGCAAACAACTATGAACCCTGAACACAGAAGTTTAAAAGTGGTTACCATTGAATCAGCTGCAGCAGCAGATCAATTATTCTCAATGTTAATGGGTGACGAAGTTGCTCCTCGTAGAGATTTTATTGAGAAAAATGCTCGTTACGCAAAAGTTGATATTTAAGAATTTAGATTGAAGATTATAGATTTTAGACTATAGCTTTTTGAAATAATTAAAAATCCTCTTAAATTAAGTTTTGAGAGGATTTTTAGTTTTGTGCAATACTATTTTTGATTATACCAATTATAATATGAATTTAGTCCTATAATGTTACAACGAAAAATAGCATTTACCATGGTTTCGACTACTCTCAACCACCGTAATCGCTATTTTTCGAATAGCTCAAACTCGAAAATTGTATGCTGAGCATAGTCGAAGTACGGTCACTGAGCGTAGCCGAAGTGTGAGTTTTCGCTGGTCTATTTAATAAATACAATTAGCATTAGCTATGAAAGGGCAACATATCAAATAAATAGGTATAGCCCATTTTTAAGATTATAGTATTTAGATAATACATTTAAGAATATATATTTAATTAAGATATAATTTCTAAAACTCTATAATATACTAAACTCATCAACACTTAACTCCTCAACCCTTAACCCTTAACCCTAAACTTTAAAAAAAATATTATCTCGACAATTCCTTTAGTCTATCTTTTTCTTTTTGAGAAAGACTATCCATTCCAGAAGCTGAAATTTTATCCAAAAGTTTATTTAACTCTTTTTCTCTTTCTTGTTTTTTAATGTTGAATTTATCGTCAATCGTTAAGTTTTTGGGTTCTGATTTGAAATAATTGGTTTTATTGTAAAAATAGTAAGCTATTGCAACTAATAGGAGTAAAGTAATAATAACAGAGGTTCCCATAAGTATTCAGTGTTTGGTTATTGTTGGAATAAAACAAAAATAGCCACCCTAGAGCAGCTATTTTGAATTTAAATATATCATTGACTATTTTCTATAAAGAACAGCTTTACAAGCTTCTAATGTTCTTTCTAAACTTGGTAAAATTTCTTTAATCAATGTTGGAGCATAAGGAAGAGGTAAATCTCTACTTGTTACTCTTTTAACAGGAGCATCAAGATAATCAAATGCATTGCTTTGAACATGATAAGCAATTTCACTAGAAATAGATGCCAATGGCCAAGCTTCTTCAACAACAACTAATCTGTTTGTTTTTTTAACCGAGTTAACAACACAAGCATAATCAATTGGGCGAACAGTACGTAAATCTATCACTTCAGCAGAGATACCTTCTTTAGCTAACTCTTCAGCAGCTTGTAAGGCTGTTTTCATTAATTTACCAAAAGATACAATAGTAATATCTTTACCTTCTCTCTTAACATCAGCAACTCCAATTGGAATAATGTATTCACCTTCTGGAACTGGACCTTTATCGCCATACATTAACTCTGACTCCATGAAAATAGTTGGGTCATTGTCTCTGATAGAAGCTTTTAATAATCCTTTTGCATCATAAGGGTTAGATGGAACAACAACTTTTAAACCTGGGCAGTTTGCATACCAGTTTTCAAAGTTTTGAGAGTGTTGCGAGCCTAATTGACCTGCATTACCTGTTGGACCTCTAAATACGATAGGTGCAGTATATTGTCCACCAGACATAGACATGATTTTAGCAGCACCATTTATCACTTGGTCAATTGCAACAAGCGAAAAGTTAAAAGTCATAAATTCGATAATTGGTCTTAAATCGTTCATTGCTGCACCAACACCAATACCTGCAAAACCAAGCTCAGCAATTGGGGTGTCAATAACACGTTTAGCTCCAAATTCGTCTAACATACCTTGGCTCACTTTGTATGCGCCATTATATTCAGCTACTTCTTCGCCCATCAAGAAAACGTTTTGGTCACGTCTCATTTCTTCTTGCATAGCCTCTCTGAGCGCTTCTCTGAATTGTATTTCTCTCATGATAATAATTTAGAATCGATAATGTAAAATTATAAAAAGTAAATTAAAAAAAAAGTAAAGTCAAAAAAAATAAGCTCGACAATTTGCCGAGCTTATCTTTTTTATGATTTATGTTTCGATTATTTCAATGCATTTTTGAAACTTTCGTTGCTCCAGTAAGCTTTGAACTCTAAATCTTCAACAGCTCTACCTTTTAAGTTAGAATCTAATTGAACAGCTTTAGCTAATCTTTGTGCAAGGAAATCAATGTTTTGTTGACGAGCAGCAGTTACAGCAGCACAGTAATATGCTAATGCATTAGTTCCGTCAGCAAGGATAGCTTCGTCAAATGCTTTTTTAGCATTTTCTAAATCTTTATTTAATAATAAAGCTAAACCTTTGTTGTATTTGTTGATTGGGCTTTCTACAGAGTTTTCTAAGCTTAAGTTAGCATCTCTATATTTAGCTGTTTCAATTTCAAGTACACCTTTGATTGAGTTTAAAGACTTTTTCAACTCAGCATCAGAAGTTAATCTTGCAGCATTGTTTAAAGCCTCTAAAGATTTAACAATATCACCTTTTAATAATAAAGCAGTACCTAAGTTTAAGTAAGTTTCAGCTTTATCAATTTTAGCGTTAGAGATTTGGAATTGATTGATAGCTTTGTCTAAGAAATCTTTCTTAACTGCTGGGTCTGAAGAGTTTTTAGCTAATTCAACATAAGTTGCACCTAAATTGGTGTGTGCTTGCCAGCTATCCACTTTTTTAGAAGAAGCAATGTAAATATTTGCTTTTTCGTTTAAGTCAGGAGTTAAAGTAGCTGCATATAATAATTCAGCTTCAGTGATTGAATCTGCTTTAACTTCTTCTTTCACTACTTTACTTGCTAAAATAGAAATTTGTGCATCAGTTTTCTTTTTCTTAACAGTTAAAATATCAGTTTTAGCTGTACGAAGAACTGGGTAAATTTCTTTTAATAAAACTTTGTATGATTTAAGTTTCTGGATTTGTTTTTCTTTTTCAACAAAAGTTCCAGCACCATCAATAATTGCATTAATTTCAGCTTTCTCTACTTCTGATAATTTAGTGTTAGCAGAAAGTAAATTACGGAAGCTTGTCCAATCTTGAACTACAGCTTTAGTAACGAAAGAAATAGAATCTGCTTTTTTAGCATAATTGTATTTCTTCATCATTTCTCTGTAGTATTTTTCAATTACTTTAGAACGATTATCAGATAAACCAGCATTTACAACCTCAGCACCTTCTGGTGAGTGAGAACCTGTAATTGTTACAACTCTAGTTACGTTTTTAGCAGAAACGAATTTTTCGAAGAATTTACCGTTAGTTCCTGTTTTTTCAGATTTACGTAAATCTGATTTGCCTTTTTCAAAGAAGAAATCAACATTTGTTGGTACTAATTCCTCTCTGTTATCATATCCGTGTGCGGCATAAGCAACAGGATAAACTGGTTTTACTAACTCTGAAGTAGTAATTAAGCCTTCTGCAATTTCTAAATCCATAGGAAGAGATTTAGATTTTGTTCCAGCAGCATTTGAAGCTACTCCTCCCAACATTAATTTGCCTTTTTTAAGGTCTTTGTTGTAAGCAAAAGTAAAAGTACGAGCTAATTTTGGTTGCTCGGTTTTGCTATTTGGGAAATCAACTGCTTTGAATTCAATAGTTCCTAATTGAACTTTCTCGCCTCCTGCAGCTTGATAATAAGGAGTTACGGTATAAACCTTATTGGTTTTCAACATTTTTAGTGGTAAAAGCGCTGAAATCTCGAATCTAACAGAGTCAGCATGTACCTCTAAAGGCGATGGAGTAACAGTTATTTGTTGTTGTTTTGCCAATTTAATCATTTGTGCAAGTGAACAACCTGTAAGCAATATTGAAGCTAAAGCAGCAGCAGAGATAAAGTATCTTCTCATAGTTTTTTTAAAGTAATTAAAACAGTGTCTTAATTTTATTTGCGAACATAATAATTAAATACTTAATAAAAAAACAATTCTGTCATTTTATCAAATAATAAGTAAATATTGCAACTTTTATATGCAATATAGTGATGTTTTGTACGATTATGAATTAAAATGGTTATTATTTATTAGATAATAATTGCAATTTTAATTCAGTGAATTTTCTTTTGGTATCTAAAGGGAAATCTCCTTTCATTATCCAATCATAATAATTTAAGTCTTTTTTTAATACATCTGCAACTGGTACATCTTTGTATTTTCCAAAATTAATAACAGGAACATTTGACTTATTATAAACTATTCTGCCAGCTAAATCAACCATGTTTGATAAGGTTAATTTATGAAGTTCAGACATGTCATTTTTAACAGGAATAATTTCTTTTCCTGTTGTTTTATCGATAATTACTTGATTTTCGTATCTAGCGATTTGTGCCTCAAATACTTCATAAGTTGCTTGTGTATCAGCATCTGCACTGTGTGCATTTTCTAAATCTTTACCACAGTAAAATTTATAAGCTGCACTTAAGGTACGAGGTTCCATGAGATGAAATATTTTTTGAGCATCAATAAGATTTCTGTTTTTTAAATCGAAATCTACATTTGCTCTTAATAATTCTTCTACTAACATTGGAACATCAAATTTTACAATATTGAAACCACCTAAATCTGTGCCTTCTAAAAATTGAGCCAAACTTTTGGCAATTTGAGCAAACTTTGGAGCATCTTTTACATCTTCATCATATATACCATGAATTAAACTCGACTCAATTGGAATTGGTCTGCCAGGATTAATACGCATACATTTGCTTTCCTTTTCTCCATTTGGATGAAGTTTCAAAATAGCAATTTCTACAATTCTATCATTAGTAATACTAATTCCTGTGGTTTCTAAATCGAAGAAAGCTAAAGGTTTGCGTAATTTTAAATTCATGTTAAATAAGTTCTTGTGCTAATGTTGCTAATTGTAATCCATCAAAATTTCCTGAACTCATCAATAATAACGAAGTATTATTCAGTGGAGTTTTTGATTGTATAATTGATTTTACTTCAGCACTATTTGATAAAACTGTTAAATTGACATTATTAAATGCAGTTTTAACTTCTTCTTTTGTAATTGGTTCTAGTTTTTTGTGTTCAATAGTTGCTGGATTGAAGTAAACATAAGCTTCGTCAGCAGCATTTATTGTATCTTTATATTGGGATAAAAATGCTTTATTTAAACTACTAAAAGTATGAAGCTCTAGGAACGCAACTAATTTTCTACTAGGGAACTGATTTTTAACTGCTTCAACCGTAGCTTTTAACTTAGAAGGTGAATGAGCGAAATCTTTATATACTTTTGAAGTTGCATTTTCTGCTAATAATTGTAATCTGTTTGCCGCACCTTTAAATGTTGAAATTGCTTTATAAAATTGGTCTTCTTTTATCCCAACATGTAAACAAACATTAAGAGCTGCATTGATATTTTTGAGATTATGTTCTCCAAATACCTGTATACTATGCTCTTTATTAGATTTATCAATTAAATATGTTTGATTATTTTTAATTACAAATTTATGTGTTGCATAAGGCGTTTTTGTGATATCACCTTGTTGTTTATCTCCAATAGCTTTTACTTCTGCATCATCTTCTGAATAAATTAATGTTCCAGATTTTGGTGTTGCAACAGCAAACATTTCAAACTGATTTCTATATTCTTCAAATGTTGGGAATACATTGATATGATCCCAAGCAATACCTGAAATTACTCCTATATGATGTTGATAATGAACAAATTTTGGTCTTCTATCAATTGGAGATGATAGGTATTCGTCGCCTTCAATAATGATTATTGGCGCATCCGAAAGTTTAACCATTGTGTCAAAACCTTCTAATTGAGCACCAACTAGGTAATTAAATGATTTATTCCAATAACTTAAAACATGAATAATCATAGAAGTGATGGTTGTTTTACCATGACTTCCTGCTATTACAATACGTTGTTTATTAATACTTTGATTATATACAAATTCAGGATATGAAAAAATAGGGATACCTAATTCTTGTGCTTTAAGTAATTCAGGATTATCAGTTCTTGCATGCATTCCTAAAATTACAGCATCTAAATTTGTTGTAATTTTTTCAGGAAACCAACCAAGTGATTGAGGTAGGATTCCTTTATTTTCTAAACGAGTACGTGATGGTTCAAATATTTCATCATCAGAGCCTGTTACTTCTAAACCTTTATTATGCAATGCTAATGCTAAATTATGCATTGCGCTTCCACCTATTGCAATGAAATGTACTTTTTGTGCCATTCGTATTGTTTATTTTTGCTTATAAAAAGAGCTAATATTATTTATAATAAACTCTAAAACGTGAAGTTAATATAAATAGGGATATTGCCCAAAGTAAAATTATATTTTAAATATAATTTGGGGTAATATAAAAAATTATTTTTTTGTTAAATCAATGATTTTAGCAGCAAGTACAGTACTTATTTTGCGATATGATTCAACTGACCAACCTGCCACATGTGGGCTCATAATTACATTTGGTAGTGACGCTAACTGTTTAAATAGTTTTGTTTGATTTTCAGATAATGTACTTAGTCGCTCATTTTCAAGAACATCAAGTGCAGCTCCTAGTATTTTTTTCCCTTGTAAAGCTTTTAATACAGGTTCCATCATAGCTACTTCACCTCTTGCTGTATTAATAAACCAAACTGGTTTTGCAAATGCATTCCAAAATGCATCATTACACATATTTTTTGAATCATTGGTTAATGGAACATGTAAGCTTACTACATCGGCCTCTTTTTGAAGTTGTTCCAGAGTAACTTCTTGGGCAAACTCATCAGAAAAGTTGGTTTTGTATTTATCGTAAGCTATTACTTTGCAACCAAAACCTGATAATCTTTTGGCAAATGATTTGCCCATGTTACCATAACCAATAATGCCAACAGTTAATTCTCCAAGTTCAAAACCTCTGTTTGCTTCTCTATGCCAGATTAAGTTTTTTACTTCTTTGTCTGCTACAATTAGCTTATTCATTAAACAAAGCAACATTGCTATTGTGTGTTCACCAACAGCATCTCTATTTCCTTCTGGAGCATTTAAAAGTGTAATGTTTTTTTCTTTTAAAAATTCTTCATCAATTTCGTCAACACCTGCACCTGCTCTGGCAATGAATCGTAATTCAGTATATTGGCTTAAAAACGTTGATGTTAAACGTAATTTACTTCTTAAAACTAATCCATTATAACCATGAAGTTTTTCTCCTACTTCATGTGCTGAAATTTCTGGTAGATAAGTGCATTCAATATTATGTTCTGTTAACAATTTAATTAACGCTTCGTGAACTTTATCTATGATTAGTATTTTCATGTTTTTTATTTAGTACTGAGTAAAGAGTACTAGTGTTAGAGTATAATTTATATACTCTGTACTTTGTACTCTCTACTACAATTGATATAAGAAATTTGCCAAACTGAAATATACAGCCAAGCCTAATAAATCGTTGGCTGTAGTTATGAATGGCCCTGATGCTAAAGCTGGATTTACACCGAATTTATCTAAAATTAGTGGAGTTACAGTACCAAGAAATGAAGCTAATATTACTACCGAAAATAATGCTAATGATACTACTGTAGCTAATTTAAAATCATTGCCAACGAGCATATTAAATCCAAAAACACAACCTGAAATTACTATTCCGTTGATAATTGCAACTGCAAGCACTTTTGTAAAACGCATCCAGTTACTAAAATCATTGATGGCATTGGTATCAGCAAGTGTTTGAACTACAAGCGATGATGATTGTACACCAACATTGCCACCTGTTGCTGTAATTAATGGTATAAAAAACGCAAGAGCAGGGATTACAGCTAATTGCCCTTCGAAACCACCCATGAAAGTTGCCCCTAACATACCTCCAATCATCCCAATTAGTAACCAAGGTAAACGTGCACGGGTTAACATCCAAATACTATCATCCTCTTCAACACTTTCCGAGATACCCGTCATTGCTTGGATATCTAATTCGTTTTGCTCGGTAATAAAGTCCATGATATCATCAACAGTGATTCTACCAAGTAATTTACCTTGCATGTTTACAACTGGTACTGCCTCCAAATCGTATTTTTGCATAATACCTGCTACTTCTTCGGCTTCGGTATATGACTCAACTGAAATGATATCAGATTCATAAATATCTCTGATAATGGCATTTTCATTGGCAAGTACAATTTTCTTTAACGAAACTCTACCAAGTAATTTTTCCTCATTATCAATAACATATACTGAGTAACATTTATCAACCTTTTCTGTTTGTCGACGAATTTCCTCGATACACTGTGTTACTTTGCGGTTTATATTGATTTTGATTAACTCTTTTGCCATCAAACCACCCGCTACATCTTCTTCGTAGCGTAATAAGTCGGTGATATGTAATGCTTTTTCTTTGTTATCTTTTTCTATGTATGCTAAGGCTTCTTCACGAGTACGGATAGGTAACTCATTTAAAATATCAGCACAGTCATCAGATTCAATGAACTTTAAAAAACTTGATATTTGTTCAGAATTGAAATTTTTCAAAAATTCTTTACGAGTATCAGCATCAACAAAACTGATAATTTCAGCCGAAAAATCAACATCTAATAATTCAATAACATATTTACATTGCTCTGTATCTAGTTCGTAAAGCAATAATGAAGCATCAGCAGCATATAAATCATCAAAAGTTGATTTGATATAATCATCTTTTTTTTCATTTATGCTTTGAGAAATAGTATTTATTAAATCGGTACTTATTTCAAATGCCATGTTGTAAATAATTAATAATTAGTAATTAAAAATTAATAGATTAGAGATTTTAGACTTAAGACAAAAGACTTTAGATTTAGATTTAGATTAAACTCTATTTTTCTAAAATCTAATATCTATAATCTAATATCTAAAATCTATTTCTTCAAATAAGCATCAACATCTAAGGTTAATTGAATAAACTCTTCAACGCCAAGCTCTTCTGCACGTTTGTCGAATTTTTCATCCAATGCAAAATCAGGCCCTAAGTTAAGAGGTTTAATTGTATTTCTCAACGTTTTTCTGCGGTTTGTAAAGGCAGTTTTTACTACTTTTTTAAATAAAACAGGGTCGCATGGTAATTCAGTTCTATTGTTTCTTCGCAAACGAATTACACCCGATTTTACTTTTGGAGGCGGATCAAAAACATGCTCATGCACTGTAAAGCAATATTCTATATCAAACCAAACTTGTAAAAACACACTCAAAATACCGTAATCTTTATTTCCTGGTCCCGAAGCCAATCGTTCGGCAACTTCTTTTTGCAACATACACACCACTTCTGGAACGTAATCAAGCATATCTTCCAAAATTTTGAAAAATATTAATGATGAAATGTTATAAGGGAAATTTCCAACAATGCCAATTTTTTCGCCTTTAAATACTTCTGTCCAATCTTTTTTCAAGAAATCTTCTTCCAAAATTCTTTTTCCAAGTTGAGAAAAAGTTTTATGTTTTCTTAAATATGCAATCGACTCTTTATCTATATCAACAACCCAAGTTTCAAAATTTTTGTTTTGAATTAAATATTGAGTCAATACACCAGTACCCGGACCAATCTCTAACACTTTATCATACCCTCCATGATTGCTCATTAAATCAGCAATATCAAAAGCAATATTTTGGTCTAACAAGAAATGTTGACCCAAATGTTTTTTTGCTTTTACATTGGTATCGGCTGTAGAAAAGTTTTTAACGAAAGTCTTTTTGGCTTTTAATTTTGACATCTAAACCTTAAAATTAATATTTTGCTAAATTGCAGTGCAAAAATAACATAATAATAATGGAGCTTATCATCAAATCGATAGAAAGTATTGCAAATAATGTTGCAATTGCTGTTTTAATGAATAAAATTGAAGAAATAAGTAAGTTTTTAACTGAAAAAAACGATGTTGAGCGTTTTGAAAAGTTATTTAATTCGGGAAATGAATTAATTTCTTTTAACAAAAATGGAAATTTGTTACTGTTTTTAGTTTTGAAAGAACAAAAATCAGAGGCACATAAAAGTGAATCGTTGAGAAAAAAAGGCTTTGATATATTGCAATTATTGAAAGCCGAACAATTATTTGAAGTTCAAATTTGTAATGCAACTGTTGAAAAAGAAGAAGTTTTATTGCCAATAATTGAAGGCTTGATTTTAAGTAATTATTCATTTGATAAATATAAATCAAAACCTAAAACGTTTGCATTAAAATCAGCTACAATACTTTCTAATAACTTAGAATATAGCAAATTAGATTCATTACAAAATGTAGCTGAAGGAGTTTTTAAAGCAAGAGATTTGGTAAACGAACCAGTAATTTCACTAAATGCAGTTCAGTTGAGCGAAGCATTTGAAAAAATGGGACAAGAAGCTGGATTTGATGTAGAGGTTTTTCATAAATCTAAAATTCAGAGTTTGAAAATGGGCGGATTATTGGCAATCAATGCTGGTTCGATAGACCCACCAACTTTTACTGTAATGGAATACAAACCTGATAATGCAAGTAATTCAAAACCAATAGTTTTGGTAGGAAAAGGAGTTGTGTATGATACAGGTGGTTTGTCGTTAAAAGATACCACAAACTCAATGGATTTGATGAAATCAGACATGGCAGGAAGTGCTGCTGTGGCAGGAGCAATTTATGCCATAGCAAAAAATAAATTGCCAATTCATGTTATTGGTTTGGTACCTGCTACTGACAACCGCCCTGATGGAAATGCGATTACTCCAGGTGATGTGATTACAATAATGGATGGCACAACCGTTGAAATTTTGAATACAGATGCAGAGGGAAGGGTTATTTTAGCCGATGCCTTGGCTTTTGCTCAAAAATATGAGCCTGAATTAGTGATAGATTTGGCAACTTTGACTGGTGCAGCGTTTATGGCAATTGGAAAATACGGTTCTGTAATGTGTGCAACAGCTACTAAAGAAACAAAAGAATTGTTAGTTGAAACAGGTTTTGAGGTAAATGAGCGTTTGGTAGAATTGCCTCTTTGGGATGAATATACCAAAGAAATAGAATCAGATATTGCAGATATTAAGAATCTTGGAGGTTCAAATGGTGGAGGAGCAATAACAGCAGCCAAATTTTTGGAGCATTTTACAACTTACCCTTGGATTCATTTAGATATTGCTGGACCGTCATTTAACAGAGGTGCTGCAGATAGTTACAGAGGTAAAAATGGTACTGGCGTTGGCGTTAGGTTGATTTATAGCTTTTTAGAGAAATTTGCGAAGAAAAGTTAGCGAGTATGAATAACGAGGATATTGAAAAAATAATTTCGACAATTGATAATTCTGTAAATCCGAACACAGCATTAATAGAATTTTGGGATTCTCATCAATTGCAAGATTTAGATTTGAATTTATTTGGGAATAAAGATGGATTATTATTGTTTGCAAATCATTTACTTAAAACAAGTTTGATGATTGATGAAAATGAAAAATTAGAAGGTTTAACAATTCCTTTGAATTTAGATAAACAAAAATGGTATAATCAAAATAGTGAATTCATTAACAATTTCAAGTTTAGAGAATTTGAAGATGATGGCGAGAATAATAAAGATAAATATAATCAAACCTCAATAACTAATTCAATTTTAAAATATGGTTGTTTAGCAACAGTAGTATTGATTTTAGTAAGTATTATAGTGGGTGTTCAAACAATATTTCATTGGTTTTATAAATAAGTCTATGCTATAAATGAGACGTGGCAAGCCACGTCTCTACAAAATGAAAATTTTATGAAAAATCGATTTTATTTAATTTGTGCAAACATCATTTTGATGTTTATGTCTTTTGAAAGTGTTGCTAGAGGAGGTGGTGGTGGCGGTCACGGTGGTGGAGGCGGACATTCATCTGGAGGTGGAGGATTTGGTTACAGCGGAAGAAGAGGAGGTTATAATACATGGACTTTTTGGGATAATATGCACATATTATTAATTTTTATATTTATTGCTATAGTAATTTTTGTGATTTATTATTTTTCAGTTAAATTCATTAAATATAAATCTTTCAAAGCTGATAAATTGTTAAATGAAAGTTCTTTAGAAGATAAGATTTGGGATAAAGAAAAATTAATTAAGGTAACAGAACTTGTATTTACCGAATTTCAAAATGCATGGCAAAATCAAAATTTAGAGTCTATATCTCATTTAATTACAGAGTATTTTTATGAAAGAAACAATTTGATTTTATCTCGCCAAATTGATAAAAATATTGTAAACTTTATCAATATACATTCAATTGATACAGTCGAAATTATTGGTATTCAAAATAGTAAAAATGATTATTTTGATAAATTCAGTGCTTATGTAAGTGCAACAATATCTGAACATTATACTTATGGAGGGGTTGTAAATGAAGGCTCAAAAAAAACGGGGAAGGTAGAAGAAATACTTCATTTTGTGAGAGTGAAAAATGAATGGTTATTAGATTCAATTCAAAATGACACTTCTGTTAACGGGCTGAGTTTAGTGAAGAATTTTAAAGAGTAGAAGTTTTTTGAATTACAAATACAAAATATTACTTTTGTTTATAACTACAAAATAATGTAAAATGGGAAATGCACTTACAAAACCATTTATTTCACAAAAAGAATACCTTGATAGTGAGCGCTTAGCTTTAGATAAACACGAGTATTTCAATGGAGAAGTATTTGCAATGTCTGGTGCATCTAGGTTTCATAATAGGGTTTTTAGAAATATATTTGCTAGAATTGGAATCTTCTTAGAAGGAAAAAAATGTACTCCATACGGAAGTGATTTAAGAGTACATATTCCAATAAATACTTTATATACCTACCCTGATATTTCTATAGTTTGTGATGATGAACAATATCTTGATGATCAATTTGATACATTATTAAATCCTAAAGTTATCATTGAAATATTAAGTAAATCAACAAAGGATTATGATAAAGGTACAAAATTCACTTTGTATCGCTCAATACCAAGTTTGGTTGAATATATTTTAATTGATAGTGAAAAAATGTTTATAGAACGTTTTGCAAAAAATAGTGAAGGCGTTTGGTCATTATCAGAATATTCATTACCAACAGATTTACTTCAAATTTCAAGTATTGATTTTAAAATTTCCTTGGAAATGATTTATGATAAGGTTTTTGTGTAGAGCTGTGTTTTTTGTTTGAATAAAAATTATTTTAATTATAGGGTTGATAAGGTTTTGGACCGTTGTCAACGTGAATATAAAAAACAAAAGTATTGAAAGCATTAAAAAAAGGTAGAGACGTGGCAAGCCACATCTCTACCTTTTTTTAATGCTTTTTTGTTTCAACAATAAAGTTATTCAAACCAAAGCTTGCTAGGTAATTATTGAATCCAATTACATAATCGGGTACATCTTTTTCAAGAATTACTGCTTTTTGAAAATGGTTTAATGCTTCGAAAAATAAGCCATTTTTTGCATAAAATTCTGCTTTTAAATAGTTGTTAAGTGCGTTATCTTCAGGAATATTATGATTTAAATCTATAACCTCTTCGTGTAAAATTGAGAATTTATCATGTGGTACAATCATAAATTTACGTTGTACCAATTTTTTATCAGGTTTATCTTTAATAATAATTTCTAAAGTAAATGTTTCTCCTTGTAAAAACATTTTTTCATCACAAATTAAAGCTATACTTGTATCGGAAGTTTCTGCAGTAAAAGCAACTTCGTTTTTATAGTTAATTAAACTTGCAACATGAATATTTGTATTGGCTTCGTGTTTTTTCCATGAAATAATTAATGTATCATATAGTACTTCAACTGTTTGAATTACCTTAGAATCAGGAAGTAATAAATCTATTTTTTCTTTTTTGTGTAAATCAGTTTCTTCTGCTGCTTTTTTATTGAATTTAGATTTATCAATTTTAATATGTGAATCTTTTGTAAATTCATTGGTAACAAAATCTGAAAATCGGGTAGGGCGGTTGTGGTTACTTTCTTCTAATTTCGCTGCAATATCTGATACTGCAAATGAACCTACTTCTCTGAATTCAAATGTTTTACCTGATTTGTGCACTAAACCAATGTATCCTCCTTGGGTAATTGTAATTTGGTCGGATGGGTAAAGTTTGTGTCCAGTTGAATAATGTTTGTGATTAACAAGGTTTTTACCTTTGCTAGCTAAAATTCTAAATTCAACTTTTGGTGGAGCTTGTGCAAAAACTATCTGATAAAAGAGTATAAGTAGAGGTAGTAATAGCTTTATTTTCATTGTTTTATCGGGAGGTTTTTTTGTAAAGTTATTAAAAAAGTTTTAAAACTTTAGATAATGTAAATTAAATACTGAGAAATACATAGTAGGTTCAATTTAATTAATAATTGATTAAACTCATTTTATAATCATTCAATAATGAATACCTTTGAAGTTCTTAGTTAAGGATAAATATATTTTGTCAAATTCATTTCATACCATAGTTGCTCCAACAGAAGGACTTTACAAGGAAAAAGGAAGTAAATTTATTGCTTTTGCACATCCTGTAAGTAATGAAAATGAGGTGAAAATTATTCAAGATGGTTTGAAAAAACAGTTTTTTGATGCTCGTCATCATTGTTACGCTTATATTTTGGCTGGAAATCCTGAAAAAACACGCACTTATGATGATGGAGAACCAAATCACACCGCAGGAACGCCAATTTTAAATCAAATTCGTTCTTTGGGTTTACAAAATGTAGCTGTATTTGTGGTTCGATATTTTGGAGGAACAAAGTTGGGCGTTTCTGGATTGATTTCGGCATACAAAGATGCAGCTGCCGATGCTTTGAGCAAGGCTGAATTATTAGAAGTTTTTCCAAGTACAAATATTAGAATTCAGTGTGATTATGCTGATTTAAATGAAGCAATGAAAATGGTAAAGCAATTTGAGTTGAAATTGTTGAATATGGAATCTTCAAATTATTGTGTGTTGGATATAGCTTGCAAAGATGAAATGCTTGATTTGGTAAAAAATAAAATTACAGATTTAGAAATTATAGGAATTAGATTGATTTTAGAAATTGATTTATAAGTTTTAATTGTAAATTTACAAGCTAATGACATTTACCAAACAAATACAGGTTTTACTAAAAAAAGAATTACTCATTGAGTGGCGACAAAAATTTGCGCTTAATGGAATGCTTTTGTATGTAATAAGCACTGTATATGTTTGTTATATGAGTTTTAAATTCAGGGGCGGAGAACTAACACCTATTACTTGGAATGCTATTTTTTGGATTGTTTTGCTATTCACTGCCATGAATGCTGTGGCAAAAAGTTTTATGCTCGAAAGTAAAAACCGACAGCTTTATTATTATGTTATACATTCACCGCAGGCAGTGATTGTTTCTAAAATTATCTATAATACCATTTTGATGGTTTTTTTAGGAATGGTTTGTTTGCTGGTTTATAGCATAGTACTTGGTAATCCTGTACAAGATATGGGATTATTTATACTCAATGTTTTAATGGGTTCATTAGGCTTTTCATCAGTACTTACTATGATTGCTGCCATTGCTTCAAAAGCTGCAAATGGAGGCACATTAATGGCTGTGATGGGTTTTCCTGTAATAATACCAATGCTATTGATGTTGATAAAAATATCAAAAAATGCGATGGATGGCTTAGCAATGAGTCAGTCGTTGGACGAAATACTGGTTCTAGGAGCAATAAATTTGGTTGTACTTGCACTTACTTATTTACTATTTCCTTACCTTTGGCGAGGATAAATTTTGATGAATTATGGCTCAAAATAATACTAAAATTACTGGATTAGGGTGGAAATTAACAGGAGTATTGTTGCTTATATATTCTTTTTATCAAGGATTTATGGGTAAAGTTCCTACACTTGATATTTTGAACGAAAGTATTAGAAACTTATATTTTCATGTACCTATGTGGTTTGGAATGACAGCTTTGTTGGCTGTTTCTATGTTTTTTGCAATTAGATATTTAGTAACTAACAACGCTGCATTTGATAATAAAAGTAATGCATTTGCAAGTGTAGGTATGTTGATGGGAATTTTAGGGATTTTAACAGGTTCGGTATGGGCTAAAAATACTTGGGGCACATTCTGGACAAACGATGCAAAATTAAATGGTGCGGCTATCAGCTTATTGATTTATTCAGCTTATTTTATTTTACGTTCATCATTTGAGGATGAGCAAAATAGAGCAAGAATTAGTGCTGTTTACAATATTTTTGCCTTTGCAATATTGATACCTTTATTGTTTATTTTACCTAGAATGGTAAGTTCATTACACCCAGGAAATGGTGGAAATGCAGGTTTTAATGCGTACGATTTAGATAATAACATGAGAATAGTATTTTATCCTGCGGTAATTGCTTGGATAATAATTGGTACTTGGGTAAGTACATTGGTTTATAGAACAAAAACAGTTGAAAAATTCTTAAATGAAGAACAAAATGTATAAAATATTAGCAATTGTAGTAGCAATGATGGCTAGTGTAATTAATGTTTTTGCACAAGCTGGTGAAAAAGTGGATGGTTTTGTAAGTAGTTCGGTAACTACAAAAGCTGCAAGTCAATCAGTTGAAATGGCAGATGCACTTAGATCTGATGGTAAAATTTGGGTTGTTGTTGCAGTAGTTGGAATTATATTGATTGGCTTTATTGTTTATTTGTTTACTGTTGATAGTAAGTTAAGTAAACTAGAAGGTAGAATTACAGATTTAAAATCTAAATAAAAATCCATGAAAAAGAGTCATATTATTGCCATTGTAATTATTGCAATTGCAATCGGAGCAATTATTTCAACTGCGGGAAATGCTAGTACTTATGTAACTTTTACTGACGCTAAAAATATAGCAGCAGGTGGAAGTGACGAAAAAGTACACGTAGTTGGTAAATTGCTTAAAGATACAGAAGGAAACATTCGTGGGATGTATTATGAACCCGAAAAAGATCCAAATTTCTTTGCATTTATTCTTGAAGATACAAACAAAGTACAAATGGAAGTTGTATTTAGAAAAGCAAAACCAGCCGATTTTGAAAAATCAGAACAGATAGTAATCATAGGTAATGTTCAAGAAAATAAGTTTGTTGCAAGCGAAATATTAATGAAATGTCCTTCTAAATACACTGAAAAGGAAATAAAAGTTGAGGCTAGTAAATAGATTTTAGTTTAAAGATTTAAGATTATTTATTAAAGAATAATACCATTTGTATTTATTAAATAGTCTAGCGAAAACTAACACTTCGGCTACGCTCAGTGACCGTTTTCGAGTTTCAGTTATTCGAAAAATAGCGTTTACGGTGTTTGAGCGTAGCCGAAACCTTAGTAAATGCTATTTTTCGCTGTAACATTATTGGACTAACTTCATTTTATAATTGGTATAAAATTAAACAAAAACGCCAAGTGATTTTGAATTACTTGGCGTTTTTGTTTTTATTAAATAATGCTTTTTACTTTTTCAATCCATAAGGAAAGTTACGAGCACATTGACGGTTAATACCTTCAATTATCATTTCATCAGTTATTTCCCAATCAGATTGATTTTGGTTTGAAACTCTCCACAAAATTGTTCCTGTTTGACCATCTAATACACTTGAATTGGCATAAATATTAAATGTTTTTCCTTGTAAGTTTGGATTAACAGAATTGTTTGGATTGGCAACATCAGCAACTTCGCCTACTTTTTGACCAATTGTACCACTCTTTTTTACTTCATCTAAAATTACATCTACTACTTCTTTACCAACTGTAATTCCATAAGAAGCAAGGTCAGACATTAATCTGTTTTTCTCAATTCTAGTTCTCACAATAGCTTGTACTCCAAGAATTTTACAAAGTTCAACAGGGTCTTTTGTCCAAGCGTCTTGAATTGAGATATTGTTCTTTTTTAAAAGGTTTAATGTTGTTTCAGTAGGTTGAAAATCAACTCTGTAACCACCTTTTGCATTCGCTTTTTGCAGAATATGGTTTAAATAAGAAATTTGAAAAGCTTTACTTTCTTGTTCCTCAAGTTGCGCTTTAAGTGCAGGAGTTAATTTATCAGGAATTTTACCTGTATAAATAATTTCAGGAGGCATAACCGCAATCAGTTTGTGATTTGCAGTTTTTTGATTGAAATTTTGTGCTAAATAAGTTTTGTTACAAGCACCTAAAGTGATTATTGCAAGTAATGAAACTATTGTAAATTTGATTAATTTCATAGGTGTAATGGGTTGTTTAAAATCAAATATAGATATTAGAAATATATTTTCTAATAAATTAACAGTTTAAATACAAATTAATCTTATATTTAAATATCATTTGTGAATAGGGGGATTAGCTCATTTGGCTAGAGCGCTTGCCTGGCAGGCAAGAGGTGATCGGTTCGAATCCGATATTCTCCACTTTTTTATGTTATTAAAAAAAGTAAAATGGGAGGCATCCGTTATATAATCAAGAAGTACTTAAAGCAAAAGGTACGGTAACTGTAATTGGACATTGATATAATGTTTTAATATTTTATTTGAGGCTATCTTGAAAAAGGTAGCCTTTTTTGTTTTAAAGTTACAAATACCTATGATTTAGTATTAAAGATAATTAATCAATAGGTTTTTAATTGATTAATGTTAGATTTGTATAAATTGAAACACTGAATAATAAAATGTATAAATACATAGTCCTTATTGGTTTAACTAGTTTAGTTTTTCCATCTTGTAAACATGAACCTGATTTATCTAATCAACCAACAATTAGTTTTGTAAATGATATTCAGCCATTAATTGGTACTAATTGTTCTACTTCTGGTTGTCATGATGGTTCAAATGAGTTAATTACTTTAGAATCTTATGATGAAATTTTGAAAATTGTAAAACCAAACAAAGCTAGAGATAGTGAGTTATATCAAAATATAACTAAATTATATGGTGAACAAGCAATGCCTCCAAGTAAACCACTTACTGAAGGTCAAATTCAAACTATATATCTTTGGATTATGCAAGGTGCTCAAAATAATTAATATTAAATTATGAAATTAAGCTCAATATTTATAACTATAACAGTGTCAGGAGTATTTTTACTTCAGTCCTGTTATTACGACAAATTGAATGAAGTTAAAATAAATGTAAGTAATCCATGTGATACTACTACTATTCCAACTTATAATGACAACGTATTAGCTATTTTGAATAAAAATAATTGTACAAATGATGCATGTCATGGGGCTAATGGTTCAAGCGGTGTTGCATTAAATAGTTATGCAAATGTTAAAAAAGTAGCTTTAAATGATAGATTGCTAGGTGCAATAAATCATTTAAATGGTTATGCTCCTATGCCAAATGAATCAATTAAAATAAGGCAATGTGATATTGATATTATTCAGAGATGGATCAACAATAATTGCTTAGAAAAAAAATAGTTAAAAAATATGATGAAAAAAAATAAGTTTATTCTAGCAGTATTATTGTTGATACCTAGTTTTATGTTTGCCCAAAGTGATAGTTTGTTAAGTATGCTAGATGGTAATCAAGATACCAGTAATGAGCCAGTTGCATACTCATTTAAGGGTACTCGTTTAATTAATATGCATACCATCGAAACCTTGGGTAAAGGATCATTGGATTTTAGAATTTCGCATAGATTTGGAAATTTTAGTTCGGGTGTTGCTAATTTATGGGGTATTGATGGCCCTGCGGCATTACATTTAGCCTTCGATTATAGTATTAACGATGATTTTGCAGTTGGTGTAGGAAGGACAAATATTGATCAAATGTATGATGCTTTAGTTAAATATAGATTATTAAAACAAAAGGTTAATAACTCTATGCCTATTTCTTTAACTTTGATTGCATCTGCAAATATTATTACAGCTAAGTTTGCTTCAAATGGAGTAGATAAATTTCCTAATGTAAGTAATAGGTTGGCATATTATTTTCAAGCAATGTTTGCCCGTAAGTTTTCTGAAAAGCTTACAGTTCAGTTAAGTCCTACTTTAGTTCACTATAATTTAGTATTAAATACTACTGATAAAAATGATATTTTTGCGAATGCATTTATGTTGAGATATAAGTTAACAAAACGTTTTGCATTAACTGGTGAATATATTGCAAGGTTAAGTAAATATACAAGAGAAACGAATTTGTATAGAAATTCAGCTTCGGTTGGTGTGGATATTGAGACTGGTGGTCACGTATTTCAATTATTTGTAACTAATTCTACTGCAATAAATCCTGTACAGGTAATTCCATACACTGCTACTCAGTGGTCAAAAAATGAAATAAGAATCGGTTTTAATGTTTCTAGGGTATTTTAAGAATTTATATTCGTAAAAAAAGGGGCAATTGGTTTTATCAATTGCCCCTTTTTTTAGTTATTTTTTTTGAGTTTGTTTACTCATGATTTTAAAATTGATTGCAAATATCCAAAAGCCAAACTATCTTGCAGAATAAGTTGATTCAACATAACTTATTTTACTCAAATTATTTGTATTTCAAAAGCTACAGAATATAAATTATGAAAAAATACCTAACAATTTTATTAAGTTTAATTTGTTTGATTGGTAATTTACATGCACAAATCGTAAATATACCAGATAATAACTTTTTAACTGCATTACGGAACTCATTGGTTGATTCCAATAATGATGGCCTTATACAATCGTCTGAAGCAAAGCTGGTTACTGTACTAAACGTAAATGAAAATTCAATTACAAATTTAGCCGGAATAGAAGCATTTGTTAATCTTAAAAGTTTAAATTGTTCATCAAACCAATTAAACAGTATAGACATAAGTCAAAATAAAGAATTAGAGTATCTTGATTGTAGTTTTAATGTAATTGAAACATTGGATATTAGTCAAAATGTAAAATTGAAGTACTTGGATTGTATAGTGAACTCAATAATATCTTTAGATTTAAGTCAAAATACAGAACTGACGGAACTAGATATATCTTTTAATAAATTTGACAATATCAACATTAGTAAAAACATTAAACTTCAAAAATTTAAATGTGCTAATAATAATATTTCAACATTGGATTTAAAGCAAAATATTGACTTACAAAATTTAGTATGTTCATATAATTATATTCTTGGACTCGACTTAACGATGAACAAGTCTTTAGTTTCAATTGAATGTGAATCAAACCAAATTAATATACTTGATTTAGTTCAAAACAAACAACTCAAGTCACTTATGTGTCAAAAAAATCTATTAACAAGTTTAAATGTATCTCAAAATTTGCTTTTAGAAACATTGATTTGTAACTCCAACACTAATTTAAAAACAATTTGTGTTAGCAATGTAGAAAGTGCATCAAACAATACACAGTTTAAAAAAGACCCATTAGCAGTATGGTCAGACACTTGTACTATCAGAACTTCAATAATTGAATATGAAAATTATCCAAAAAATATTTTTGTATATCCCAATCCAAATGAAAATATAATCTTTTTGGGTGATAATTTCATTTCTGTATCCTTGTTCGATATTGTTGGAAATCAAATATTATATTCTCAAAATCAATATTTAGACTTAGGTACTCTACCTAATGGAATGTATATTGTTAAAGTTTTGTATTTAGGTCAAAGATTTTTGACTCAAAAAATAATTAAAAATTAAATTGGATTTTGATTACCTGAAACCAATTGTAGGGGATAATTAATCTGTAGTAATTGATGAACTAATAATTTTATTTTATAATTGAAAAAGGGGCAATTTGGTTTTTATCAATTGCCCCTTTTTTATTTTATTCGATTATTATTTTAATTGTTTGATTATTGATTTTTAATAAGTATATGCCAGATTTTAAGTAAGTTAAATCAATTTCGTTACTTATAACTTTTGTTTTTGTAATAAGTTTACCCACCAAATCATATACTTCAATTTCTTTATCATAATTACCTGTAATTTGAATTTTTCCATTGCTAGGATTTGGGAATACTGCTATGTCGTTTTCGTGAGTTTGAGTATCAACGCCAGTTATAAAGTCTGATTTAATATTTAAGTTATCAATAAACAAATCATTTCCATAACCAGAAATATTAGTGATTCTGAAAATTGCTTCTTTGTTTTGAAATGCACTTAAATCTAATTGAATATTTGACCATTCATTTAACGTAGGTTTAAAACGGATTGTGTTTGAACTTGTGGCGGTAATTAATTGCGAGCCACCTTTTTTGAATATACTTTGGAAAGATTGCCCACAGTTTGTTGAAATGCTTATTTCTAAAGTGTCAGAATAGGTTATTCCATTGTCATTTAATGTATTATAAGCATAATCTAAATTAAAATTACTTTGAGGTGTAATAAAATAGTTATTTGTTTCTAATGTTGATTTTTTGCCAATACCAGCATTTGTTGCATTGTAATTTGCCACTGTATATGCACTCAAACCTGATTTTTTTGATGTTGTAGTTCTTGTCCAATTAATTGAATTTAATTCAGACGAAATTTTCCAAAAATTTGAATTTAAAGTTTGGTCAAAATTATCAACAAAAGGCAAAATAGATTGATTTAAATATTTTATAGTGTATTCAATAGTATCATTACTATTATTGCCATCATTAAGCAAATTTACTTTTTGTATATATGCTAAAATAGTATTTACACCACCTTTTAAGTTGATACTTGGTATATTTATATCAATTGAATCTCCAACTGAAAGATTTCCATTCCATTTGTATGTTGGTAAAGTTTGATTGTTTAAAGTTATTCCTAATTGAAAAGAGGTGATTGTATTACTACCTTTATTCGTCAATTTAAATTTGTTAATATTTGTTTCTTCACAAGTTGTTGCTTTGTAATTTGATAATTTGATGCTTAAATCATTTTGAATTAACACAGGGTCAATGCCATTTGAAGTTAGTAAACTTGCTCTAGTTGTTGAAAGAGATGTTCTCATTCTTGCAACCTGACCTTTGGTAAACATGGTCATACATGCATCATCTGAGTAATCCATAAAGTTATTGAAATTTTCGCCGTTTGCATCTGTAGACGAACATCTAATATGTGGAAAGCTAGGGCACCCACTATTTGATGCTTGTGCAGGGGGAGTGTCCGATACATTATCATCTCCACAATTTGAGTCACCCCAAATGTGTTTTAGGTTTAAGTAGTGTCCTACTTCATGGGTTGCCGTTCTACCTAAGTCAAATGGTGGCGAAGTGTTACTAGTTTTATTTCCAAAAGCTTTGGTAGTTATTACAACTCCATCGGTAGCTGGTGTTTTTGTGTTAGGAAATTGGGCATAGCCAAGTATTGAACCTTCAATTGGGCAAACCCATATATTTAAATATTTACTTGGGTCCCAAGGATCTTTACCTCCAGTGCTTGTTTTTTTTACATCATTTAAATCAGGCGAAAAACTAGTTTTATTTGATTGGGTTCTTGTAATTCCAGAAGTGGTTTTACCCGAAGGATCTCTCTTGGCAAGCACAAACTGAATCATTGCATCTTCAGCAATTGCTTTAAATGGAGTTGCTGTACTATTAAAGTTAGCATTTAGTTTTCTATAATCTTTATTAAGGACATCTAATTGAGATTGAATTGTAGCATCACTTACATTTTGACTTGCAGTATTATATACAATATGAATAACAACAGGAATGTAATATATTGTTGCATTTGAACGAGAATGTTTATTGGCATTGATTCTTTTTTGAAGTTCAAATTCATGTAAATTGTGTTCATGTCTTAATTGGGGATTTTGTTCATATTCTTTTTCCAATAATTCATGTGAAACACATCTTACAGGTTTTGATTCTTGCTCTCTTTGAGCAAATGCAAATACATTTAGTAATGTAATTGCACTAATAGTAATAAATAATTTTTTCATTATTTTGGGGAATTTAAGGTAGATTTTAATTGGAATAATTACTAATTATTTTCAAGGTTAAGGGCTAATATTACTAGCAATACAATGTTGATTGTAAACAGAAAAATGTTTTGCTTGTTAATAATTTTGAGATTGTAAAAATTCTTCTTAATTAAAAATTTTTGTTTGAAATAATATTTAATAAAAAGTACAAATTGCTTAATAAATGATTTCTTAATATCAGTATCGAAGAAGTGATTTTCCATTTGCTATCTTTATTTTGATTCATTGAATAATTTAAAATTATATTTGTTTTGTATAATTTTGTGTATTAAATGTCTCAAAAATGTATGCTAAAATCTCAAAACTACTCTTAAATGCTATTTTAAACATTAAATTTTAAATTGATACTTTCATTTTTGATTTATAATTACTTGGCGTTTCATTAAACTGTTCCTTAAAACATTTAGTAAAATATTGTCTATTTTGGAATCCAACTTCATACATAATTTCATTAACATTTAAGTTTGATTCAATTAACAATTCAGCTGCTTTTTTTAATCTAACTTCTTTTACAAACTCTTTTACAGTAAGTTGTTTGTACGATTTGAATTTTCTATACAATTGAGCTCTACTTACTCCCAAACCTTTACATAAATCATCCACGTCGAGTTCGGTATCATTTATTTTGTCTAAAACAATTTTTGTTGCATTAGAAATAAATTGTTCAAGATTTTTATCAATAATTTCACTTGAAATTTCATTAATAATTATAGTGTCCAATGTTTCATTTTCAATAATATTGTTTTCAGATTTCTTTAAAATATCGTCTGAACTATTTATATAAGGAATTGATACTGAAATTAATGTGCCTTTGTGTAATTCACTTTCAATATTAAATTCACCATTAATTTTACTAACTAAATTTTTTACAAATTCAATTCCAATTTCAGAATTTACAACAGTATTTTCTTTATTTGAAATTGGGTTAAGTATCATCTCAATTTCATCTTCTGATAAACCATCTCCATTATCTTCAATTTCAAAAAGTATTTTATTACTGTCATCAAAGGCATCAATTCTTAGTCGAACTTTTTCGTATTTATTACTTTGATTAATTGCATTTAATATCAAGTTAAATAACATTTTTTCAACTATTACTTGGTCAAAAATGCAAATGTATGAAAGTGAATTTGTACTAAATTCGAGTTTTATATTTTTTGAATTAGCCAAGTCATTGAATGATTCATAAATATTTTTCGAAAAATCGATGATATCAATATTTTGTTTTAAGTCATAAGTAATCGATTCGTTTTCCAAATTGTTTATCAATTTAGTTAATTGTTGATATTGAGTTTTGAAATTTGTAATGTCTTGATTGTCAATTTTGTTTTGTTCAATTATTTTATTTACGGGTATTAAAATATGTTCAAATTGATTTTTTAATGAACCCACAAGTTGTTTGTGGTATTGTAATTTTTTTAAATTGATAAAGTGAGTTTTGTCTTGTTCAACAGCATTTTTAAGCAATTTTAATTTGTTTTTTTGCATATTTCTTAATCTATCAAATATTGAAAATGAAAATAAAATAGATTGAATTAATAGTGAAATATGGTAACTAAATACTATCCAATAACCGCCAAATATAATTTTTTGGTGACGTAATTCACTTAACGATATCATTAATAAAAATCCTATGGTACCAAGGAGATAATACCATGATACATTTCTTTTTTTATTATGTAATGCTATTGAAACATAGGTGATTGTAATATATGGAAGCACGTAAAATATAGTTACATTCGGGCTATCACCTAAGGTTATTAATAATGTAATGTAACTTACAGCATATATTAACCAAGAAAATATGATAAGTTTACCAGCTTTTTGAAATGGCTTTATTTTTAAATAATTAAAAGTGAAGAGCATATAGAATATTAATATTGCATTAGGGGCAATGTATATACCTAAAATATAACTTAATTCTTGATTTGAGCTCCATAAATATAAGCCACCCATTCTATCCTCTGCTAATGTTCTTATGGTACCCATGATTAATAATCCAATATATAGTGGGTAAACCTTATCTTTTGTAGAGAAAAATAATATTAGATTATATATAATCATTGTAAGAATAAATCCATAAAAAATACCAAGGCAAATAAATTCAATTTTTGAAGAGTACATAAATGATTGGTATGAAGTAATAAAAAAATTAAATCTACAATAGCCATTAGGGGCAACTTTTACATAGTGAGTTATTGTTTCGTTGTTGTAGCCACAATTTAGATTTAATAGTAAATTTTTATCTTTAAACTTTCTTATTTCAAAATCAACAGATACTCCTGTAGAGTCAATATTTATAATTTGATTCTTTGAGTTTATTGAATAAATAGTTATTTTTTTTGCATTAGGGGAATGAATATCAAATATATATGAGTTATCTATAGAGCTGTTTTTGGTGTAAAATCTTAACCAATAGGTAGAGTTTATGTTTTCTTTATTTGACTGCTTTATTTCTTCATTCGTAAAAAAATACTTTTGATTTTTTTCGTTTAAAATTGAATCTAAATTGAATCTGTTGGTATGGTCAATGTATAATTCAATATTTTTATGTGATAATATTTGTTCTTTTTCAAATAGCTGTTTTGAAAGAGTTACTGTGTCAGTATTGTGCATAGCAATACTGCTTTGTATCAATAAAATGATACAGATTGAGAATAGGGTTATGTTTTTTTTCATAGACTGGGGAATCTATTTATAGGGTATAGAATTAAAAGGGTACTTAATTCTTACAACAAATATACTTAAAATAATTATAAAAAATATTTTTATAGTTATATTTATCTTATTTGTGTTAAAATAAAATTAAAATGGGCGAAGTGGTTATTCTTCGCCCATAAGTTATTATAAATAAAAATGTATAGTTTAAAAAGTCCCCTTGTTTTTTATTTCTTAATTAATTTTTGAATAATTTTTTTATCATCAAATTCTAAAACAATAGTGTAAAGCCCTTTTGCTAATTCACTTACATTTAAAGTTTTATCATTGTTGATTAGTAAAGCTTGTTGTACTAATTTACCTTCTTGATTGTTAATACTAACTTTAACTTTTCCACCAAGTTTGATACTAACTTCGTCGTACACTGGATTTGGGTAAATTAAATTCGCCATATCAGCTTCTGTCAATCCTGTAGTTGTACATGTATCTAGTTTTGCTGTAACTGCTACCATTTTACTTGCACAAGTTGATTTTTCTTGAATTTTCCAATCATATAAATAATAATAGTAATTTGGGTAAGCATCACCAGCTGTAGTTCCTGTTATTGATACAACATTATTAACAGTAAATGGGTAAGTTGCACCAGCATCGTTTCTGAATAAATCCGAAGATGTAGGTAAACCAATTTTCAAGTTATTCCCAGCTGGAATTTCCATATTTAAAGTAACTACACTTTCGCCATCAGGAATTGTAACAACTTTTTCTACAATAATATTGTCAGCTGAATCTTTCAATTGAATTGTTCTAGCTTTTGCTCCTGTTGCATATACTTTCACTGTTTTTAGTGTGAATGGTTTTAATGCGTTGAATATTAATGATTGTCCACCTCCATGACTAGCACCCGTACCAATAGTGTTTGTTTTTGGACCAACAGTTGATACTGCACTTGCATTGCTAGTGTTTACAAAAAACTTAGTTGTTTGTTGTAAATTAGTTGTGTAAATATCTCCTACAAACAATGGGTTAATAGTATCATTACTTGCAAACCAACTTAAGTTTCCACTTGTTTTTGTAGCTGTTAAACTAACAGATTCTCCTGGATTACAAAAAGTAGCTAAGTTTGGAGTAGGAGCAGTGAAGTCATCAACTGTGATATAATTGTTCATGATAATGGTATCACTACCAACTGAATTAGTTACAATTAATTTAACTGAATAGGTTCCTTTTTGATTGTAACTAACAGTTACAGTGTCAGCAGTTGAGGTTGCTGGAGTTCCTCCAGTGAAAGTCCATTTTCTTGATGTTACATTACCAATTGTAATATCGTCAAACTTAACTTTTATTGATTTACAGCCTTTTGTGTTACTAGCTGTAAATTGGGCTTCTGGTTTACTTTCAACTGGGTTATACGCTGATGTTTCCCAAATACCTCTGCCATAAGTACCTACTCTTACTTTCTTTGCAGTTTTGTGGTATTCAAGTTGACGAATATCAGCTAATGGTAAGTTGTCACTAAATGGAATCCAAGCACTTAAATTTTTATTTTTATAATATACTTGATAGCTCATTGCTACATAAATACCTTCGTCTGCAGTATTATCAACAGCAATAGCATTTGCACTAAGGTTTGGTAATGAACCTTTTATATTTGTCCAAGTTGTACCAGCATTTGCCGAGTAATAAACACCTGAACTAGTAGCGATGTATACTTTTTTTGCATCAAGTGGGCTAATTGCAATTTGATTTACTGAACCAGCTATTCCTGTTGAAATAGTACTAAATGAAGTACCTCCATTTGTTGAAAGATACATAGTACTACCTTTTGATACATACACATAATTATTATCAGAAGGTGCAACCTCAATTTCTTCAAGTTGTCCGAATTGAGAATAAACTAACGACCAACTACTTCCTGCATTGGTACTTTTGTATAAACCTGAAGTACCTCCGTAGTAAATTGTATTTGAATTTTTGGTGTCTTGAGCTAATGGATTTACCCATGCACCACCTCCTGGTTGTGTAATACTTGCTGTAGATGCACCACCATTGGTAGTTTTGTAAAGTGTACCATTTTGCGACATACCATATACAATATTTGCATTTGACCAGTCAATTACTGTATTCATTCCATCGGCAGAATACCAATCTAACCATGCACCATTTTTGTATAAATTTCCACCGTTATCTTGGGCACCACCTCCAACCATGGTTGGGTCTGTTTCTGATTGTCCTATTTTGTAATACATTCTAATACCTAAACCTTTAGAAATATCAGTAAAATTATCTCCTTTATCAGTTGATTTAAAAATACCTCCATCCGAACCAGTGTAAAGTGTATTACATACATATTCTAATTGGTGCATATCACAATGTGTATAACCTGTGTTGTTAGGGTAAGTCCACTGAGTGGTAGCTGTAAATGATGACCCTCCATTGGTTGATTTCCAAGTGATAATACATCCTAGATGAACTTCTTCTGCATTAGTAGGTGAGGCTGCCAAACAAAAATTGTAACTACCTTGTCCTGCATCATCATTACCTGATGGTTCATAACCACCATATTTTGTTCCGTTTTGACCACCTGTAACTCTTGTTGTGAATGTTGCTCCAGCATCAGTTGAACGATACATAGCTCCAAATGCTTGCCCGCTTAATTCAGCAACGTAAACATAATTTGGGTTAGCTGCAGTAACAGCCAATCTTTTAATTCCAGAGGTTCCCATACTTATAGTAGTAAACGAATTGCCACCATCAGTTGATTTTTGGAAACTTGTACCACAAGCATAAATAACATTTGCATTATCAGGTTTA
The DNA here is from genome assembly GCA_041191405.1 of Bacteroidota bacterium. Lineage (GTDB taxonomy): Bacteria > Bacteroidota > Bacteroidia > Cytophagales > UBA9547 > JBEEOW01. Next base: position 34,127 of record JBEEOW010000022.1, read on the forward strand.
AATCTTAAATCGTAAAAAGTTCCTGATTTAATTTGACTCCAAGTTTTGCCTGCATCAGTACTTTTATATATTCCTGATGTAGTTGCCGCTAGTACTATTTTATGATTATTTGGATGAACTTCTATTCTTCTTACTGTTCCTGCAATGGTTGCACTATTAAAGCTAGCGCCACCGTTGTATGAGTATAGCATACCTTTTTCAGTACCAACATATACAGTATCAGGAGAGCCTGCTGCCATACCAATTGCCCAAACATATAATGCTGAAGGGGTAATGTTGTCTGTTATTGGTTTCCAGGTAGTTCCACCATTGGTCGTTTTCCATGCTCCACCACCTGGTGAGCCAACATAAATATTATTTTGATTTGCTTCATCTACACGAACAGCTTCTAATCGACCTAATCCTGGAGCCCAACCACCTGAATTTTTCCAGTAAGTTGGTCCAACTTCTTTCCAGTAGGCTCCTGTTGCTGCTATTCTAGCATTTGATTTTGAAAGTCGAACATTAGCATGTCTAATCTCCAAATATTCTTCATCTTTTTGGCGAATATTACCCAAACTATCAATGTGGTTTTTCATAAAATATTTCCATCGTTGAAATTGTTTGTAGCCAGAGCCTTTTCCTTTGAAATTGTTGGCATAATAACTTTCGCCTTCTTTAACTACATCGTAGTAGTTTACCGTAGGATCTTCGCTCATTTCTCTCCATTTCTGTTGAGCCATTGCTGAGCTACAATTAAGCATTAATCCAAATGCTAGAATCAGTAGGGATTTATTCATTTGTTTGGGGGATAAGTTATATTTGATTTATGCAAAAATATATAAATTAAGTGCAATATAGTGCTATTTAAGTCTCAAATATGGTGTACTGATGTTTCAAAAGTGTATAAATTTGATATTTTTTTGACTTTGATGTGTAATTCTAATTAAAGTCTAATTTTTTGTATTGAAAATTAATTTTACTTTGCAAAATGAAAATATTGATAATTGAAGACGAAATAAAAACAGCACTTAGTTTGAAACAAGGCTTAGAAGAGTCGGGTTATGAGGTGCACACCGTTTTCGATGGTGAACAAGGGATTCAGTTTTTAAATACTTATCAATATGATATAATTATTTGTGATATAATTTTACCTAAAATTTCAGGTTTGGAAGTATGTGCTCAATACCGAAAAAAGAATGCTGATACTCCAATAATAATGCTTACTGCTTTAGGTAGTTTAGATGATAAAAAGAAAGGTTACTCTATAGGAGTAGATGATTATTTAGTAAAACCATTTGAATTTGAAGAGTTACTTTTAAAAATCAAAGTATTATTAAAGCGAACTACCAATATTATAAATGAACAAGTATCTAACAAATTATACTTTGCAGATGTAATTGTTGATTTGAACAAAAAAGAAGTTTATAGAAACGGAGATTTAATTGAATTAAGCCCTAAGGAATTTTCATTATTAGTTTACTTGATTGAAAATAAAAACAGAGTTGTTTCAAGAGTTGAAATAGCTGAAAAGGTATGGGGAATTAAATTTGACACAGGAACCAATGTTATTGAGGTTTATGTGAATTATTTGAGAAATAAAATTGATAAAAATTTTTCAAATAAAATTATTCACAATAAACAAGGAATGGGTTATTTTTTAAAAGATGTTTAGATGAAAATAAGAACAAAATTAACATTACAATTTTTAGTAGCAGTAGGTTTGATTCTGTTGTTATCTTTTGTTGCAATATATTGGTCATCAGTTAATTACAGGGAAGATGAGTTTTATTCACGTTTAGAAAAAAAAGCTTTAACTACAGCCGAAATTAGGTTTACAATGAAGCAAGTAGATTCAACGCTTCAAAAATTAATTGATCAAAAACAAAAAGATGTATTTATTGACGAAAATATTGTTGTTTATGACGATTCAAACAAAGTTATTTATACAAATAATGATACTGTATATTTTAAAACAGAGGTTCAATATATTCCCAAAATATATAAAACTAAATATGTAAAATTTACCGAAGGAGAATATGAAATATTAGGTCTTTTATACAACAATAGTGTAGTTTTTGCTGGTGCCATTGATAAATATGGTAAAAGTAAATTAGCTAATTTAAGAAATACTCTCATTATTTTGTATATTTTTATTGCAGGTATTATAGCTTTGGTGGGTTGGTTTTTTGCCGGTCAAGCACTTGAGCCTATTACCGAAGTAGTTGATGAGGTAAATAAAATTTCACCAAATAATTTAAAAATACGATTAAGTGAATTTAAAAACCAAGATGAAATAGGGCAACTTATTTCCACTTTTAATAATCTTTTAGATAGAATTGAACAAAGTTTTAATTTACAAAAAATGTTTTTAGCAGGAGCTTCTCATGAATTAAAAAATCCATTAACAGTTATAACCTCACAATTACAAGTTTCATTACTTCAAAATAGAGAAAATGAAGAGTATAGAAAAACATTGATTTCTGTTTTGGATGATATTAAAGATTTGAATCAATTAACGCATCAATTGATAGAGTTAGCCAAATTGAGCCAAAATATTGAAAACATCCCATTGAACAAAGTCCAAATTGATGATGTTATTTATCAATCAAAACAATATATTGAAAGTAAATACAAAAACTATTCAGTTGAAATTGATATAAAATCATTACCCTCAAATCAGGAAAAATTATTTTTGAATGGCAATGAAGCATTGTTAAAACTTGCTTTTATAAATTTGATTGAAAATGCTTGTAAATATTCTTTCAACAAAACTTGTACAATTGAGATTGCTGTAAGTGATTACCTTATTAAAATTCTTTTTATAAATACAGGCAAGTTGGTAAACGACAATGAAATAGATTTGTTATTTGAGCCTTTTTATAGAACAATGCAATCATCTCACATAAAAGGTAATGGAATAGGTTTAGCATTGGTAAAAGAAGTGGTTAGTTTTCATAAAGGAAAAGTTGAGTTTGTGAAACATCCAGTAAATACTATTTTTAGACTTTATTTTTCTAATTAATTTCTAATAACATTCTAATTGTTTTATAATTTTTAAAAATGTTGTTCTTGTTATTTTTGTCAAATTCTTTTCATATTCAAAATTTTAACTTTAAATATGGAACTATATTAACTTTATTAATTCTTTATTTAGATATAGGTTAAAAAAGTAAATGTTTAAGTTAAGCTGAAATCAAATTAATGTTTACAATGTGGTCAAATACAAGTTTATTAATAGCCTTGTATAGTATTGTAATTATTGTTATATACACAATACTATATATACTATTTTAGTTGTGATTTAGTGTAATACAACTACCATTAATATTATTTTAATGTGTAGTTGTATTTTGTATATTAATAATTTGGTAACATTGATTTAATATGTATATTTGAAGTACATCCCTAAAAATAAACTGTATTTTTAATTTAGTTATATAATTCACCCAAAATGAACAAATTTCAATTCGTAGATAATATTAGGTTTTATTCTATGTTATCTATTGTTACCTTTCATTCTTGTTTAATTTTTCTAGAATTTAATAAGAATGATTTAATTTATAGTGGCATAACTCAAACTCAATTATTTTTTATTATGCAATTTTTGCGTTTTGGGAATGTTTGTTTTTTTATGATTTCTGGTTTTTTGTTTGGTAATAAAATGAGTAAATCATTAGATGTTCAAACAGATGTGAAAGCTTATTTAACTAGAAGATGGGCAGCATTAAAAATACCTACTTTGTTGTTTTCATTATTGATTGCTTTGTTGTATTTATTGATTCCTATCGGAAAACTACTTATAAGAAATGAGGAATTGAGCATAGTTAAGTTGCTGATATCATTTGTGTCAACATTTTTCTTTGGTTATACATGGTTTATATATAATTTATTTATTGGTTTTTTTCTAGTAGTACTTGCTATTTTGTATCCAAAAATTAAATCTTTTTTATTTATAACCACCTTAATTACAGCTATATTTTGGGGAATTAATCCTTATTTAAAGGTAATTAATGTAACAGAACACATGTTTACCTTTTTTGGATTTTCATTTTATGTACTATTGGGTTATTACTTAGGAGGTAATCTTTCCAAGTTTTATGCTATAACAGATTATATCAATAGAAATAAATTAATGTATTTTAGTTTACTTGTTTTGTTGTTTGTGATTTCTTATTATGAATCAAAGTATTTGTATTTATATACAAATATTTTACCCTATTACAATTTAAAATTAAGTTCTCAAATACAATCTCTTATAATATTTTTTGGTATGTGTTCGTTTTTTACAAAACCTTCATATCCAAGTTGGGCTGATCCAAAAACTGAAACTGTGGGTATTTACTTTATGCACTCATTGGTATTGAGTTTGGTGTATTATGGTAGTTTTATTGTGTTGATTTTTGTTTTTAACATAAATGGAAAAGAAGAAATCAATCAACAATATTTGATACCAATTTTAGTGATAACTTCCATTTTTGTTTATACATTTACAGTGTTTTTGGTTAAGAAGATTGCCAAAACTAAATACAGTTATTTGTTAGGGATCAGTTAAATGATTAAAAAATATGAAGATTAAAATTTTAGTAAGTGGAGTTTTAACATTTTTAGTTTGTTGTACTTTTTTTTATTGTTCTGTTGATACAGATTTATTTTCATTTTCAAATTTTATAAAAGAAGAAGATAGGCTTTGTAAGCCAGATACAAGAGTTTATATACCAGGGTTTCCAATAAATCGCTTTGAAAAACAGGTGGTTGAATACGAGAAAAGTAATAAGCCTGAAAAATTGAAAAATAGAATACTTTTTTATGGTAGTTCTACAATGGTTTTTTGGAATCCTACATTGGTACAAAATTTTGACGGCTTGCCTGTGTTAGGTCATGGATTTGGTGGTTCAACATTTCCTGAAATGACTTATTATGCTTCACGTTTGGTATTAAAATATGAACCTAAAATTTTAGTAATTTACTGTGAAAATGATTTGTTTAATACCCCTGCAAAATCAACAAAACAAGTAAATGATGATGTTTGTGAATTTATAACTCGAATAAATAAGTCTCTTCCTAATACCAAAATTGTTTATTTGGCTATGAAACATTCTATTGGCAGAGATTTTGGTTGGGAAAAAATGAATGAAATAAATTTGTATGTTAAAAACATGTCAAATACAAATAACACTTTAACTTATATTGATTTAAATTCAGAATTGATGAATAAACAAGGTGTACCTGATTCAAGTAATTTTACTAACGATTATGTGCATTTAAATACTAATGCCTATGCAAAATGGTCAGCTAAATTAAAGCCTATTTTAAGTAATTTGTATAATCAGTAGTATTTTATAATAAAAACACTAAGTAAATTATACAATCACTTAGTGTTTTTGATAATATGTAACTTAATTCTTTAATTAAAGTCTTTAATCTAAAGTCTAATATCTTTAATCTATTTTTTCATTACTTCCTAATTCTTCCATAAATGTTCCTTTTAACTTATTGTTATATACCCAATAAACAATAGGGAATATTAATATGGTAAATAAGGTTGCAGTTATTAAACCTCCAATAATAACAATGGCCAATGGTTTTTGCGATTCAGAACCTATCCCAGTTGATAATGCAGCGGGCATTAAACCTATGGATGCCATCATGGCTGTCATTAATATCGGACGTATCCTTGATTTAATGCCTAAATCAATAGCTTCAATTATGCTATATTTTTCTTTTAGGTTATTTTTAAATTCTGAAACTAATATTACTCCATTTTGAACACAAATACCTAGTAATGCTATAAATCCTACTCCTGCAGATATTCCGAAGTTTATACCTGTTACATGTAATGCTATAATTCCTCCAACCAATGCAAATGGCACATTGGCAAGCACTAACAAGGCATCTTTCCCGTTGCTAAACATAATAAATAGTAGCACAAATATGCCTATTAAACTAAATGGTGCAACTTGATTTAAACGACTTGTTGCCCTGATTTGATTTTCAAACTCGCCTGTCCATGAGGTACTATAACCTGCAGGAAGTTCTACATTTTTCTCTATTTTTTGTTGTGCTTCTGCGATTGTACTTCCTAAATCTCGCCCACGAATAGAGAATTTTATACCAATAAATCGTTTGTTATTATCTCTGTAAATAAATGCTGGTCCGGTAATAGTTTTAATTATTGCAATTTCTTTAAGTGGAATTTTGTTGCCTCTCAATGTAGGTACCATTAAGTTTTCAATGTCTGATTCAGTTTTACGATATTCTTCTGCAAAACGAATTCTGATATTAAACTTACGTTCACCTTCGTACATTATGTTGGCAGTTTTTCCTCCAATTGCCATTTCAATAACCGATTGTGCATCAGCTGTATTGATGCCATATAATGACATTTTATTATTATTTAAAATAATCTGCAATTCTGGCTGACCAATATTTCGTAAAATACCAGCTTCTTTAATTCCATCTATATTTTTGATTTGTTCCAACACTTCAACACTTAATGCATCAAGTGTTTTGAGGTCGTTTCCATAAATTTTAACTGCATTACTTGCTTTAAAACCAGCTACTGCCTCGGCTACGTTATCAATTACAGGTTGAGAGTAATTGTACATAATACCTTGATGGCGAGTTAGTTTTTTATTTATATCTTCAATTAAATCGTCGTAAGTGATTTTTCTTTTCCAATCAGCTTTGGGTTTTAAATCAACTTGAAATTGAAGAAAGTAAAATCCATTTGGGTCTGTTCCATCATTCGATCTACCAGTTTGCGATAGTACATTACTTACTTCGGGGAAAGTGCTGATATCTTTGCGGAGTTTTTCGGCCATGTGTACACTTTCGGAAAGAGATGTACTCATTGGTAATTCAGCTGTAATCCACAATGCACCTTCATTGAGTTGAGGTAAAAATTCGCTTCCGAGTAAGCCACCAGATGCAACCGAAAGTACAAATATAATTGTAGCTGTAATAAAGCTTGTTTTTTTATGTTGAAAACACCAAGTAAAAAATGAATGTATTTTGTTACTGATGAAGGTAATTACACCTAATTGTTTCTCTTTTACATTTTTATTTAACAACATCGAAACCAATACAGGAACTAGTGTTAATGTAAACAATAATGCTCCCAACAACGCAAATCCAAGGGTGTATGCCAGTGGAGAGAACATTTTTCCTTCTACTTTTTGGAAAGCAAAAATGGGTAGCAATGCTGTGATAATAATTAGTTTAGAGAAAAATACAGCTTTTCCGGTTTCGCTTGCTGCTTTTTTAATCAAACCCAACTTAAGGAGTTTGTTAAATTTATCCATTCCTTTTTTGTGAGCTAAGTGGTCGAGCGATACAAATAGCCCTTCAACCATTACCACTGCACCATCTATAATAATACCAAAGTCAACAGCACCTAGTGAAAGTAAATTTGCACTCATTCCTTTCATCCTTAAACAAATAAATGCAAATAATAATGATAATGGAATGATGATAGAAACGATTACTGTTGTTCGCCAATCTACCATGAAAAGCAAAACAATCAGGGTTACAAAAACAATTCCTTCGGTTAAATTATGGATTACTGTTTCCGTACAAAAATGCATTAAGTTATCACGGTCATAGAATGGTTCAATACTTACTCCAAGAGGTAATGTGCTCTCATTCAGCTCTTTGATTTTAGTTTTTACTCTGCCAAGTACTTCGCTAGGGTTTTCACCTTTACGCATTACAACTATTCCTTCAACAATGTCATTATCGGCATTGATGCCAGCTTGCCCAACCCTTGGCAAACTACTTTCTTTTATTTCGGCAACATGTTTTACTAAAATTGGCACATCACCAACATTGTCGATGATAATATTTTCAATGTCTTCTTTTTTCTGTAACAAGCCAATACCACGTACCACATACGCCTGACTATTTTTTTCAATTATATCTCCACCAACATTTATATTGCTGTTATTTACAGCTTTATAAACATCTAAAGGAGTAATATTATATGTACTTAATAAGTTTGGAATTACTTGAATTTCGTAGATTTTTTCCTGTCCACCAAAGGCTACAATATCTGCAACTCCAGGTACGCCACGCAATGCTTTATCAATTGTCCAATTTTGAATAGTTAATAATTCTCTACTATCATGATTTTTTGATTTTAAATAATATCTAAAAATCTCTCCCGTTGGTCCGTAAGGAGGTTGTATTTCGGGATTGGCATTTTCGGGTAAATTTAATGTTTGTAGTTGATTATTAACCTGCTGGCGAGCAGTAAAGTCATCTACATTATCTTCAAAAACAATTTTAATTACTGATAAACCAAACATGGTTATCGACCTTACACTTGCTTTATTTTGAACCGGATTTAGGGATAATTCTATTGGGATTGATACAAATTTTTCAACCTCTTCTGCGCTTCTTCCTGGCCATTGAGTAACAATAATTATTTGGTTGTTTGTTGTTTCAGGAAATGCCTCTATCGGAGTATTGATGTAACTTACTACACCTATACCACACATTAGTATTACCCAGAAAATTGTTAATTTTCGGTTAGCTAATGAAAAGGTAATAATACTTGATATAAGCTTGTTCATTTTTATTTTTTAAGTTAAATATTATCAGTAGCTTTTTAGGTAAGGTTTTTATTTTGTATAACCCTAAACTGTTACAAACTAATTATTTAATGTTTCAAAAATATATAATTGGTTTTTGAGGATGATATTTTCTCCACTTTTTAGACCGCTAAGTAAATATGTTTTACCGTTTGTGTTTTTATAAATATCTACTTCTCGGATTTCAATATTTTTTTTATCGTGAAACACCAATACATAGTTTTTATTTGAGTTAAATATAATTGCAGATGAAGGAATTGCAACCAATTGTTTGTCTTCAAAATATTGTAATTCAACTAAGGTATTCATTTCGGGTTTCAGTGAATAATCTGAGTTATTAAGCACAATTCTGGCTTGCATGGTTTTACTCACAGGGTCAAGTACGTTGAAAATTTTATCAATTTTTCCACTATAGCTTTTTTCTGGGTAACTTATCAGGCTTATTTTGGCACTTAATCCTTCCTTCACTTTCGAAATATCAACCTCATATACATTGGCACTAATCCATATATCTTTAATATCAGCAATTGTAAATAAGTTATCCGACCTATCGCTTCGTAATTGCATATCAATATTGATTTTTTTATCTATAATAAAACCTGAAATAGGTGCAATAACAGAATACTCTGATGATTTATTTACTTTTAGAATTGATGCTACTTCTTGTATTTTTCTTAACTCAGATTTTGCTTGGTCTAATTGTTTACTTGCAGCAATTACATCTGTTTCGGAGTTTAATTTAGCATTGTATAAATCTTTTGCTACACTGTATTGTTTTTCACGAAGTTGCACATTACTTTTTGCATCAATTAATTCTTGCTGAATTGCCGCAATTTCTCCAGAATGTATTGTTGCTAGTACTTGTCCTTTTTGAACATAATCTCCCAACTCTACTGTTACCTCTTGTACATTTCCACTTACTAAAGGGAATATTTCTACTACTTTATTGTTATTTGGGGTAACTTTGCCTGTCAACTTAAGTGTACCAGTAACCCGTTCTTTTATAGCTGGGTATGTTTCAATTGAAGCTAACATTTTGTCATTTAAAACAGACGAGCTTGTACCGTCATTTTGATTATTATCATTTTTATTTTTATTACAAGCCAATAATATACTAGCAATGAATAATATAAACATTGATTTGCCCATAATTTTATTTTGTTGAAATATCAATTCCAATAGTATAGTCAAGTTCTTCAAATGCTTCAACTCTTGATGCTCTCAATTTATTTAAATTTAGCAAACTACTAGTGTAAGCTTCAAAAAAATCAGTAAATTCTATCAATGAAATGTTACGTTTCAAGAAGTTGTCATACATTCCTTTATTTAACATTTCAAATTGTTCTCTGAAATTTTTATCTACATTTTGGTATTGATTTTCAATTGCTAAAAGTTTTCGCACTACATTTTTCACTTCTGATTCAATTTCGATTTCCTTGTTTTTTAATAAAATATTTTGCGTTTTACTTACAGCTTCAGCTGATAAAATATTTCCTTTATTTCTATTCCACATGGGTATGTCAATTCCAATGGTAATTGCGTTATATTGAGGTGTATAAGCCGATGCTTGGTCATAAAAGTAGCCTAAGGTTAAATCAGGAATTGTAAGTTTTTTCTGTAATTTATAGTTAAGCTGACTTACTTCATTCTGTATTTGATATATTTTATAGTCACCTCTATTTTTGAGTGCAAATGCAAGTAAACTATCCTTTGGAATTTTATTCATAATGTATTCGTCTTGCACTTTTAAATCGCTTATTGGTTTTATAATTTGCTCATTTTGAAGTAGCGTATTTAGTGTGTGAATTTGTTCACTGTTTTCCTTAATTAGTTGAGTTTTATTGAAATCTAATTGAAAATATACTGCTTTTAAACGCATTAAATCTTTTAATGGAATATTTCCTTTATCATATTGTTGTTCAAATGCTTTTAAGGTTTGTTCAAGTAATACTAGTTGATTGGTATAGCTATTTATTGTAATATTATTAAAATATATGTTGTAAAATGCTTTATGCAACTCAAATCGTAATCCTCGCAACACCTCATTCAGTTGAGCTTCTTTAACTAGTGTGTTATTTTTAGCAATTTCAATTTCTATTTTTCTTTTACCACCTAAACGAATTAATTGCTCAAATGTAAATGCTTTTTGACCATTTCGTCCTATATCCCCATACCCTCTTTCTGGGGTAAATGCACTAACTTCCGTTTTGAAAAATGGATTTGGGTAAGCTTTTGCTTGAATTTCAAGTGCTTTTTGTGCATCAATGTCGTATCCTTGCGCAATAAGTAGTAGATTTTTTTCAAGAAATACTTTGTCTGCATCTTCAATTGATAACTGAAGTGTATCTTGTGCAAATAGAGTTTGAGTACTCTTCATCGCTATTAATAATATGATAAAAATTGTTTTCATTTCGCTAGCAAAGGTAATTTACTTACTCTTTTAGAATATTAGATTTTAATTAGAATTACCTTTCTTTTTCTTTTACAATTAAACAAATATTGGTAGTGTAAACGAGATTAGTTATTTATAGGTTCTAAAGCCTATAAAATTAATTTATAGGTTCTAGAGCCTATAAAGTGTATTTATAGGTTCTAGAACCTATAAATTATTTGTATTCTATTATTTTTTTATATATTTGTAGCATATAATGAATGAAATGGTTGCTGTAATTTCAGGAGATATCATATCTTCAACAAGTTTTACTGATGAAAGCAGAACATACTTAGAGGAAAGTTTGAGTAAATTACTGCTAAATTTAAAAAATGAGTTTAACGTTTTTGGAAGGGTAATTAAGGGTGATTATTTAGAATGTGTAATTCCTGAACCAGAAAACGCACTTACGGTTGCTATAGCTATTAAGTGTTTTATCAAATCTATTTCGTTGGAATCAAATGAAGATGAACATGCTCAAAATAGGTTTAAATTTTTTAAAACTTATGGTTTACGTTTAGCCATTGGATATGGAAAATTAACCCGTTACGATGAAGAAAAAGGTATTATAGATGGAGAGGCAATCTACTTTTCAGGAAGAACAATTAGCGAAGAATCAGGTACTTATAAAAAGGAACGAATAGTAATAAAAAATACACTTTTTTTTGCTTCGGCACATGAAGAATTAAATCAAGAGTTTGAACCTTTACTTTACCTGTTGGATGTACTACTAGCAAAAGCTACAGCAAAACAATGCGAAGTAGTATATTTAAAATTAATGAATAACAATGAAGATGCAATTTCTAAAATAATGAAAATTGCTCAGTCTGTAGTAAATCAGCACTCAACAAGTGTAGGTTGGAATGCAATAGACAAAGCCGTAACTCGTTTTAATAAAGTAATCAAATCAATAAAATAATGGATTTTTTACAACTATTGTTGCTGCAATTTATAGCTCATATTTTAACGGACTATACTTTTCAAACTGATGAAAAGGCAAAAAATAAAAATGAATTAGGCTTTAAAAGTCCTTTTTTGAAATGGCACATTTTGGTTGCTTTTATTACTTCATGTGTGCTTTCATTTCAAGTAAATTTTATACCTTATGCTGTTGTAATAGCAATAACACATTGGCTTATAGATGGTTTTAAACCTGTGTTTTCTAGAAATAAATATTTTGCAAAATATGGTTTCTTTATAGACCAATTTTTGCATTTGTTAATGATAGTATTGGTTACATGTTTTTTTGTTTTTGAAAACAAAATAATAATAAATGACCTTGGTTTTCAGTTAAATACACAATATTTGGCCATCATTTTAGCCTATTTGATTTGTGTAAAACCTACAAACATTATAATCAAAGAAGTTTTTCATGTATTTGATATCACTTTTAAACAAAATGGAGATGAGTTGGTAAATGCAGGTAAACTTATTGGTTTAATTGAACGTTGGTTGGTGCTAACTTTTGTACTTGTTGATCATCTCGATGCGGTAGGTTTCCTATTAGCAGCTAAATCAATACTGAGATATAAAGATGATAATACTTTAAAAACTGAATATGTGTTAATCGGAACGATGTTAAGTTTTGGTATTGCTTTATTTTTAGGTATAGTAATAAATATGTTTTTCATTAATATAAATAATGTTTAAAGTTTTAATTGTTCAATACAATGTTTTTATTTGTGTAACCGTTAATTGTGAGATATGGTAAAGTTTATAAAATCGTTTTTGTTGTTAAGTGCAACAATATTATCAAGTTTAAATTTGAAAGCACAAAACGGCTATACACAAAGTTTTAGTTTTGTGCAAAAACCTATATCTGCACGAGTTTTGGCAACTGGAGGAGCACAAATTGCATATGGAAACAATGATGCAGCCATGTTTTTGTACAATCCTGCATTGCTTGATACTGGGATGAATAAAAGCTTATCTCTTGGCTATCAGTATTATATTGCAGATATAAGAAACAATACGGTTGCATACGCACACACTTTTAAAAAAATAGGAACGCTTGGTTTTGGAATTCAAAATACTAATTACGGAGAAATGGATTTGACAGATCCAACAGGAAAAGTGTTAGGTTCTTTTTCAGCGAATGAAAATTCATTAATTGCAGGTTACTCGTTACAGCAAGGGGCATTTAAGCTTGGGTTGAACGCAAAATATGCGAGTTCGAATATAAATAATTTGCGTTCAAACGCTTTGCTATTTGATGGTGGTATGTTTTTTCAACATCCTAAAAAGGAATTAACATTAGCATTTACAATAAATAATATTGGAGGAGTACTTGCAACAGATTTACAACGAGAATATTTGAAAATACCTTTAAATGTACAAGCAGGTTTGTCTTACAGATTAGAGCACATGCCTTTGCGTTTTTATGTAACAGCTCATACTTTACATAGATATGATATTAGATATGATGATCCAAATAAACCTGTTAAATATGATTTAAGTGGTCAACCAATAGAAGAATCAAATAACACTTTTGATAAAATAATGCGTCATACAGATATTGTTTTTAGACATTTAGTATTCGGAGGAGAGTTTATGTTAGGCAAAGGTTTTCATTTAAGATTTGGGTATAATCATCAAATGAGAAGAGAAATGCAGATTGAGAATGCCGCATTTTCATTTGCAGGATTTAGTTTTGGAACAATGATAAGAATAGCCAAAATGGAATTCTCGTACACAAGAACAAATATGCACTTAGCAGCAGGAGCAAATACAATTGGTTTAGGAATAAACTTTGGTGCTTGGAAAAAGAAAGTATAGTTGAGTTAGAAAATATGAAAATCAAAAGTGTTTATTTAATAACTTATTTTTAGAAATTACCTTATTGAAAAATATATAAATAAAATGAATTAATTAGGGATGAGGGTTAGTTCAAAAACTATGGCTTTTTCAGACAAACTCTTAAATAATGGTAATAGATATCCACCGGACAATATGATTCCGTTTTTGAAACAATAAGCACCACCAATTACGGTTTGCCCAAGTTTGTGTTTTCCTGAAATCAAATCAGCTTGGAATAAAATTTTTTCTTTCCAAATATTTTGTTCAATACCTAGTTGAATTCCAAATTTTTTAAATAATTTTTGTTCAGAAATATTTCTAGATTCACTTCCCCAAAAATCATTATTTGTGTAATATATGCCAGTTACAAGTTTCGTTTTGTATTTTTTGAAATAATTAACATTGTTGCTATAAATATATAAACATATATTTTTCATTTTTGTAGATCCAATTTGAGAACCAAGTGAAAATTTAATTTTTTCTTTTATCAATAAAAGTTTTTGAAAGTTAAGCGCAATTATCGGAGTATATGGTTTTGAAGTGGTATTAAATACTATTTTTTTATCAGTAAAATTTAAATCAAGTAAATTTATTCCGATTTCGTATTTTTTACCTAATCCATAAGAAATTGTAGTATTTGATTGTAATCCTTTTTCTAGAAAATTGACTTGTTTTTGAAAGAAAAATTTATTCTTCAAAGTTATATCACTTGAAGGAACATTAAAGAAATTTTGTTGACAAATTGCAGATATCTGAATTGCAAAAGATAATGTAATAAGTAATATTGATTTCATTAATTTTTTTAAAGTTATAAAGTTAAAAATAAAATTTTATGGATAATGTTTTTTTATTGATTTAGACTTGAATTTATGGTTTGTTGTAATTGGATGTATAATAGATTTTTTATAGAAATTGTATTTTTGTTATAAAAAATTCAAAAAAAATATAAAAGTCATTTAGGGTTTATATTTAATTATTTTTAATAGTTAAATATATAGGGAATGTTATATAGTTAAATTGAAATATAGGATAAAGCTTGTATGGTGTAGTGTAAACAAAAAAAGCTACTCAAAATGAGTAGCTTTTTTGTGAATTTATATTGTTAGCTTAAGACTACGCCTGAGTAGTGAAAGAAGCTTTTAATTCTTCAATATCAACTTTCTTAATTACTGGTTTGAAGTTAAGTAATTTAAGAGATTGGTTTCTAAGAGCAGTCTTAGTACGGATATTTTTTAATTTTCTTTTAACTTGAGTAACGCCCATCGCCTTATATATTTTTGGTTAACTAGATTCTTTAAACGGAATGCAAAAGTAATGATTTTTCCTTTATTTAAAAATAAAATGATAAATAATTTATTAATTTTGTGGTTATGAAACCTTCTATTCCTAAAGGGACTCGTGATTTTGGTCCTGATAAAATGTTAAAACGTAATCGTATATTTTCTACGATTAGAACTGTATTTGAAAAGTTTGGCTATCAGCCACTTGAAACTCCAACTATGGAAAACCTTGACGTACTTACCGGAAAGTATGGCGATGAGGGCGATCAACTTATTTTTAAAATTTTAAATTCTGGAGATTATTTAGCTAAAATTAAAGAAAATCCTCTTGAAATTGGGTTTAAGAAATTAATTCCTCAAATTTCAGAGAAAGCATTAAGATATGATTTAACTGTTCCATTTGCTAGATATGTAGTAATGAACAGAAATGAATTAACTTTTCCATTTAAAAGATATCAAATTCAGCCTGTTTGGCGTGCTGACCGTCCGCAAAGAGGTCGTTATCGTGAGTTTTATCAATGCGATGCAGATGTAGTTGGTACTAACTCTTTATTATGTGAATCGGAAATTGTATTAATGATTGATGAGGTGCTTAATAATTTAGGAATCAATGATTTTACAATTAAAATTAACAATAGAAAAGTATTAACTGGTATTACTGAGGCAATTGGCGCAAAAGGTTTAGAATCAGTAATTTGTGTTGCTATTGATAAATTAGATAAAATTGGAGAAGATGGAGTAGTGAAAGAATTACTTGAAAAAGGAATTACTGAAACTGCTGTAAAAGCATTGATGCCAATCATTTCGTTAAGTGGTGATTTTAAAGAAAAATTACTGGCAATGAAAAATATTTTAGCTACTTCAGAGGAAGGATTAAAAGGTTTAGAAGAGCTAGAAGAAGTATTATCATATTTAGACGGCTTTGGTTATCAATACAATAAATTAGAATTTGATATAGCTCTTGCAAGAGGACTATCATATTATACAGGTTGTATTTTTGAAGTAAAAGTGAACAATGCCCAAATGGGTAGTATCAGTGGGGGAGGACGATATGATAATTTAACTGGTGTTTTTGGGTTGAATGGAGTATCTGGTGTTGGATTTTCGTTTGGTGTAGATAGAATTTACGATGTAATGGAAGAGTTGAATTTGTTCCCAACAGATTCAATTGCAAGTACTCAAGTATTATTAGTTGCATTTGATAAACCAACTGAAAAATACGCCCTTTCTGTGTTAGCAACATTACGTAAAAACAGTATCAAAGCTGAATTATATCCTGAGCAAACCAAAATGAAAAAACAATTAGGTTATGCTGATGATAAAAACATACCTTATGTTGTTTTGATTGGTTCTGATGAAATGGAAACTGGTTTGCTGACTTTTAAAAATATGCAATCTGGTGAGCAACAAAAACTTGCAATTGAACAAATTGTGGAGGTAGTGTTGAATTAAGATATAAGATTTTAGACAAAAGACTTAGGATTTTTTTATGTTAAAATTATCTCATCTCTTCCCCTCCTTCCTTCAAGGAGGGGGTAGGGGTGGTTCAACTCTCAACTCTCAACTCTCAACTCTCAACTCTCAAAAATGTATATCAATTTTCATACGCATATTGATTCAGAATTTGATGATACATTGAGTATTGTAAATGTTGATATAAATTTGAGTGATAATATTGATTATAAGTTTTGTAGTGTAGGTTTTCATCCGTGGACAATCACTGAAAATTGGGAATTGTTAAAACCAACATTTGAGTCTATTGTAACTAAATCAAATGTTTTAATGATAGGAGAGGCAGGCTTGGATAAAAAGTGCAACACAGATTTTCAATTACAAACAGAAGTTTTTTTATATCAAATTGCACTTTCCGAAAAGAATAAAAAGCCTTTAATTATACATTGTGTAGGCGCATTTAATGAAATTATTGCCTTAAAACGGAAATTAAAACCAACACAAAATTGGGTAATTCACGGGTTTAATAATCGTTATTCAATAGCAAAATCATTATTTGAAAATGGATTTTGGCTTAGTTTAGGTTCAATTTTTGAAAATAAAACTATTAATTACAAGTTGATTTTGGAATTGTTCAAAGATAGATTTTTTATGGAAACTGATGATTCAACAAAAAGTATAAAAGATTTGTATAAAAATCTAAATACAAAAAATATGGGTGAATTTGAACATAATTTTAAATTGTTTTTCCCCACTTTAAATTTAGAAAATTAAATTTTGGATGTTTAAAGTTCTTTATCTGAAAATTAAATTTTTACTTTTTTTATTTTTTATTGTAATTTTAAATTTAGTATACTTATATTTA
Organism: Bacteroidota bacterium; assembly: GCA_041191405.1. Lineage (GTDB taxonomy): Bacteria > Bacteroidota > Bacteroidia > Cytophagales > UBA9547 > JBEEOW01. Next base: position 51,521 of record JBEEOW010000022.1, read on the forward strand.
AGAATGTATTCATTGTTTAAATGAAATTGTTGATTGAATATCTGTTTATTATTTAAAGGTTTTAAGTATGGGTTACAAAAGCATAAAGTTTTTAATAAAATAATATCAATGTGGTTTTCCTAAATTAAACAAAATGGAAGAAAAAATTGAAGTAGAAAATGGTAATGATTCCGCCCCTAAAAATGAAATAGATTCAAATGGGTATGAAAAAGTTTTAAAAATAGGTTCAATAATAAGTTTACTAATTATTTTAATTATTGGCTTGGTTGTATATTTAAAACATGATTCAAAAAGTACTATAGTTTATAGTACTGAAAAACAGGTAATTGAAAATAAAATTGGAAGTAAAACAGGAACTCCTTTTGAAAAATCAGAAAAAGAAGTTTTAAATAAAATCAAACCTTCAGGAAAAGAAAAAGTTGAATTGATAGATGTAATTCAAACAGATATTTCACAAAATGGATTAGTTACAATTTTTAATCAAAATAAAGTAGTTGATGAAATTACAACTAGACCATCAGATGATAATTTAAAAAAAATAGATTCAAAAAATACAAACACAAGGAAAGCAAGCAATTGTGATAATTTGATAACTGAAAGAATAAGTATTGTTGCTAGTTGTGAAAACGAAAGTAACGGAATAATAGAGGTAAATCAAATTCAGGGAGGAAAGTCGCCTTATTTAGTACAATTAAATAACGGTCATTTTGGAGTTGATCATCCAAAGTTTACTTCGTTACCAAGTGGAACATATATAATTACAATTATTGATGAAAATAAATGTAAAAAAGAAATTAAAGATGTTTTGTTACCATACAAAGAATGTGAAGAAGTTGTAAATCAGCACCATATATATGTAAATAATGATTATTTAATATCTCTTAAAGATTTGAAATGGCACATACCTAATTGTCCTACTAAAGCATATTTAGAAATTCGTTCAAAACAAGGCGAACATGTGTTCGGTGCAGAATTTAGAAAGGATATTAATGAAGTTTGGCATTTGCAAAATCAACACGGACATTTGGTAAATGTGGGAGTTTATGTTTATTCAATAAAAAATCTCGATTCTAATGAACTAGTTACCGGAAGCTTAACAATAACAGAATAATATAATGCCCAAAATTATCCTTCATACTATTATTAATTCAAGCAAAGAAATCTGTTTTGATTTATCAAGAAGTATAGATTTGCATATTATTTCAACTAATCAAACCAATGAAAAAGCCATTGCAGGAGTAACAAGTGGTTTAATCAATTTACATGAAACTGTAACTTGGGAAGCATTTCACTTTGGAATAAAACAGCAGTTAACTACCCAAATAGTAACTTTTGATTACCCAAATCATTTTAGAGATATTCAATTAAAAGGGATTTTTAAATTTTTTAACCATGATCATTTTTTTGCAAATCAAAATGATGGATTTACTTCCATGACAGACGTTTTTGAATTTGAATCTCCAATGGGTATTCTTGGAGATATTGCTAATAAATTATTGGTTACCAGATATATGAAAAAGCTATTGATTGAAAGGAATTTAATTATAAAAGAATATGCTGAAACAGAAAAATATAAATTAGTAATTTAATTTACCATTATTTAGGTGTTAATATTTTTTTTATAACATAGAGTTCTAAATAAAAAACATTACTATTTTTTACGAAGTATTAAAAAAAAACCACTTAAAAGGATTAATTTAAGATATAAATAGCTAATTTTATAAATTCAAATGTAGTATTGAACTGCACTTAACTAATTTATGAGTAAGGAAAACATTCTCGAAAACGCTTCTAACGACACCAATTTAATTGGAGTTGTTCCTGTTGAAACTGCTGAAGAATTGGATTTAAATATCGATTATTCAACATTTGCTAAAGAAGATTTAGCCATCCAAGCAGATAAACTTTCAAAAGAACAAACAGATATACAAGTACTGTTTGGAGAGTTTAAAAAAATAAAAACACATGCTGACGACTTGCTTGAGCAAGAAAAAAGTTTAGCATTAAATGCTTTTATTGAAGAAGGTGGTGAAGAGGGTGATTTTGAATATAAAATTGCTTCAGAGTTTAATAGTATTGATGCACTTTTTAAATCGATTAGAGAAAAATACTATAATCATCAAAATCAATTACAAAATCAAAGAGAAAATAATCTTAAATTAAAACAAGATATTTTAATAAAGCTTAGACAATTAGTTGATTCTGAAGAGAATAATTCAAGTTGGAATAAGTTTAAAGCTTTAGAGGCTGAATGGAAAGCTGCAGGTGCTGTACCTCCAAATTATGCTCAAGAGCTTTGGGCAAATTATAGAGCTTTAGTAGATAGATTTTATAATAATAGAAGTATCTATTTCGAGTTAAAAGAGTTAGATAAAAAGAAAAATCTTGAAGCTAAAAAAGAAGTTTGTGTTAGAGCTGAAAAATTAGTAGAAGAAGTTTCAGTTGGAAAAGCATTAAGAGAATTAAATGATTTACACAACGAATTTAAAAATATAGGTCCAGTTCCAAACGAATCACAAGAAGAAATTTGGAATAGATTAAAAGTAGCTTCAGATGCAATTTATGATAGAAAGAAAAACTATCTAGAAGAACAAGAAAAAGCACTTAAAATCAATACTGATAAAAAATTAGCTTTATTGGAGGTTGTAAATACATTTGCTACATATACTTCTGAAGTAATTAAAGATTGGAATAACAAAACTGAAGAAATGCTTGCTTTAAGAGAGCAATGGGCTAAAATTGGTCCTGCTACCAAAGACCGTTCTTCGGATTTAAATAAGCAATTTTGGGCTGTATTTAAAACATTCTTCTCAGCAAAAGGAACATTTTATAAAAATTTAGATGAGCAAAGAAGTGCTAATTTAAAATTAAAAGAAAAGTTAAGTGAACAAGCTGAGGCTGCCTTTGATAATTCCGATTTAGAAAAAGCAATAAATGTAATTAAACGTGTGCAGGCTGAATGGAAAAAAATTGGTCCAGTACCACGTAAATATAACAATGCAATTTTTGATAGATTTAAAAAGGCTTGTGATGCAGTATTTGATAAAAAACGTAGTTTAGCTTCAGCGCAAGATGTAGAATTTGAAAAAAATGCGGTAGCTAAAAAAGCTATTTGCGATAAATTTGAAGCATCAACAACTTTTACTGAGGACGAATTATTCACAACCTTAGATGAATGGAGTAAAATTGGATTTGTTCCAAGAGGTGAAGTTGTATCAATTTCGAAAAGATTTGATAAAGCCGTTGATAAATATGTTGCAGGATTTACAGCATTAGACGAAGCAGCAATTGCAGATTTAAAACTTAGAGTACAAGTGAGATTGCTTAAAAACTCACCAGATGCTAAAGCTAATGTAGTTAAGAAAGAGCAAACTTTAAGAAGAAAAATTAAAGAATTACAAGATGAGGTAGTTACTTTAGGAAATAACTTAGAGTTTTTTGCAAAATCTAAAAATGCTGACATTTTAAGAAAAGAAGTTGAAGGTAAAATTAAATCAACAGAAACTGAAATTGCTAAATTATCAGCTCAATTAAAATTAATTACTTCTGCATTGAAATAAATTCAAAAAAAGAGTTCGTAAAAGTTTGCTAAATAAAATAATTTTCCTACTTTTGTGAACTCTTAAATGAGACGCCTCCTTAGCTCAGTCTGGTAGAGCAACTGACTTGTAATCAGTAGGTCGTTGGTTCGAATCCGACAGGGGGCTCTGAAAATCAGATAATTAGACTACTCTTTTAAGGGTAGTCTTTTTTGTTAGCATACAATTTAGCATACAAATGATAAGTTTGTATGCTATTTTTTTTTGGTGAGTTGGTCTATTTAAACCAATTTAAAATTTCACTACCGATTTCTTTATTTAAACTACCATCAGGATTTAATATACAAATCTTACCAATTCCACATTGATGATGTGTATTTTTAACTTTATCAATAGAATCAAAACTTATAAACTTAGGTGTTTCTGCTTTATTTGATGGATATAACAACATAGCTTTGGTAGAGCTCCAATAGTCATTGTAAACATACATCTGCCTTAAATCATGCGTAGAAGGTTGACTGTGGCCAATATTCTTCCATTTGGTATCAATTACAAAAGCTGTTGTGGATTCACTGTCTATTTTTTCAATTACTATATCTGGACGAATTTTAATTCCATTCCAAAACGAAGTAGATTGTTGACCTGATATATTGTATTGCCTATCAATATTTGCCTTTTTTAAACAAGTGAGAATATACTCTTCCCACAAATTATTCATATCAAAAAGTAGGGCAAGCATTTTTTCAGAACCACTTGAAATGTTTGGTGCGTAGTTTAGTATAATAAATTTAGCTATTTCTATAGCTGTTTGATAGGGGGCTGTTTTTCTGTTTTGTGGAATTTTAGAGAATGTTTCTTCATTAATTGCAATGTCTTTAACCTCTGGGAAGTCTAATTGAACTGTTTTACATTTAGCATAAAAATAATTCCCCTTACTACATTTCTCAACAATACTTAAAGCTTTAGCTATGATTTGATGTAATAAATGGTCTTTGTCATACACTTGATGGGTAGTATAAAAACGCTCTTTATGCACCAAATTTTTACTGATATGACCCGCAAATTCAAGTTTGCCTTTTAATGCTTTTACATTGCTAGTTTCCTTGTAATATTGCTTGATTAAACCTTGATGAATTAATAATTGTACTTCATTTAAAAACCATTCAAAGTAAATATCCAAAAGGTGAATATTTTGCTTATTCACATTGGCGTTGCCTACTTTTTGTACATTGAGTTTACGAGTAACTTTAAGCATTTTAATGAGCACATTTTGCCAATCTGCTTTTTCGTTACTATTATCAATTTTGGGTAAAATCTCAATTGTTAAACCATCAACTTGAATTACTCCTACAAATTGTTTAAACTTAATTCCATTATGTCGAGTATCAAAATATAAATTATCGTGTAGAATATTAAGTTTTGATAAAGCTACATAGTGTTTCAACTCAAATTTTACTTGATTCCTTACCTCATCTATATAAAGTAATTCATGTTCAAAAACTTGTATTCGTTTAGTTGAGCTTTGCATTGATATTAAGCTAACAAAGTGGTAATAGCAGCTTCAAAATTGCTTGATATATCATCAAACGGAATTAATTCATAAGATTTAGCTATTTCAATCTCTGATTTTGTATCAAAGTCTGCTAAAATAGATTGATTGAATTTAGTGTTTTCTCGTACAAATCCTCGTCCTAATACAAGTCCTATTTTACTATAATCATTGTAAAAATATTCTTGTAATAAAGGTATTATCTCGTTTTGAAATGAACTCTTAAAATCTTCTTTTATAAAATACGCATGACCCAAGGTATGATTTCTATCAAGAAGAATTTCGATACGATTGTTAATGGTCTCCATGATTTTTACTCTTTCAAAATCGTCAAATCCCTTTTCTCTAACGACATTTAAATTAGGCAACATTTCCTCAAAACTAAATCTTCTTCTCAATGCTGTATCTAAAGCTTCAACACTTCTATCAGCGGTATTCATTGTACCAATGATATAAAGATTAGGTGGTACACTAAATTTTTCTTTACTATAAGGTAAAGTAACTTCTAAGGCTTCTTCTTTCCCATATCGTTTACTTTCTTCAATTAAGGTAATCAGCTCTCCAAATATTTGAGATACATTGCCACGATTGATTTCATCTATGATAATTACAAAATTCTTATTATTGTTTTCAGTTGAAGTTTTCAGATTTAATGATTTTTTAAATCTGTTTAAATGATTAACTGAGCTAATAAACCAACGATTAAATTTGAATTCTCTGTCAAATTGATCAATATTCTCTTTATTTTCAATGATTTCATCTAAACTTGAGTATTGGGGTATCTCACTTATAATTTCTTCAGTTTTGTTTTCAATTATGGAAATTGATTTATTGATTGTATTGTAAGTTTTTCCTGTTCCTGGAGGGCCGTAAAGGATTTGATTTAATGGGAATTGATTATCAGGAATATTTATATTTTGTTTTATTATTTTTCTAATATTATCACCTATATTTTCCTCTAAATATTCAAGTGCATTTATTATGTTTTCTATTAGGTCTATATCGTCCAATTTAAAAGTTTCTTTATAGCCGATACTTTCATATTCTCTCCATTTTATCCACTCTAAATTAGTGGGTAAATTACTAATTAAATTGCTAAAAATAGCCTGTTCATCAACATTTAGACTTTCAAAATGTAAATCAACAAAAACATGATTACTTTTTATTTCGGTTCTTTGGCTTATTTCATAATGAGCTATTTTATCTCCTATTATATTATCCAAATCACCTAACCAAAGAAATGTTTTACTATTATTAGTGATTTTTAATAAATTATTATTTGCTTTAAAATGTTTATTAACCTCAGAAAACAACACTTTCAAAGAGTGTTTTTTTACTGGTTTCCAATCGTTGCTATTTTTATAGATAATTGTAGTTAAAAGATATGTATTATTATCATTATTTAAAACTGTTAAATTTGAACTACTGAATATAGATTTTAAATCATCTATAAAATCATTTGATTGATACTCTTTTTTTAAATAATACTTTACAATAAATGCTCTGTGTTTTTCACTTAAAATTGTTGCATTTTCTCGTGGGTTTAATAAATATTCAAATGCGTTTTTCGGAGAACCAGAAACTGTTGATTTATTAAACTTATAATCAATTAAGTTTTTTATCCAAGCACCCATGCGAACACCTGCTCGAGCCAATGTTCTTTTATCATCGTATTCATTTAAATCATTTTTATCTTTTGCATTTTTATCGCAATATGATATGATTTTAAATAAAAGCTGTTTAATGTTAAATAATTCATCGTTTTCGTTAATTAACAAAAATTGCTTATAGTTATTAGATAAGTTCATGATATCACTCTTTTGTGAATCAGACAATTCCATATCAAGCCATTTTTTTAAACAATCTTTCCCTTTTTGAAAATAAAAGCCATTAAAACTAGCAATTTCATGCAATTCTAAATCAGATTCGCATAATTGTTTTAAATTATTAAATATCATTTAAATATATTTTACAAACAAGAAAATATAACTATCTCCTTTGATTTAATATTAACATTCCTTAATTCTCTCTAAAAGTTTCTGAAATCCGAAAAGTTTTGTAAATCAATTGTAATTGCAAGAATATCTAACATTCATAATGCACTATCAATGTTTTTTTAATAGATAAAGTGCATTTTCTTGACATATTTGATTCTACGACTTGAATGGATTTTAGGTGATAATACCTGCAATTGCATAAAAAGCAATTCAAATTAACTACTATTGGGTTTCTTCCTTTAACCTCTTTATTTCACTAATTAATTTTTGATTCTCATCCTCCAATTTTTGATTTTGAGATTTCAAATCTGAAGCATAATCCACAAAATCAACACCTGTTAATAAAGTTAATTCATCCTTATAGGCAATAAATGGGGAATAAAGTTTATGGTATGCATTCCCTATAGCGCCATGAAAAGACCTTAATTCTTTTTTATTTGCACCAGCTTTTAAGATGTGGGTAGTTGAAATCCCTGGATATAAATCAATATAATATATTACTTCAATTCCTAATTGATATGCTTTTTTTGCACAAAGTTCGCAAGGACTTGCTGTGGTAAACAATTTACCACCTTTTATACCTTGGCCTCCATATTTAGAAATTTGTAAAAATGCTGATTCCTCTGCATGAAGTGATCTAGTGTGAACTTGATTTTTACCTTCTTTTATTGAATTTTGTATACATTTAAAACAAAAAGAAACATTTCTACCTTTCAAATGTTGCCTATCTATTTTATCATATTCAACTTTGAACTTTTTATGAAAAACAATATCCTTTTTTTCATAATCACTAAAAGCCTCTATATCTTTATTGTTTAATAAATCATCGGCACTTCTCAACAAGCAAGGAACATGTCCTTCTGGAGTATTATTCCACCCCACTGCTTTAATTGAATAATTTTCATCAGTTACTACAGCACCTACCTGTCTTGAAATACAACCCGAATTATATTTAGCGGTATATGCAATTTGCATACTTCTTTCCTCTGGAGATGGAGTTATTATACCGGGCTGCTCAATTAAAGAAAGAAACTTCAAAAGTTGCTGTTGAACTGAAAACTTTGGCGAGGTATTAAATTTTAAATTGTTCTTCTCTGAATTAAAATCACTTGCCTGTTCTGCTGTTATATTACTTATATGTATATCTGATTTTTGAATACACTCAGAAACATTTTGCTTGTAAAATTCTGTATCACTACCTCCTTTATATTCTATCCTATCAATTTTTTTAATTTCATCAACTAAACCTTGATTATTATTATATCTTAGATTTAGTCTTCGATTCATATCATCTTCATCACTATTAACTGCCATCATGTAAAATGCAGAATAGCGTTCTTTTAGAAACATAATTTCTAATGGGTTTCTCAATGATTCGATAACAACTTTGCAATTATCCGGATTAAGTCTTTTATGTTCTTTAATAATTCTATTAATTAAAGTAACTATATTATATACAGTCACTTTACCACTTGAAGAATTACATGAAAGACAACCTCCATTTCTTAAATTATTAGAAATATCTTGAAGTATTTGAATCCTAATTTGAGGTGATACACTTGAAAAAATTTCATGAATAGAATTAGAAGCATTTTTAAATTCCGCAGAATTAAAAATTGTATATAAATCATTCAAATCAGTTCCAACTATTTTACTAGGCATTTCAAAATTAAATTTTGAAAGTTTTAAGTGTAAATTATTAAAAGTAGATTTAAAAACCTCTATTTTGTTCTGATATTCATTATCATATTTACTTAAAAAATCCTTAAAAATTTCAAAATCTGTATTAAAAATAAATAATGAAATAATATGTTTATACTCTATTAAATAAAATCCTCTAAAATTTTCTGACGCATAGTTATATATAATTTTATACTTTCTATCAGTATTATGTTTTGGAATTTCAATAGGAGTAGGATATACATTTTTATCAAAACCTTTACTTAGCAAGCCTGCTATATCACTACAACCAGAACCAATTCTTCCAGTTAATCCTATTATAGTAAATGATTTTCTTAACTCATAAATCTCACCTAAATTAATTGTATCTCTATTAGTCATAATATTATTTGTTTTTACTTTTAATACATTTTTAAAATTAAACATCAACTCCCTCTACTTCTTCTTCCCCAAACGCCCTTTCAATTTCTTTATCTCCTCTAGCAAATTTGTGGCATTCCAATTTATAAATTGTCTGAATCAGGATTTACAAGATTTAAGGATTTACAGAATTCTGATAATATTGTAATTCTGAAAATTCTGATTCAGACTACTTATTCTTCCCCAAACTTCCTTTCAATTTCTTAATCTCCTCCAACAAATCTTTGGCATCGCCATCAGTTGGTAATTGTGGAACTAGCTCACCTTTAAAGGCTTTATGCAACAAGGCTTGTGGTAAGGCTTCTATTTTAGCTTTGAGTGATTGATATTGCTGTTCTATAGCATCTGCTTTTGCAAATAAACCCTTAACTCGGGTGACGATTTCTCTTTGTTCTAGAAGTGGTGGAACTTCTATTAAAATTGGTGTTAAATTCATAACCGAAAGTCCAGGTTGAGCAACACCTTTTGCGTAGTTTATTAATTCTAAAGAAGTTAATTTAAAAAACAACCATATATCATCAATATTTGTGAGGGGATTTACAACTAATGCATGTTCTGTAGCATGGAATTGACCTTCAATTAAATGAACATTACCACATAAAGCTCCTTGTCTGCCAATTAAAGAATACCTGCCATTATGTGTAAATGATTCAACATATCCTCTTAAACCATTTGCCCCATAGCAAGGAAAATACCCATCTTGTTTTTCATTACTTATTTCAGATGCTGAAATAAATTTACCTGCTTTTAAACTACAAATTTCTCCCAATTCAACTTCTCTCCATTCCTCCAACTCTTTACCCTTTCTCCATTCCTCAGTTAACTTACCAGTAACTGCTTGTGTGAGTACTTGTTGGCGAAAGTTTTTAAGTAATACTGGAATGTTTGCCAAACACGATTTCATCTGCTCCAACTGAGCAAAAAGTGTATCTAATTTGGCTACAATGCGGTTTTGCTCGGCTAATGGAGGGAGTGGGATTAATGTGTCTTTTAAAATTGCTTGATTTATATTTTTTTGAGCAACTCCTTTTCCATTCTCACTTATTGAATTAGATAAATCAATCAAAGAGTAAGTTAAATATTTGTCATTAATAAAATCTGATGGAGTTATACCTGCAATAGCTTGATTAGTGGCTGCATCAATATTTAAAATACCAATTTTACCAAGAGTTGCAAAAATTGTAAATAAAATTGTTCCTTTTGGGAAAATTCTTGCTGAAGAATTTTTTAAACCATCTTCTGAAATAAATTCAGTAGTTGATTCAACATACATTTCTTTAATGTCAGAAATTTTAACCCACGGAATATTACCATCCCAATAATCTTTAATACTACGAGATGGAGTGCCACCACTTTGAACAGTAGCTAATTCTCCAAGCCTACACTCAACCCAATTTTTCGGCAATTTATTTTCCATTATTGTAATTCTTTAATCATGGCGTTTAATTGCTCTGTAATGCTTTGCAGCTCTTGTAAAGCTTGTTTGGCAATATCAATTGGCTCTGCTAGGTCTTCGGAGTTGGTTAAACTGCTATCAGCAATCAAACCTAAATCTAAAGTGTAATTCTTATTGGCAATGGTTTCTGTACTTATACAGCTCCAACGTTCGTCTTTAATAGTTTTGCGTTTGGTATCATCTACCAAGCCATCGTATTCAGTTTCAACTTTATCAAAAGTAATTCCTCCTGTATAGGCTTTTACAAAGTCTTCAAAAGCACCTTCGGTAAAGGCTGTACGTTTACCATAATTTGGGGTATTGGTACGCATATCGTAAAACCAAACATTTTTGGTATTGCCAGTTTCTGTTGTGCCTCTGGTAAAAAACAATACATTGGTTTTTACACCTGCCGCATAGAATATACCTGTAGGTAAACGTAACACGGTGTGCAAGTTGCATTTATCCATTAAGTCACGGCGTATTTTTTGTCCGTCACCGTCTTCAAAAAGTACATTATCAGGTAATACTACTGCTGCACGGGCTTTGCCATCTTTTTTAAGACTTCGGTAAATATGTTGTAAAAAATTGAGTTGCTTGTTACTGGTAGGGTAGGTAAAGTCGTCACGGGTTGGGCGTTCTCCACCTTGTTTGGTTCCAAAGGGTGGGTTTGCCAATACACCGTCTAAGTTTTTAATAGATTTACCAAATTCAGTTAAAGTATCGCCTAAGTAAATGCGGCTTTCCATGCCATGTAAACGAGCATTCATCAATGCCAAACGGTGTGCATCTCCTACCAATTCTACTCCAGAAAATGCTTCATTAACTTGAAAAGCACGTTCTTTTTCAGAAAGATTGTAATAGTTATCGTATTTATTTCTAAGGTATTGGTCAGCCCCAATCATAAAACCAAAAGTACCAGCAGCAGGGTCGTTCCATCGTTCACCAATTTTGGGAACCAACAAATCAACCATGATATTAATTAATGGTCGAGGTGTAAAGTACTGACCAGCACCGCTTTTTTTCTCCCCTGCATTTTTCTCTAATAGCGATTCATAAATATCGCCCATCACGTCACGGTCGTCTTCCTCGTACCAATCTAGCTTATCAATGGCTAAAACCAAAGTATTGAAGTTAACAGGCTTACGTAAACTAGTTGCTGCATCGGTATAAATTTCTTTGATGCTATCGCTTGTTGTTTTGGCACTTACTGTAGTTAAAAACTCTCTGTAACGCTGAAAAGAGGCGGCATTGTCTTTTTCTTCTACAAAAGTTTTCCAGCGGTATTCTTCAGGAATATGCTCAGAGAAACCTTTTACATCAGATAATTTTAAAAACAAAATATAAGTAAGCTCATTGAGGTATTGGTGATAGGTAACACCATCGTCACGTAATACATTACATAAATTCCATAATTTGTTGGCAATTTCTTGTGTACTCATTTTATTACTTAATTAATATTTGTTTATCTGATTGATATTTATGCTGAATATAAATATTCATTGAGGGTATCGATGATGATTTCGAGTTTATCATCAAAAATACGGTTAATCTTTACAAAACCACCATCAGATTTAAAAGGCTCGGCATCTAAATCGGCTTTTACCAAAACAGATTCTTTTAATAACTGAGCTTCAAATCTATCAAGCCATTTCAATTGTATTTTTGTCCACGAAGTTGAAGTAGCTTTAATTTTTTTGATGGCATTTTTGATACGGTCTTCATGGCTAACCAATACCGTATCTAAAGCAAGGGTACGAATATAAGAAATAATATCGGCTGCTAAATCTTGATTTTTGGCATTTTTCCATGCAGTATTTAAAACTGCTTCATTATAGCCTTCATTATCTAACAATAATTTTAATTCTTTCAATGAGCGTCTATCGAGCTCTTTGGGAGAAGTACAAACAATATTTAAAGCCATGATTTCATTTCGGTTATTTTCAATAAATTGTTTGAAACCTTCTATGTAATCTTCTGGTTTTTGGGCTTTACCATAACCACGGTCAATACCAATAATTTGATCTTGATGATCAGAAACTAATTGAACTCTAGGTTTGAAAACTACATCATCTAAAAAAGTCCATAAAGTTTTATATTCGTTCAGCGTTGCTCTAATTGCAGTTGGCTCAATAGTTTTAAGCATTTCAATAAATTCTGAAGGGTTTTTGCCCTTGGAAACATAAGTAAATTGCTCTAAACTCTCTTCTTGAATTTTATTTTTCTTACGTTGTAATTTTGCAATGATCTGTTGTACCTGTTTTGAATCTCTATCTGCTGAATTGATATATTCAAATTCATCAATAAGTTGTTTAAAAGTAGAAACAGGATTAGAAACTGTTTTCATTTGGGTATAATCTTGCAAAGCTTCATATACTCTTACAGCATCAAATATTTTAAAGTATTGCTTGTCAATATCAGGGCAAATACGAGTGGCTCTACCAATCATTTGTTCAAACAAAATTCGAGAACGCACCCTTCGCATAAATACCAAATTGCATATTTGAGGTACATCAATTCCTGTTGAAAGCAAATCAACTGTTACAGCAATATTTGGGAATTTTTCGTTTTTAAATTGTTTAACTAAACTTTCTACATCGTGTACTTTGCCAGTTATTTTTACAATTGCTTTATCAGGAACATCATAACCAATATTGGCAAATTCTTCTTTTAAAATATCCACCACCATGTCGGCATGGCTATCTCTTACTGTAAAAATGAGTGTTTTTTCGTCACTTTCAGGATCTAAATTTCTAACCAATTCCTGAATAACAGTACGGTTAAATGATTCAGTAATTACTCCTCTATTAAACTGTTCAATTTCTATATGAACATCATCCTCTAAAGCAGCAAGTTCTTCTAAAGTATTGGTTTCTGGGTTATAAACTTTCGGTTTTTCGCCTTTTTCCCATAAAATACCTTCTTCACTGAGTTTGGTTTTTATTAAAAATGGTGGTTCGTGGTCTGTTAAAAAGCCATCAATTACAGCTTCTCTGTATGAATAATTATGTACAGGTTTACCAAATATTTCGGTGGTGTGTAAAGCTGGTGTTGCAGTTAAACCAATGATGTAAGCATTGAAATACTCAATAACTCGCTTGTATTGACCTACATAATCATTTTCATCTTTAAAATGTAAATCTTCGTCGTCAATTTCTTTGTCAAGATTGTATCCTCTATGTGCTTCATCAATAATAATACAATCGTAAGTATCTATTGGTAAAGGATTTTCATCTGAATAAAAAAGTCTTTTTACCATACTTTGCACCGTAGCAAAATGTAAACGAGTTTCGCCTTCAGGAAATGCAATTTTCAATTCTTGCATTTTGTACACATCGGCAAAAGTATTTAGGTTTTCTATTTTATTGTCTTTGAAACTATCAAGCGCTTGAGTGGCAAGTAATCGTCTGTCGGTTAAAAATAAAATACGGTTAAACCTATTTGATTTTATAAATCGGTACACCATACCAATCATAGTTCTGGTTTTGCCAGTACCAGTTGCCATAACTAACAATGAACGTTTATCGTCGGGTTGGGTAAATACTTTATTTTCAACCGCTTTTATGGCATCAATTTGATAATATCTTAAGCCTAAACCATTTTTACTTTGCAAATAATCATAATCACTTTCTTGTAATTTGGTATTGGCGGTATCAATATCTCTTTGGTATAATTGCACTAATCCTTCAGGAGAAAACCAACCTCTTAATGCTGTAGCTCTATTGGTATTTTTTCTAATATCTAAAAACCAAATACCACTTTTGGTTTTTAATTGCTCTAAATAACCTCTACCATTAGTTGAAAACAAAAAGGGAACTTTATAATTTTCCCACTTGCCGAGCATATTGAAATGCTCTTTATCTTCAATGCGCTCAGCATAAATTTTAGATTGGTGTAAATCAGTTGAAATGTCAGAAGCAAATTTCTTGGCTTCAACAATTCCATATAAATCTGTTCCGATAAATAAGGCATAATCAGCCCATTTACCATTACAAGGCCATTCGGCTATGGCTAAATTCTTGCCTTTTTGAGGAATAGTTTTTTTAGATTTATAATTGATATTTTCAGTATCGCATTCCCAACCTGCTTGCTTAAGAAGTGGGTCAATTAAAAGTTTTCGGGTTTCAAATTCATCTAAATTAATATTGCCAGCATTGCGAGTACCACGTATTCTTCTGCTAGATTTTAATTCAGGGGTTTGATTTAATGCTGAAATTTTATTTTTATTATCAATCAACTGAGTAGATAATTCCTCATTTTGCTTCTTCAATTCTGCAATATATGCATCAGATTTGGCAGGAGGCAATACATAATCAGATTGGTCAACTAATTCATCTTCATAGGTTTCAAAAAACCATTTACCAAGATTATAGCATTTCTTTAGAATAAAAAATGCTTCTTGGTAGGAGCTTTTACCATCATGGGTAGCTCTATTGCCTGATTTTCTGATAGTATGTAAAATATCTCTAACAATATCAGGTATAGCATTTTCCTGAAACAAAAAGTTTATTTTATCTACTTGATTTCCATCAACTATTTCCAATTCATCAAATTCAAAAATCAAGGAAACTATTTTTTCTGAAAATAACCTTGATTTTGCTAAAGATGAATTTGGGTCAAGATGAATTAACTGTTCAGCTAATTCAGCAATTGAAAAAAGCTCAAGGTAATCATCTTTTAAGAAAGTGAATTTTGAAATCATAATTGCTCAAAATAGATAAAAGCTATTTTATTAAGCATTAAACATACAAATAATAGTTTGAGTAAACAAATAGTGTTATTGAAAATGTTGAGTGGTTTTACATAGGGGAGGGGAGATTTTGAAAAATTGAGTAAATTAAAAGTGAATTTGATGTTAAGTTTAAGTGGAAAATTTTTAATGTATGTTTGATGTATTGAATTAAAACCCTCAAAATTAATATGTTTTCGTACAATTTATTTAATGTTAGTTCATTCTGAAATTAATCGAATTTATTAGTTAAGATAAAAAAGTAAACTACATTTACTTAATTTTGAAGATTAGATTTAAATTAAACTCATATATTTGCAAAATGTGCTAAAAATTAATTTAATTTAAATCAACTAATGAAAAGAATAATATTACCCTTATTAACACTATTGTTTACTTCTTGTGCAGTATCTAATTTCTATCAAGTTTATAAAACGAATTCAGAAAATGGAGTTATAAATAATGATAAAATAGTATTTGAAGATATTAATTGTAAAGTATATTATAATTTATCAACCGAAGGTGGAAATGTTGGTTTTACTATTTATAATAAAACACAAAATGATTTGACAATTAATCTTTCAAAAACATTTTTTGTTTTAAATGGTATAGCCTATGAATATTTTCAAAATAGAACAATTGCAAAATCAACCAACACTGGTTCAATTGTAACGAGTTATAATAATCCTTATTATTGGAACTATAATATTGCAAGAGTGTCAGGAACAAGTTCTACTACAAATACAGTAACATATATTGAAAAACCTATATTGACTATACCTCCCCAAACATCAATTAATGTGTCAGAATATTATGTAACAAATTCATTGTTTGCAAGTTGTGACCTAATTAAATATCCTACAAAGAAGCAAGTAAAAACCCTTAATTTCAATAAGGATAATTCACCATTTGTATTTTATAATTTAATAACTTACTCAAATAAAACTGACACAATAAGACTTGAAAATAAGTTTTATGTAAGTGAAATTGCAAATTTTCCATCAAGGGAAATGTTTACATATACCGATACAACATCTTGTGGTAAAAAACTAGAGTATCGTGTACCAGTTTTTAAAAAAATGTCACCTGATAAGTTTTTTATAAAATACAGTACAATTAAACAGTATTAAAATTGTTACATTTGTATTGTTCATTACTTTGTGGGAAGAGTAATTAATACTTAAAAACTGAAAAAGCCACCTAATAGAGAAATTGGGTGGCTTTTAAATTCAAATTAACTATGAAACTTAGTATTTTCGTTTTGATATTTTTAATATCAATTATTACTTCTTGTCAAAAATCTGAAACTCATATTACAGCATCTTGTCAAGGGAAATGTACAGGGAAATCAAATTGTACTGCATGTAAAAACTGTAAATATTGTATGCACTGTAATAGTGGTGGTTCTTGTGGAATGTGTAGATAATTTCTACTGATGTAAGTTTTATTTACAATATTTTTGTATTAGTGTATATGCATCATTATACCCAATTTCACCAGCTTTAGACCAATCAAAACAAGCACCATTAAAATCATTTAAATTGTATTTTGCAACACCTCTATTGTAATAAGCAATTTCATAATTAGCATTTATATTAATAGCTTTACTAAAATCAATTATTGCACCTCTATTATCTTTTAATAAAAGTTTAGCAAGTCCTCTATTATAATAAGATATTTCTGATTTAGGGTCAATTTCAATCGCTTTATTATATTCTAAAATTGCTTCACTATAATCATATAAATGATGTTTTATTTTACCAATTATTTGATAAGATTCTGCACTTTGTGGGTCTAATTCGATAACTTTATTAAAATCGAGTAAAGCAGCATTGTAATCTTGTAAATAATATTTTGCCATTCCTCTTTCATAATAAACCATCGCTTTATTTGGGTATATTTCTATGGTTTTATTGAAATCTAATATTGCTCCATTATAATCTTCTAAATAAGACTTCATATAACCTCTGTTGTAATAGGCTTTAGCATCATTTGGATTTAATTCAATTGCTTTATTAAATTCTAAAATTGCACCTGAATAATCTTTTGAGCTACCTTTTTCAACACCTCTATTGATATAATCTTCAGCTGTTTGAGCAAATGAATTAGTAAGAAAGAATAATAGAATTAAAGTTGTAATTAGTTTCATTTGAAAGCGTGGTTTATTAATAAAGTTAAAGTCAAATTTGTATATTAATACTATAATTATACGCAATTTTACCTATCAATCAAAATAAAGCTTGCCCAGTAATATGGATAATTAAATTCTGGGTCGTTTTTTAGAGAAAGAACTGTTTTTTGATAAGATTCTCTGTTAGTTAAGCCTTTTGAACGAAAAGTGTAAAATCTTTTCATATATTCCATTGTACCAATATCATCAACATTCCACATACTCATAAGTACAGATTCTGCACCAGCTTCCATAATGGCTCTTGGTAAACCATAAATACCTTCACCATCTTTTACATCTCCTTTGCCTGTACCACAAGCACTTAAAACCACTAGTTCAGTTCCTGTTAAATCTAAATTTAATGCTTCAAAAGCTGTAAATACACCATCATCTTTGTCATCACCAATTTTCTCTCCTTTTCTAGTAATATTTGCACCACTTAGGTACAAACCTGTTTTTAATAATGGTTCTTGGTAGCTTTTGGTACTGTCTTTAGTGTTTTCTAAGAAAAACCCATGTGTAGCTATATGCCATATTTTAGGTTTTTTTATAGCTTTTACATTTTCTTCTGATGCAGATTTACCTGTATAAATAATAGTTTTATTGCCTTGCTTTTTTAACAACTCTCCAATTACTTCAACTTCTTTTTTAGTTCCTGGTAAATATTGTAATTTACCTTGTAACCCATCTCGAAGTGAGGTAGTATTGTACGCTAAAATAGAAGTGCTATCATAAGTAAAGTTCGGTTTATTGTCATAATCAGCTCCCCCCATAAGCACTATTGTTTCATTATTAGTTGTTGGTTTAATTGTATCTTTTCTATTTACAATATCACCTAAATTACGCACTAATTCAATGTTGTATTTATCACCTACATATTGATTTTTAGATTTATCATACAATGATTCAATGTTTATCTTACTAAATACCCCATCAGGACAAATATACACCTTGTCGTACCCTTTTAGATACTTGTCTATTTCAGCCCAAAATAATTGATATGAATTAGTATCTTTTTTGTATTTCAAATTGCCAGAACTGTATTTGCTGTATTCTAATAATTGATTTTCAAGTTGATTGCCGTTTTTGAGGTAAACAAATTTAGGTTCTAATGAATGGGGATAAATAATTGAAGCCGCATAATGGATTGAATCACTTAAATTTTCACCTTTTGTTGAATTTTCATAAAACTTATATTTATTGATATTTATAGCGACATTATTTTTATCCAAGTTGTTTTTAATTTCATTATATGTTATGTTATTATGCACTGTGTTTACTTGGTTTTGTATTAAGTATTCTTCAAGTTTTGATATTTCTTTTTTTAAATTTAAAATTGTTAAATTAGAATTAGGAATTTTACTATTATATAATTTATTTTTTAGTTCTTGAAGTTGATTTATTTTACTTAAAATCAAGGAATCTTTTTTTAATAAATTATTGTTACTCTTTTTTAAAAGTTGATTTCTTCTACTAGAAATCCCTTTATAAACATTTGAAAAAGTAATGTTATCAATTTTTAAATTTATATTTTCTGAGGTTTCTGCAAATGAATTAATTACTCTGATTTTACTTTTTATATAGATATCGTAAAAATCATTAAAATTGTTTTCTGAAAGTTGAATAGTGGAAATATAAAAATTTACTTTGTCAATGAATTTGCTAAAGTATTCTTCTGATTTTACTCTATTGTTTGTTTTAGAATATAATAATGAAAGGTTATCATAAATTAAAGCAAGCTTGTTAATATTGTTTGAATCAAGCTCCAATTGAATGTTTTTGGCCCTTTCTGTATATAGTATTGCCTCTTGGTATTTTTTTTGTATGTAATATAAATTACCTAAATTTCCTAATATATGTGGTTCAACTATTTCATTATTACTTTCCTTAATCGTTACACATTTTTCTAAATACTCAAAGGCTTTGTTATGATTATTTAATGCACAATATGCTAAACCCAAAGTATTATAGGTATCTGATAATTGAAATTTAGAAAGTTCAATTTCATTTAATGCAGCTCTTATTTTTTCACAATATAATGCAAGTTTTAATTTATATTTGTCATCTTTTTTGGTAACTAATCCTACATAAAATTCAATATATGTGGTTAAGTTGTGTATATACTCTAAAGATATTTTTTTGTCAAACATTTGAATAATTAGTGAATCATTCTCTTCTAAGATATTAAATGCTTCATTAGTTTGACCTAGTTTATAAAGAATTTGGGAATATGGTGTATTTATGCTGATTTGGTCGTGTAAATTATTTTTTAAAGTATTAATTTCTCTGCATTTCGATAAGTATTTTTTAGCATTTGTAAGCTCTCCTAAGTTCAAAAAACATTGAGATATATTATAAATAGTAGTAAAGTCACTTTGGACTTCTTCTTTGTTTTTAAAGTAATATTCTAATGAAAGTTTATCGTTTCCTATACAACTATAATATACCCCCCAAGCATGATTTAAAACTTTTGAGAGAATATATAAATCAGTATTATTTAAATTTATGTTTTTTAGAATAGCTTGTGCATTATTTAAAGTTTGATATGCATTATCAAATTCACTTAGTTCAGAATATGTAACACCTAATACTTTAAGGGAAAGGAAATATTCTTCAGAATTTTCACCATACTTTATTTTACACATTTGGGAACGATTGATGTGAAGTTCTTTAAGTTTATTAATATTTGATGTTTTCAAATAAAAATAATTTAAAGAAACATAATTCGACTCCATTGAACAATTTTTAATATTTAATAGTTTTTCAATAGTTAAGTCTGCTTCTTTAATATAATTTAAATTAGTATAACTTATTATAAGATGTTCATAAATTCTTTTTAATAAACAGTTGTCATTGAACTTATTGTTTAAATAATATTCGTAGGCAACATCTGCATATTTTTTTGATTCATTGAAATTATTTAATAATGAGTTTGTTGATGATAATGAAATATTTGAATTAATAATGTCTAAATCAATATTTAATCTATCGGGATTATTTTTTTTAATCTTGTATAAAGTTGATAGTTCCAGCTTTTCGTAAACTTGAGCTTTTATTTTATCATCTAATAAAGTATTGGCCCCAGAAAGAGTACTATATATTTGAACTAAAGTTTCATTATCATTATTTATATTATTTATATTGTAATAATTAAATACAATTGTCGCTAATTCTATTGCTTTTGAAGCCTCTTTTTCTTGCAAATATCTTAATGAAATTGAATGAATGTAAAAAATACATTTTTTAGTCATAAATGTATCATTCACGGATAAATAATAATTAAATGCATTATTTGTGTATTTATATGCAGAATCGTAATTTGTAATACTCATATAATCAATACCTAGTTCGTATGAAATATAATTTTTAGTTTCGATTGGTAACAAATGCAAAATACTGGAGGCTATACATTTTTTAAAATAGATAATTGCACTATCAAGTTTGTTTTCAATATGATAACAATTGCCTAGTCCTTCACTTATAAAATAATCAATTGTATCATTATTGATATTTGTTTTTTCAGATTCTTTATAATAATAAATTGCATTAGAATATTTTTTCTGACCACTATAATAAATTGCCAATTCTTTATTAATTGTAGTTAATTCATTTTTTATAAATGTAGTTTGGGTGTCATTATAAGCTTTAATAAGTTCGTCCTTGATATTTAATAGGATATCTAATCTTTTGTTATCTAAATTTAGTTTATTATTACAATTCAAAATATTAACATAAGCTTCTTTAGTTTTAATAAAGTAGTTATTTTTTTTAAAATACGTTACCAGTAATTCACTTTTCTCAATTGATATTTTATATTCTCCAATTTCGGTTAAAATAAATGTTATATCATGCATTAAGTTATAAAAATCAAAAACAGCAATGGAGTCATTATTTGTCTTTGCTATATCTAATCCCAAATCAATATTAATTAATGAATTTTTGTAATCTTTATTTATATAATAATTACTAGAAAGTAAATATAATCCCCAAGAAAAATCTTTTGTTTTCTGATATTTTTTATATTTTTTTGATTTACAACCTTCTAAAGACGAAATTGATTTTTCAATTTCTCCGTTAAAATAAAAGATTTCTCCTATTTCTAAGTTTAAGTAAAATTCTATATCATCATTTGTATTTATTTTTTGTGCTTCAATAAGAACTTGAATAGACTCATCATAATTTTTAAGTATTTTAAAATGTCTCGCAATTATTAGATTTAAATATGCTATTTCATAATTAGTTAAAATATTATAATTTGACTTTTTATATTCTATTAATTTATTTGCAGCAGCCAAAGCATTTCCATTTTCTACAAATTTGTATGAGCTTTTAACTGCCGAATCTAATTGGTTATTAATTTGCCCAATTGTTTCTGAATTTAGAAAAACAAATAAAATCAATAAGCTTAATATTTTCTTTAAAATAGACATCATTTACTCGAAATAGTTAATAATTCAGATATTGTATTTTTAATTAATTCAATAATTATAATAAAAAGCAATTTTACCTATCAATCAAAATAAAGCTTGCCCAGTAATATGGATAATTAAATTCTGGGTCGTTTTTTAGAGAAAGAACTGTTTTTTGATAAGATTCTCTGTTAGTTAAGCCTTTTGAACGAAAAGTGTAAAATCTTTTCATATATTCCATTGTACCAATATCATCAACATTCCACATACTCATAAGTACAGATTCTGCACCAGCTTCCATAATGGCTCTTGGTAAACCATAAATACCTTCACCATCTTTTACATCTCCTTTGCCTGTACCACAAGCACTTAAAACCACTAGTTCAGTTCCTGTTAAATCTAAATTTAATGCTTCAAAAGCTGTAAATA
Organism: Bacteroidota bacterium; assembly: GCA_041191405.1. Taxonomy (GTDB): domain Bacteria; phylum Bacteroidota; class Bacteroidia; order Cytophagales; family UBA9547; genus JBEEOW01. The sequence goes on from JBEEOW010000022.1 coordinate 73,878, forward strand.
CACCATCATCTTTGTCATCACCAATTTTCTCTCCTTTTCTAGTAATATTTGCACCACTTAGGTACAAACCTGTTTTTAATAATGGTTCTTGGTAGCTTTTGGTACTGTCTTTAGTGTTTTCTAAGAAAAACCCATGTGTAGCTATATGCCATATTTTAGGTTTTTTTATAGCTTTTACATTTTCTTCTGATGCAGATTTACCTGTATAAATAATAGTTTTATTGCCTTGCTTTTTTAACAACTCTCCAATTACTTCAACTTCTTTTTTAGTTCCTGGTAAATATTGTAATTTACCTTGTACTCCATCTCTAAGAGAGGTAGTATTATATGCTAATATAGAAGTGCTATCATAAGTAAAGTTCGGTTTGTTGTCATAATCAGCTCCACCCATAAGCACTATTGTTTCATTATCAGTTGTTGGTTTAATAGTATCTTTTCTATTGACAATATCACCTAAATTACGTACAAGTTCAACATTGTATTTATCCCCTACATATTGATTTTGAGATTTATCATACAATGACTCAATATTTATTTTGCTAAATACACCATCAGGACATATATACACCTTGTCGTATCCTTTTAGATACTTATCTATTTCAGCCCAAAATAACTGATAAGAACTAGTGTCTTTTTTATATTTCAAATTACCTGAACTGTGTTTTGTATATTCTGATAATTGATTTTCGAGTTCATTTCCGTTTTTTAGGTAAATAGAAAAGGTTGT
>JBEEOW010000023.1:0-67443 GCA_041191405.1 Bacteroidota bacterium
TATCGTAATTCATTTAAATATTCCAATTTTAACTCCTTGTAAATTACAAAATAGATTATTCAAAAAATATCGACATTGTGAAATAAATGATACTTTTGAAATAAGTTAGAAATGTGACAAAGTAGAGTTATAATGAATATAATTGTAGTACCACAGATAGTATTTTAGTTGTTGATGTTTGCCCTCCAAGATTATTTGTTCCAAATGCATTTACGCCTGGGCAAAATAAAAATAATATTTTTTTAGCCATGGGCAAATATTTCACTAACTATAGAATGCTCATTTTTAATAGATGGGGAGAAATAATATTTGAGTCAACAAACCCAAATGAACAATGGGACGGTACATACAGAGGAGAAGAAATGCCAATTGGAGTATATCCTTGGATAGTAACTTATGAAGGATTAGTTGAAAAATACAAAGGACCATATTTACAAAAGGGCTCTGTAACCTTAATTAGATAAGAATGAGTTCTACCCTAAGAATAATTATTAGTCTAGGTTTATTAACATTGTTAATGAACTGCAACACTATGCCTCCTGCTAAAAGTCAAAACTTTAATCAAAACCAATCAAATCAAATAATAGAAAAAAACGTACGAAATAAAAATAAAAGAGAAAGGCACAAAGAAAAGGTTAGAAAAGAAGAAACAAAAAAGTCAGAGGAAGATAAAAAAAACAAGAAAACAAAATTCAACAAAATACCAAAGTTTGATTTTTATTAGATATTCATTCATGTTTAATCATATAGTAATTCATACAATAAATTGTAACTAGATTAGTAAAGAATATATATTTAATGAAGAAATTTTTATTGTGAACTAAAAAACAAATTGTAGTCTTTTTTTGTGCTTTAACTAACTCAATCATCAAAATTTTGTGAATACTATTGATTCAAATCACCTTTTTTAAAGAAAATAATACTTATTATTGTAATCTAACAATATCATTAAATTTCAATAATATGGCAACGGTTATTCGTAAGGAAGATGCACTCAATTACCATCAAAATGGTCAACCTGGTAAAATAGAGGTAGTACCTACCAAAATGCTTAGTACTCAGCACGATTTGGCGCTGGCATATTCTCCCGGTGTAGCCGAACCTTGTATTGAAATCAGTAATAATATTGAAGATGTTTATAAATACACTGCCAAAGGTAATTTGGTAGGTGTAATTACAAATGGTACTGCAGTGTTGGGTTTGGGCAATATTGGTCCTGATGCTTCAAAACCTGTAATGGAAGGTAAAGGCGTTTTATTCAAAAAATTTGCTGGTATCGACTGTTTTGATATTGAAATTAACTGTACCGACCCCGAACAGTTTGTTCAAATAGTACAATCGCTTGAACCTACTTTTGGTGCCTTAAATTTAGAGGACATTAAAGCTCCTGAATGTTTTTACATTGAAACAGAGCTTAAAAAACGCATGAATATTCCGGTAATGCACGACGACCAACATGGTACTGCCATAATATCAAGTGCTGCCTTAATCAACGCCTTAGAAATTGCCCATAAAAATATTGAAGAAGCCAAATTTGTTATCTCTGGTGCTGGTGCTGCGGCTATTGCTTGTACAAAATTGTATGTAAGCTTAGGTGCTAAGCCTGAAAACATTGTAATGATGGACAAAGATGGCATTATTCGCAAAGACCGTGAAAACCTTCACCCTAGCCATGTTCCTTTTGCAACTAGTAGAGATTTGAATTCTCTTGCTGAGGCTATTGTTGGTGCAGATGTATTTTTAGGCTTATCAGTTGGCGGCATTTTAAAACCAGAAATGGTAAAAACCATGGCAGCAACGCCAATCGTTTTTGCATTGGCAAACCCAAGTCCGGAAATTAGTTATGAAGAAGCCTCAGCAGCTCGTGAAGATATTATTTTAGCCACAGGACGAAGCGATTATCCTAACCAAGTAAACAATGTATTAGGTTTCCCTTATATTTTTAGAGGAGCCTTAGATGTACGTGCAACAGAAATTAACGAGGCAATGAAATTAGCCGCTGTTCGTGCGATTGCAAATTTAGCAAAAGAACCTGTTCCTGAATTGGTTAGCAAAGCCTATGGTGACAATAAAATTTCATTTGGTAAATTTTATTTAATTCCAAAACCACTTGATAATAGATTAATTACAGCCATTTCGCCAGCGGTTGCTAAAGCTGCCATGGAAAGCGGTGTTGCAAAAGGTGCAATCACTAATTGGGATGAATATGATAACATTCTGAAAAAGAGAATTGGTATAGACCAAAAGTTAATCAGTAACTTATCAAATATTGCTCGTAAAAATCCTAAAAAAGTAGTTTTTGCTGAAGGCGAACATTTTAAAGTGTTAAAAGCTGCGCAAATTGTGGTAGATGAAGGTATTGCTCAACCAATTTTATTAGGCAATAAAGAGACAATCCACGCCATGGCGAATGAATATAACATTGAATTAGATGGCATTCAAATTATCGATTTAAGAGAAGATAAAAATAAGTTACAACAATATAGTGATTTACTTTTCAAAAAACGTCAGCGAAAAGGAATGACCTACGAATCAGCAAATAGAAACATTCAAGATTCAACCTATTTTGGTGCCATGATGGTTGAAATGGGTGAAGCTGATGCTTTAATTTCTGGTTTGACCCAAGATTATGCGCATACTATTTTACCAGCTTTACATGTAATTGGTTTAGGGAAAGAAGTGTCGAGAGTAGCTGGTATGTATATGATTATCAACAAAAAAGGAACTTTCTTTTTTGCAGATACTACTGTAAACGTAAACCCAAGTGCAGAAGAATTAGTTGATATTATTGGTTTAACAGCTAAAGCCATTCGTAATTTTGATTTAGAACCACGCATTGCATTGGTTTCTTATTCAAACTTTGGTTCTGCCAAAGGCGAAGTGCCAGATAAATTACGCAAAGCCAAAGAATTAGCACAACGCAAATTCCCAGATTTATTGATAGAAGGCGACATTCAAGCCAACGTTGCCCTAGATACCACCATTCAACAAGAAAGTTATCCATTTTCAGCATTGGCAGATAAAGGAGCAAACACACTTATATTCCCAGATTTACAATCAGGAAACATAGCCTACAAATTATTACAAGAAATTGGTGGAGCAGAAGCTATTGGCCCAATATTGATGGGAATGCGCAAACCAGTGCATGTTTTACAATTAGGTTGTTCTATCCGTGAAATAGTAAATATGACCGCTATTGCTGTGGTGGATGCACAGAGGTTAGGGTAAGGGTGTATTTAAGTAAGGCATCTCTTTGAGGGGATGTCTTCCTTTATTTTAAACTTAAATAAATGGTTCAATTTTTGCCTTAAATTTTACGAATTAAAATATTGAGCATGAATCCTGACAATGAAAAAATAATATTAAAAGCCACAATTTTTGATTTGAAATCTTTTTATGGATATTTAGGGATTAATATAATTATATACCTTTTAAATTTATTGTTTAATTACACAGACTTACATCTACTTACTAAATTTACCTTTTTGTATACATTTTTCATATATATATCAGCTATTGTTTTTCGAGATATTTACAGATATTCAGAATTTTATATTGATTGCAAAACTCTTACAATAAAAAATGTTGAGTGGTTTAAATTTAAAACTAGAAAAATATTAATTAAAGACATTAAATATTTTCAATTTAGCATTCCCGAATATAGAGTCCCTCCGGGTATTCACATTACTAATATTAATAATTCAAAAGAGCAAAACTTATTTATAACCTTTTACAATGAAGCAAGGGCTAAAGCCTTTATTGAAAAAGCTAAAAATATATTAAAAACCTACAAATTACAAAACCCAAAACCTGTAGATAAATATTCAGAATACAATGGATATTAAAATATTAACCAATGAAACAAAAAATAATATTCACCCAAACATTTTTACCATTTTTATTTTATAGTTAGTCCAGCGTAAACTAACACTTCCCTCAGTGGCCGTATTTCAACTTCGCTTAGTATAACATTTTCGAGTTTCATTTACTCGAAAAATAGCATTTACGGTGGTTGGCGTAGTCAAAACCTTCGTAAATACTATTTTTCACTGTAAAATCATTGAACTAAATTTATATCATTATTGGTATTACTTACAAAGCAAATCCGATTGTATAATTTAACTTAAACATAAAATTAGAGAAAATTCCTTCACTTTGAAATCTGCCGGGAATAAAACCTATTGACCAAATAGTGCTTGTCCATAAGTTATTATTGTATTGCTTATACATTGAAGTTGCAATTTCAGCACCAAACATACTTTGTTTGTCTCCACTAAATTTGTTAGGAATTGTAACCGAAGAATATTCATATTTCGATTTTTGATACATCATATAACTACTTACTCCATTAAGCATTGTTAAGAAATTGATGTCAATAAAATAAATTTTATTTTGGTAAGAAGTTTTTTTAGTTTTAAAATCTACTTCATAATTATGATTTCCTTGAAAACGAATACCAGTTTTCAAAATATATCTTGAGTTATCAGAAATAAAATACATTGAATCAGAAAAAGAATCAGTATATGTTGATAAAACAGCTTTATTTGATTGATACATTCTAAAACCTAAATTTAAGCCAATTTTCTCACAATGTTCAATTTCTTTTTGAACTACATAATTGGTAGTGTATTGTCTATTTCCACTATAACTTGATTTACTATCTAATATAACACCCACATTTTTTTTCTTTGATTTACTAAAAAAATTAAATGTTCCTGTAACATCAATTACCTGTTGATAAGGTTTAGCTGTAGTATTGTTATATGATTCCAAATAGCCACCAGCATCTTCAGCTAAACTTCCTCTAGTTGCATAAAAAGAACGTGAATAATCACCTACAAATGTTAATTTATCATTTAATAAATATACTGCATTTAAATTTCCACTAAAAAACCAACGTAAACCTACATTATTAACTCCAAAACCCACATTAAGAAATGCTTTTTTGTCAATTTCTGCATTATTATCAAAAACCTTATAATCTATACTTGGTGCATTGTCAAAAGTTGCAGTTTCCCATTTTTCATCTTCTTTTGATTTATTATTTTGAGCAAAAAGAATAGTGCAAATAAACTGTAATAGTACAAGTAATTTTAATTTCATAATAGATTAGTTATTAATAAATATTTAAGATATGGTCTACAATACTAGTAGTATTTTTATATAAAAACAATTTGTTCTTATTTTATTATTTCTAGGTTAAAACAAAAAAAACCTTTCTCCAATAAGCAAAACTTATCGAAGAAAGGTTTATAAAAAATAAAAATCAAAAATTAATATTACTTAATAATTACCGCTTTGATTCTTGATTTTTGGGTTGATGTAGCCACTTGGATTACATACACACCTGATGATAAAGAAGCAGTATTTAATGTAACTTTTTGCTCACCAGCTGCAAGAGATTTTGTAATTGGAGCAATTACTTGATTTCCTTGATTATCTACTATAGATATTTCTACATTTTCGTTTTGCTCTAATGTAAATGAAACCGTAGCTGCATCACCTGCTGGGTTTGGATATAAGCTAACACCTTCTAAAGTTGTACTATTACTTGGCTCTATAGAAGTTAATACTTGAGAAGCAGCATAAGTATCAGGGTTGAACAATTTTAACATTTGTCCACCTTCAACCAATTCACCAGGTATTGAATAGTGATTTTGATCCACAAATAAGAAGTTACCTGGACCTAAAATCTCTTCCATATCAATGATTCCTGATGACTCTTCATCTTGATTAAATGGAGCAGTAGCTGCAATTCCAATATCTCCGTAACGTGCAGGATCGTGTTTAGCAATAATCTTCAAAGATTTATCTTTTGTAGAATATTGCCAAATTTTAGCATTGTGAGCAGCATTTCCTGGATCTTCTTGCATTAACACATGACCATAATTGTCAATTGTCATGTTATCTAACATGTTAACACCTTCTGTTCCATCTATTAACATATCAATTGTTCCTCCTAAATCAGGATTAGTGATATCTGTGAAGTTTAATCTCCATAAACGGCTTCTTCCGATTTGAGCACCAACACCATCAGCTACTTGATCTAATCTATCAGTAGTTACAAAGTAGAATTTAGATGGGTCTTTTGGATCCCATTGACCATCTTCTGGACGAGAGAATGTAGTTGCAGCAGTTCCGCTTAAAGTAAATGCCGTACCTGAAGTAATGTTGGTAGCTCTTGTAGTAGAGTTTACAATTTCTGCTGCACTTCCTGCTACATTGATAAACTTCAATGTTCCATTATTCAAACCAGCTTTATCAACTTCAGTTCCTGAGTTAGTTTTTGTACCAACATACACAGCTACTGAGTTAGCCATAATTCCTGTACCACCGTCGTTAGTTCCGATAACAACAGTTTTATCTTGTTCAAATGGACAAGCTATTAAATTTTCCCAACCACCAACAGCAGTTAAACCTGAATTGTTTGTAGATAAGTTAAATTTACCTAATACATAAGAATTACCAGCGTTTGCACCAGTTGAAACGTGTCCAACAGTATAACCGTTTGAACCACCTTCTTCACCATTCATAAAAATTCTTTCCATTGTTCCTAAACCAGTTTTTGCATTGTAATATGCAGACACTGCAGGCAGGTCAGCCGAACAGAAACGTTGGAAAGCATAAGTCATTGTTGATGCCTCATTTGCTTGGTTAGCTGTGTTCCAACCATAAACATTTTTAATTAAATCTTCTCCAGTTAAAACTGTTAAATCTGATTTATTAATTGTCCATTTTGAAACAAATGCGCCTTTTGCTCCATGAGCTCTTACTATACCTTTATCAGCACCTAACTCATGGTTTACTAAAAATGTAAATGTTCCATTTCCGTTATCATAAGCACCTGTACCATCAGCAATACCAACCATTTTGTAGTTGTTTACACCTACTGAATCACCTACTGTTAACAATGATGTAAGTTTAACTCCTGGTTGAGTTGGTAATAAATATGGAGTAGCATTTGTACTTTTAGCAATACCTGCTGCTTTTCTGTATGCTGCATAAGTATCAGGATTAAAAAGTTTCAACATTTGTCCACCTTCAACTAATTCACCAGGTATTGAATAGTGATTCTGATCCACAAATAAAAAGTTTCCTGGACCTAAAATCTCTTCCATATCAATAATTCCTGACGATTCTTCATCTTGATTAAATGGCGCAGTAGCTGCAATTCCAATATCACCATAACGAGCAGGATCATGTTTAGCAATTACTTTAATTGAATCACCATTAATCGAATATTGCCAAATTTTAGCATTGTGTGCTGCATTTCCTGGATCCTCTTGCATTAATACATGACCATAGTTGTCAATTGTCATATTATCTAACATGTTAACACCTTCTGTTCCATCTATTAATAAATCAATTGTTCCTCCTAAATCAGGATTAGTAATATCTGCGAAGTTTAATCTCCATAAACGGCTTCTTCCGATTTGAGCACCAACACCATCAGCTACTTGATCTAATCTATCAGTAGTTACAAAGTAGAATTTAGATGGGTCTTTTGGATCCCATTGTCCATCTTCTGGACGAGAGAATGTAGTTGCAGCAGTTCCGCTTAAAGTAAATGCTGTACCTGAAGTAATGTTGGTAGCTCTTGTAGTTGAGTTAGCAATTTCAGCCGCACTACCAGCTACATTGATAAATTTCAATACACCATTATTCAAACCAGCTTTTTCAACTTCAGTTCCTGTGTTAGTTTTTGTACCAACATACACAGCTACTGAGTTAGCCATAATTCCTGTACCACCGTCGTTAGTTCCGATAACTACAGTTTTATCTTGTTCAAATGGACAAGCAATTAAGTTTTCCCAACCACCAACAGCAGTTAAACCTGAATTGTTTGTAGTTAAGTTAAATTTACCTAATACATAAGAATTACCTGCATTAGCACCAGTTGAAACGTGTCCAACAGCATAACCGTTTGAACCACCTTCTTCACCATTCATAAAAATTCTTTCCATTGTTCCTAAACCAGTTTTTGCATTGTAATATGCAGACACTGCAGGAAGGTCAGCCGAACAGAAACGTTGGAAAGCATAAGTCATTGTTGATGCCTCATTTGCTTGGTTAGCTGTGTTCCAACCATAAACATTTTTAATTAAATCTTCTCCAGTTAAAACTGTTAAATCTGATTTATTAATTGTCCATTTTGAAACAAATGCGCCTTTTGCTCCATGAGCTCTTACTATACCTTTATCAGCACCTAACTCATGGTTTACTAAAAATGTAAATGTTCCATTACCGTTATCATAAGCACCTGTACCATCAGCAATACCAACCATTTTGTAGTTGTTTACACCTACTGAATCACCTACAGTTAATAATGATGTTAATTTAACACCTGGTTTGTCAGCAATTAAATAAGGTGAAACTTGCGTACTTGGGCCATTTGCTGGAGATAATGCAATACCAGCAGGCATTAAGTTCATCAATTTATTTGCACCACTTAATCTGTAAGTAATTACGTGACATGATTTGTTAGTAGCGGTAGCAACGCCATTTTCCAATGGAGAATATTGTCCGTAATCATTGTCATTACCAATAGCAATAGTACTGTCATTCAAAATAGCTATACCCTCAGCTTTATCAAGAACTGATGGCCAGCCATTTGCTAATAAATCCATTACTAAAGTTTTTTTAACAGGAATAATACTTGCACCAGTTAAACCTGCCTCATCTAACAAACCTTCAGCTGATTTACCAGTGTATGAAAGTCCGTTCATTAAAGGTGTTGCACCTGAAATATTGATTTTGTAAAGTCTTTTTTCATCTTTCACACCACGAGCAGCTGCTTCTAGTACCAACATAGTAGTATCGTTCATTGCCACAGCGTCACCAATTTTCCAATCACGAGGACGAATATCAGTTCCTGCACCAACTGCACCATCGTTTACATAAGCAAACATTCTAGTAGCATTTGTACGTGGGTCAATTTCTAAAATTCTGTGAATTCTAGTATTTGCACTTACCGAAGCTGGGAAATACATTGGACTTTGAATAAAAGCATACACTTTACCATTTGGTGTAATGGTTATACCTTCAAAACCTCTATTATTTCTTCTATATTTAAAAACTGAATCAATTTGAATATCTTGAGGTTCAGCTTTTGGATATGGCGTATAACGACTAATTACAACCCCATTGCGAGCAACTTTCCAAATAGTTGGTCCACCTTCTTCGCAAATCCAAAAATTACCATCTTTGTCAACAACAATTCCTTCTGAGTCAATACCCCAAACATCTTTTGCAACCGTTTTAGCATTGAAGTTTGCACAATTGTTTACAGTATCAGTTGAAGCAACTTCTAAAGCAGTACTACCAAATCCTGTTGGATTAATAACTCCTGTTGCACCCGTTCCGTTTGGGCGTTTAATAGAAATTGTTTCTAAAATTTTGATTGAATCACCTTCAAGTAAAATTCTGTGAATTTTAGGAGAATATGAAGGGAAACCATAAATTTTGTCGTAAGTAGGGCGACAACTTGCAGTATTTGCATTAGCTGCATCTACATTTACTCCTCTGTCAGAGACAGTCCAAAATTCCTTACCGTTTGTATTTGGTATAGGACATAAGCCAGAAAAACCACCTTCACGGTAAGTAATACCTTGAAATGTGCCAATAGTTGCAGATTTTCTATTTTCAAAATCTTGCAACTTAGTTATTTGAGCAATAGAGTCTAAACCTAGAGTGGTTAGCGCTCCTGCACAAAGAATAACTTTAGTTAAGCTTTTTTTCATTTTTGGGATAATTGAGATTTGTTTTTAGACTACAAATCTCAACTATTAGCATTATGAAGGCATTTTGTGAAAAATATGTTAATGTTAAAAAAGCACCATTAAAGTTTAATGAGTTGTTAAAAAAAACATCATTTTATTACTCAATATATATTTACATATTACTTAAATATTAAAAAATATCCACATTTCTCAGAATGATAGTTCTTTTTTCTTCTGCACTCATCATAGCTGCTTCTACAATTTTCACTGCTTCAAGGGCTTCTTCAGGTTGAACCATCAACCCACAATAACCTCTTAAAGCCATAAATATATTTTCATAATATTTTTGATACGCTCCAGTTACAGATTTAATTCTTTTTCTAATTACCTCGCCTTCATTATTTTCGGTATGTAAAATACCATAAAATGCAGGGTCGTCTTCCCCGAAGCCAGGGTCTGATGGAATTTTGCCTTGTTTTAATTGCAACTCTTGTGGGTCTGTGCCATATTTTATAAACGAACCTTTGTAACCATGCATTTGTACCGTTGGCACTGGCTCTCTTACCAAAGTGCTCGACTTTAAAATTACAGTGGTATTTGTATAATCTAACCTTACATTAAAATAATCAGTAGCCTTTGCTTCTTTTCTTAGCACACGTAAGTCAGCAGTAACCGACAAAGGCTTACCGAATAATTGTAAAGCCATATCAATTAAATGTACACCTAAATCATACAAAGTACCCGAACCGGGCACTGCATCTTCTTTCCACTTTTTGGTAGTAATATGGGTTCTAAATCTGTCATAATGCAATTCAAGTTCTACAATTTCGCCTAATTGGTTTTCGTCAATTAGTTTTTGAATGGTTAAAAAATCATTTTCAAGACGTTTGTTATGAAACACAGAAATAAGCAAGTTTTTTTCCTTTGCTAAGGCAATTAAGTATTCCGCTTCTTTGCTTTTTATGGTAAATGGTTTTTCAACAACTACATTTTTACCAGCAAGTAAACAAGCTTTAGCCATTGGAAAATGTAATTGATTGGGAGTGTTAACCACCACTAATTCAACCTCTTTATCATTCAAAATAGTTTCAAAATTACGAGCAATAATTACCTCAGGATAATGCAACAAGGCAGTATCTTTGGTTCTTTGAAGAATATATTTCAACTCAAATCCTTCATTAGATGCAATCAAAGGTGCATGAAACACTTCCCCTGACATACCATACGATGCCAATGCTGTAACTATTTTTTTCATAAATGATTTTGAATTTGAAGGTGCAAGATATTGAAAAAGTGGCAAATGGGTTTAACTAATAACTGTTATTCCTGAATAACTTGGGAACAATCTATCTGATGATAATATTGGAAGGTTTTCAGATATGGCTTGTGATATAATTAGCAAATCAAATGGATCACCATGTAATTTATTGGCACTTAAATACACTTGTGGTACTTTGGTAATACCCAAATAAAATTCTGTCTTTGATTTTAAAAGTTTAATATTTAAACTTTTACGATATTTTTCAAGTTCCAAAATATCGAACTTAAAAGTAAATTGTTTTTGTAAACGAGCTTTTATACTTAACTCATAATATGAAGCTTCTGAGACAAAAATTTCATTATCATTATTATCAATAATTGCTTTTTGTGCCTCGCTCAAACTATTAAAATCTTCATCTAAAAAGTACAAAAATACATTTGTATCTAATAAATATTTCATTTTGAATTATGTAAAGGAATTTCGTGTGGTTCTAACAATAAATGTAGGTTCCCAAAGGCTCCCTTTAATTTTGTTTTTGCCAATTCAAGCCTACCTAATTTCTTTTTAGGCTCGCTTTTTTTAACATTTTTATCGTCGGTTTTCATAACCATAATTTTAGCTTTACAACGTTTATCACAAATATAAAGTTTATTAAATTTATCTACAAAAAATTAAATTCCCATTTGTAAGATAATAATAAATAACAAAAGATTGACATATCTCCCAAAATGAACAACGGATTATATTTCAAAAAAATATAATTAAATTTCAAACCTAAATAAAACTATGTTTCAATTAGAAAATAAACTACTAGTATGAATAATATCAATAGTATGAGTAATAAAGTAACTCAGAAATCCGTGGGTGTTTTTGAGTTCAGTCGATTTGTGTCATCAGTACAATTTATTGCAGGTTTTATTTTCGTGTCAATTCCCCTTATAGCCTTATATGCATATTATGGAAACCCTTTCTATTCAATTCATGGCGAAGAACAAAAACTTTTTAGTTATGAAATATTTTGGGATAGAGTCGAATTCATTTTCAAATCAAAAAATGCAACCAAACATGTAGACTTATATTTTATCATTATTTCAATTTGTCTATATATCAGTTTTGGATTGGCTTGGAGAAACTTTTATTTATTTTTTAAAGGCAATTACTCAATTTTAATCGACAACAACTCTTCAAAAGTTACAATCAATGCAAATGGTAAAAATTTCAATTTCCCCTTTAGCGAAATACATTCATTCAAAGTTAGTGTATATGAATATGTTAAAAAATCCAGAAGACATACAGTATATATTTTACAGCTTATAAAAAATGATGGATATGCCTGGGAATTAAAGCGTTCTGAAAATCAAAATGAAATTATAACATTACATAATCAGTTAGTAAATGAAATTCAGTTAAAAAATCCAAATACAAGCCCTGAAATAATTCATACAAAAATAGATTATTTTGAAACTTCCGTTGATGGATTAAAAGTTTTAAAAATGAATAAATTTCCAAGCTATCTTCTTTTAATCAATACATTTATTTTTGTTTATGTTTCAATTAAATGTATTACTTTGTTCAAAATAGAAAACCTAGACCCAGCAATGGTTATTCCATTAATATTTTTTTGTATTGCATCATATATACTTATTCTATTTTGGAAAACTGCTTTTAAACAACTGTTTTATCATTTTGAATTAAATATTGATGATAAAAGCTTTAAATTTTACAGAATAAGCAGAATTTCAAATCAAAAAATTTTAGTTACAGACTTGCCTTTTGAATCAATAGATAGAATTTTGATAGCTCCAGTACAAACTAAGTATTTTTTAGATAACACAGGATTAGGAATAATAGCAAAATCAGATGTAGAAACTTACACACTTAAGGAGATAGTTTCAGTAGAATTACAACATTCAATTGGAATTTCATTATTCTTCCTTGAAAACGAAATTGAACATTTTGAATTTGAAAAATACCTACAAGATTACTTAAAATCAAAAGGATACGAGGTAAAATAGAAAATTAAAACCTAAACCAATTTGTAGCAAAGTATATCAAAACAAAGTCTTGTCAATTACATCCTTTTGGTATTCTTGGTGGTATGTAAATAATCCTCAATTGCCATAAACTTGCAAATCAAACATATCTTTTTAGTCAATTCCATTTGTTAACAGCAAATATCCTTTAGCTTTTGTCAATAAAATAAAAGCGTTGTCATTGGCATAGTCACCATTAAAATATCGTAAGTTTTCATGCTTTGGATATACATCATTTGAAGACTTTAAAAAATTAGGTTCAACAATAAATAAGCTCCAACTTTCATAAACTGAAATAAATGAAATGAAATTATCAACAATTGCACTTGCTTTTTCTTTGTCTATTTGCTTTGAATAATAACTAAAAAAACTACCTTTTGTGGTGTCACCGGTCAACATCGCTGTGAGAAACTCTCGTTTCCCATTCTCTACTTCCTTAACTTTTAATTCGATATTCTCTTTAAGAATATTACCCTTCTTTAACTTATAGCTTTGTGTAATGTTATCGAAATAATGCATATTGAACCAACTCCTTTCTTTGTCTTGATATACAAGCTGTTCAATAAATGAGTCTGATTGTAAAAAATTAAGTAGTTCAGTATTCAAATCAGAGTAGTATACTTCAAATTGTAATAGCAATGTATTACTGTTCAATACAATATCAACCGAATCTAAAAAAACCTTTATAGGTTTTGCGAATATGTCGGTTTGTTTTGTGTCCATTGTATTGATATATACTTTTCGTTAGTGAGTTAATTAAAACGTAAACTAATGAGAAAAAAGCATGCTGTAGCTACAAAATTGCAGTTTTATAACACTTACCTTCATGCTTGGAGTTGCTGAGACTACTTTGTCTCAATCGAACTCATAACTAACTTAAAATCAATAGGTATTAATAACTCTGATTTAACTGGTCTATTATGACTAAGAGCTGGCTTTAGGTATGTCAAAAACTTTGAAACCCTTAATGCCTCAGCATCTAAAATTGGGTCAGAGCTAATTTCAACCTCCACTTTTGAGACTCTACCATCTGCTTCAATGGTCGCTTTTATTGTTGTTCTGCCACTTTCAGATAAATAACGAGCAGCTTCAGGAAAAACCATTTTTGAATATAAAAATTTCAATAAATACTGTTCACCATCACCATATTGTGCTGGCTTGTAATTATCACCAAATTTGGTTGGAAATTCTACACCGAACTGATTAAAATATTGCATTCTCAATATTTCTCCTTGATTATTATATACTTCAATTGCAGCTACTTTTCCATTTGGATGATAAAAAATCCAATTACCCGACATTTTCCCTTTGTTATAAAACCCTACATAGTCTTTTGAACCATTTGGGTAAAATGCTTTTACCGAATCAATTTGGTTTCCTTCTACATCAAACTTCTCATGTTTATATACACTTCCATTTGTGTGATAATATTTCCACTCTCCTACTTTGGTTAATCCTTTTTTATCTTTTGAAAATCCACTTGCACATTTAGATTTGTTAAATGAATAAAAATCAGTTACTTCAAATAACTTGTTTTCATTTGATTGAATTGAAATCTCTCGATAATAAATGATAGAATCTTCATTTCTTGCTTTTTCAAACTTCCAATTTAAGTTGGTAGTTTTTACCTGAGCCATTGCTACATTTGAAAAAATCATTGTAGCTAAAATTGCAAATACAATTGTACACTTTTTAAACATGATTCAAAAATAAAAGATAAATATTGATTTTAAAATATTTTCAAGAATGATTTTGATTGAAATTTGAAAATAAACACAAAAAAGGGTCGCTAAATTGCTTTAACGACCCTTTTTTTTATATTATTTCACGAAAAATAAACTTTACTAATGCTTCGACAGGCTCAGCAACCGTAAAGTTTATTTTTCGCTCAGCAACCGCACTTCGGCTACGTTCAGTGACCTATTACTCCCCAAATAACCAAATGTTACCGAAGATGTAGTTTTCTAAGCCTAGTTTTTTGATTTTTTTGATTTCAGCGTTTGCTTCTTTAAAGCTATATACCTGATTGGTTACTACATAAAAGAACTCGCCGCCTTTACTTTTCACAAGGAATGTATTTAGGTTCGATACTCTTTTAATTTGTTTTTGGTATGCTTTTGCTTGCTCTACTGTTTTGTGGGCTGCAATTACTATGTCTGCTTTGCCATTAGGGAACAGGGTAAAGAATGCATCTGCGTGGTCTTTCAAACCTTTCACTGATTCTATTCTTTCCAATTCATCTAACTTGGTTTCATCAACTGTAATGCTTTGACGCTCTTTAGATTCAACATATAATTTATGGTCGCCCATAAATAATTTTCTAAGTGCTTCTATGTCTTCGCCTTCTTTAAACATAATTACATGGTAGGTAGTATCGGCTGCTACTCTTTGTACACCTCCGTTGTAGTAATTATTGTTGTCGTTGTTTCTGTTGTTTTTAATTCTTGGTTGGTTAATGTATGTACCAGCCGAATCAGAATTTGGTCCTGCAAAGCTTGCTTCAGGTGTTTTCAGTTTTCTACTTTTGAAGGTAAATCCTACTGAAATTTCATGAATACCTCCCGAAAGTGTATTTAAGATATTGGTTGGGTAACCGTAGTTATAACCAAAATACAAATCATCGTATTGTAAGCCCATTGTTGCTCCTACATTTGAGTTGATGTCATAGGTTAAACCTGCCATCAAAATCTCTTTCCAACGGAATAATGCAGCCAAATTCGCTGTTACTGGCAAACCTTGTGCTGTACGAGCTACTGCCCATGGCTCAAAGTTTACTGTTTGCGAAACAACAAATTTATGTTTTACCAATAAAGAATATACCGGCACTTGTGTGAATGGTATATTTCTATTATCACTTACTGTTGAACGGTTAAACAAGTTTGACGCAGAAAATGCTACATCTAATTGTTTACGTGAGTAAGTCAAACCGAAATCTGAATTGAAGCTAGTTACAGAACGGATATTTGAAAACGCAGTAACTTCACTTGGGTCTGTTGCTTGAATTCTACCTTGGTCAACGCCATTGGTTACAAATCCAACTCCTAAACCAAAACGTAAAGCTTGGTCAGTAGCTAAAGGCAGGTTGTAGCTTAATGACATCATAGCTCCATTACGAGCAATGATATTGATTTTGTCATTATAAGCCTGTAAACCAAATCCTAAACGTAATATTGGCAATGCTTTATCTAATGTAAAAAGCATTGACTCAGGCGCTCCTTTAAAGCCAACCATTTGGTTACGATAATGGAAAAATCCTTTTAAGTTTTCACTTTGCCCCGCATACGCAGGACTGTAGATATATTTGTTAGCAAATATCTGCGTGAAATTATATGTTTGCTGGGCTTGGGATGCTACCCCCAAGCTCATCAAAGCAAATATTGTGATTATCTTTTTCATTTTTTATCTTTTTAAATCGATGGTTATCAAATTATTTAAACAATACATTGGCATCCATATCTCTCATTACAGTGATAGTACCTTTGTGTATTACATCTGAACCATCAAATGTGATAACAAAATAGTAAGTACCGTCTGGCAATAAGTCGCCACTTAAATTAGAAGCCGACCAATCGTTTTTATAATTACCAGCTTTGTACACTAATTTACCCCAACGATCAAAGATTTGTACTAAATTTTCAGGATAGAATTCGATATTTGGCACATACCAAGTATCATTTTTACCATTTCCATCAGGAGTTACAATGTTTGAAATTGTATTGTTGATGTTCATTAAATAGTAATCTTTTCTAACTGTAACTTTCATTGTATCAGCTTTTACACAAGTGTTTGAGTCGGTTACAGTGAAAATATATTCAGTAGTAGTATCTGGCAATGCAACTACTTGTTTTTTGATGTAGTTATCTAAGCCACGGTTTGGTGTCCAAGCATAAGTACCATTAGCAGCAATTGCTGTAATTTCCAATGGCACCCCCATTGATACCGATGTATCTTTTGGTAATTTAACCAATGGTAAAGCATGTACTACTACACCTTTTGTTACACTATCCACACAACCAAAGAATGATTTAGCAATTAATTTAACACCGTAAGTATTACCTTTTAAGTAAGTATGCGAAGTATCAGGAATTAAAGTACTTGTTTTGATAATGTCAGAAGTACCATCAGCTAATTTCCAAGTATAAGTTACTGAACCTGTAACGTTTGTAGTTAAGTTTTTCAATACCGATGGATTACCAACACAGATTGCATCTGCACTGAAATTAGCCACAGGAACTGGCATTACTACTACATCTTTCTTAAATAATACTTCGCAATTATTGATTGTTCTTGCAAGTAATGAAACATTGTAAGTTCCTTGATTTAAGAATAAATGCTCAGGATTTTTTTGTAATGAGTTAGTTAAATCATCAAAATCCCATTGGAAATAAGAAACTGAATCTTTACTAGTAGTTGTGTTAATGAATTTAGATGTATAACCATCACAAACACTATCAACAGTGAAACTTGGTACTGGTAAAGGATAGATTTTAATTGTTTTTACAATTGTATCGCTACAAGCTTTATCAGAATTTGCGAATAATGTTACAGTGTAATCACCTTCAACATTGTAAGTATTTACTGCATTTTTGATAGTTGATGTTGTATTATCACCTAATTGCCATAAATAAGTAAGTGTTCCTGATTCAATAGTAGAAATGTTATTGAATGTTACAGCTTTAGTAGCACACAAGTTATTGAATGTAAAGTCTGCATTTGGTTTTGGGAAAACATCCGTTGATTTAGTGAAACTACCCACACAACCTTTATCGGTAATTGCAGATAATGTAACTTGATATGTTCCTGGACTTACATACACATGTGAAGTTGAAGATGCTGTATCAGAAAGTTGGTCTCCAAAGTTCCAAGTATATTTTGCAGTACCCGAAGCTAATTGAGTAGTGTTAGTAAACACATTTGCTACAGCATAACAAACATCTGTTGCAACAAAACTTACTACAGGATTTGGGTCAACAATAGTAGAAATTGTTTTTGAAGTAATACAACCTTTATCAGTTGTAATTTTTAACACTACTGGGTAAGTACCTTCTTTTGCATAAGTAATTGTTGGCTCAGCAATTACAGAAGTTTTTCCGTTACCGAAATTCCAATCATAATACATTACACCAGATACAACTGATGAAGTACTTTTGAAGTTAACTGCATAACCAGCACAAGTATCCACTTTAGTAAAGTTTGCAACAGCGTTTGGATAAATCTCTACATTTTTAGTAATACTATCCGAACAAGTATTTGCATTTTGAACTATCATTTTTACTGTGTAAGTACG
The DNA here is from genome assembly GCA_041191405.1 of Bacteroidota bacterium. Classification (GTDB taxonomy): domain Bacteria; phylum Bacteroidota; class Bacteroidia; order Cytophagales; family UBA9547; genus JBEEOW01. Next base: position 18,301 of record JBEEOW010000023.1, read on the forward strand.
AGGTGTATTGTACACATAACTTGGAGAAGTTTGTGTAGATGTACCAACTGTATCACCAAACGACCAGCTATATGATGAGCTACCATCAACAGAAGTTGTTTTGTTTACAAATGAAATTGTATTTCCGGCACAAACACTTGAGAACTCAAAGTTTGGCACTGGCTGATTTGCAATTGTTACTGACTTAGTAATAGTATCAGTACAACCTCTGTCGGTAGTTACAGTTAATAAAGTTTTAAATGTTCCGTCAGAAGCAAATTTGTATGATGGGTTTTTCAAGTTAGAAGTAGTTCCATTTGAGAAATCATACAAATGTGATTTAATAACACCACTTGCAACTGTTGAAGTTGAAGTAAAGTTAGTTGCTTTTCCGTTACAGGTTAAAGCCGATGAAGTAAAGTTTGCTACTGGATTTGGATAAACAGCTACATTTTGTGTAGTACTATCTTTACATCCAAAAGTAGAAGTTACCAATAATTTAACAGCATACGTTTTAGCAGTTGCAAATACTTTCAATGGAGATTCTACACTTGATGTTGCAGAGCCATCAGCAAAGTTCCATGTATAAGTTATTGCATCGCCATACGTTGATGATAAGTTTTTAAATGCTACAGTATCATTCGCACAAATGTTATTGAATGCGAATTGAGCTCTTGGGTTATAATGAACAATTACTTCTTTCTCTTTAGAAATTGTACAGTTTCTATCCGATTTAGCAGTTAATTTAGCATAATAACTTCCAGCAGCATTGTAAGTTTGTGTTGGGTTTAATGCAGTTGAAGTATTACCATTTTTGAAATCCCAAACATAAGTGTTAGAACCTGAAGCAATGGTAGTGTTGTTAGTAAATGTAGTAACCTGACCAAAACAGTTATTTACTGGCGTAAAATCAACTACTGGATTTGGATATACTTCTACTTTTTTAGTTACATTATGTGTACAAGCAAAAGGAGTAGTTACAGTCAATTTAACATTGAAAGTATCTGCTTTTGAGAATTTATAACTTGGGCTTGCCAATACTGAAGTAGCAGCTGCATCATTAAAATCCCAAGCGTAAGTTAAATTACCATCAGAGATAAATGAGTTATTTACAAAATTCATTGCTGATAAATCACACACATTAGTAAATGCAAAATCAGCAACTGGATTTTCGTACACTGTTACTTCTTTAGTAATACTTTTTGAACAAGTACCGTTTGCAGTTGCATTTAAAGTAACATTGTATTTCCCTTTAACAGGATAAACATTTGTTGGATCAGAAAGAGTTGAAGTATTTCCGTTTCCGAATGTCCAAGCATAAGTTAATGTAGCTCCAGCCAATACAGTACCGTTAGTAAACGACATTGTTTTGTTTTCACATACATTAGTGAAAGTGAAATCAGTAGCAGGAAGTGGAGAAACAACTACATTTTGAGTAATAGAATCTCTACATAATTTATCCGAAATCAATACTAATTTAACTGCATAAGTTCCAGCTGCTGCATATGTATATGTTGGAGAAACAATTGAAGTTCCTTTTCCGTCAGCGTAGTACCAGTTATGCGAAAGTATTGTTCCCGAAGAAATAACTGAAGTACTTGTGAATACAGTTTTGTTTTCTAAACAAACAGTTGGTGCAGTAAAGCTTGGAATTGGAAGAGGATTAACAGTAATAGTTGCAGGTGTTGCAAAAATATCACCACCATCTTCGGTAACTACTGCACGGTATAAAGTAGTTTGGGTTAAACTACTATAGTTCAATGTAGTTTTGTTAGCTGTTACAGGAATATCAGTCCAAGAAGTACCGTTATTGATAGATTGTTGCCATCTACTAATAGTTCCGTTGTAATTTTCAAAAGTTAACGTTCTAACAGTTGGGTCACTAGCACAAACTTCTCTAGCACCAGCAATTTCACCATTTAATGCCATGGTGATTTTGATAGTGTTTGATGAAACAACCTCAGCACAAGCACCATTTTGAACAATAGCTCTGTAGAAAGTTGATTTATCAAGATTTACATAGCTTAGAGTTGTAGTAGTGTTAGCAATTTGAGTCCAAGGAGCTGAGTTAGTTAAAGATGATTCCCAACGAACAACATTTCCATTTTGTCCAGCTAAAGTAATTGAACCTGAGTTATTACCTGGTCTTACTGTTGCTGCAGAAGCTAAAGTACCTCCTACTGAAGTAGAGTTTACAATAATTTCAGCGTAAGCCGAAGTTACATCAGTAGCGCAAGATGAAATAATTACAGCTCTATAACGAGTGCTTTTTGATAAGTTTTGGTAAGTAAAGTTTACACTACCACCGTTACCAACATTTTGGTATGGCCCCCAAGTTGAGCTATTTACATCAAACTCACTTCTTTCCCAGTAATTAATTAAACCAGTGTGTCCACTTAAAACCAAGGTACGGATAATTCCATCATTCGCACAGATATTAGTTGAACCAGCAACTGAACCACCATTAACCACTTCCACTTTGATAGAAGGAGTAATTTCGGCAGTACAAGCTCCATTTTGAACAACAGCTCTATACCATGTAGTTTGTGTAATGTTGTTAAAATCTAAAGTAGTAGTAGTGTTTGCAAGTGCAGTCCAAGGTTCGCCATTGAAATTTGAATATTCCCAACGATTTACTGTACCCGTATTACCATTTAAAGCAATCGTTCTTACAGTTGCATCACCACTACAAACACTTTGCGATGGTGTAGTTAAAGAACCAGCTACAGTAGGAACTGCAATTGAAATAGTTAAAGTATTTGAGTAAGCTTTACCAGAGTTTGCATTTACTCTGTAATAAGTAGTTTGTGTTAAATTGTTAACCGTAATACTTGCTACGTTACTTTGAATTGCTGACCAAGGTCCAACTGGATTTGGAGCACTTTCCCAAGTGTAAGATGTAGCTTCATAGCCTGCCACTGTTAAAGTAGAAGCTCCAGAAGGAGAACACATTGAAGTTGAAGAAGCAGTTACAGTACCACCGTTTGCGACAGTAATTTTTACAGGAGTTGTAGAGAAAGCCTCGTTACAAGCACCATTTTTAGTAACAACTCTATAATAAGTTGATTGAGTTAAGTTTGAATAAGTATAAGTATTGCTTGAGTTTGTTAATGGCGACCATTGGTTACCATCAGTTGAAAGTTCCCAACGTAATACCGAACCATTAGACGGAGCAACAATAATGTTATTTAAAGTTGGGTCAGCCGAACTAACAACATTGTCGCCAGTTGGGTTTGCAATAGCTGTAGTTTGCGAAATTGTTAATGCTGTAACTGTAGAAGTAGATGATTTAGTGATTGTTGCACTTGTTCTATCTTTACAAGTTAAAGTAGCATTTACTCTATAATTATAAACGCCTGATGGCAAAGCTGCCGAAGGAGTATAAGTTGTACCAGTACTTACATTTGACCAAATACCACCATTTAATAATTGCCAATCGAATGTTGTACCTGAGTTACCTGTTACAGATAATAAAGTTGTAGTTCCTTCACATATTGGAGAAGAAGCTACAGAAGTTACACCACCTTCTGGGTCATTAACTACATTGATTTGTGCTGAGTTAGTTGTTAAAACTGCTGGACATACACCATTTTGAATTTCAACTTTGTAATAAGTATTTTCTGGTAAATCTTCGTAAGATAAGGTGTTTGTACTATTACCAATTGCTGTCCAAGGTGCTTGACCAGTTTTAGAATATACCCATTTATTAATCGTTCCATTGTAACCACCATTCAATACTACTGTACCGGCATTGTTACTTTCGCATCGGTTTGAACCGTCGTAAGTAAATGAAACAGTACCATCAGCAGTGGATAATGAATAAACATTAACAGTTGCAATTACCGAATACTGAAAGTTACCTCCACCTAAATTGATGTAAGTACGGTAAGTATAAGTACCAGCAGCTGGTGTAGGAAAAGTTACAGATGATGTAGTGTTAGCAACTGTAGTCCAACCTGAACCATCATTTTTCTCCCAACGATCTACAGTACCAGAAGTACCTGACCATGTAAGGGTGTAACTTGGAGTGGAAATACAAACATCCGATTGAAGGGGATATACCGCCCCTTGCCCGTAGGCCTGTTGTATCCAAAAGCTTGACAAAAAGACTATTGCAAACGCAAGTTTTGCAAAGAGTCGGTTTTGTCGCAAAAGAGTAAATTGTTTTTGCATAAATTAAAAGGTTATTTTTTTGGTTAAGAGTTAAGGGTTAATAGTTATCAGTTGTCAGTTATCGGTTGTCAGATATCGGTTATCGGTTATTAGTTATCAGTAGTCAGTTTTAGAAGTTTATATCAAGTTTATAGTTGCCTGTAATTTTCATTAACTGAAAACTGAAAACTTACTTCTGTATTATCACTTTAAACACTTTTACTTGGTCACGAACTATCATTCTCAAGAAATACATACCTGATGTCAATTCGCTATCATCAAAAACTGCATGATGGAATTTTGAATTCAAATAATCTTTACTTGAAATAACTTGCCCTTCTAAATCATAGAAATCCAAGTGGATATCCGAATCTACTGCCAGCTCAGTTTCAAACAAGAACCTACCAGTATTTGGATTTGGATAAACATTTGCGTTTAAAACCAATTCTTTATTCAACAATGAATCAGGCGTAACTTGCTGATTTTTTCTGAATAATTTCATGGTTTTAGTTTTTGTATCACTACAAGTTCCGTTGGTTACAGTTAAGGTAACAGTTAAATTACCTGCCAAATTATATTTATGTAATGGGTCTGTTTCTGTTGATGTAAATCCATCTCCAAATCTCCATTTAGATGTAAATGGTGCTGGATATGAAAGATTTACAAATTGAATAGAAACTGTATCAATATTTGCTACTGATGGACACAAGAAACTAGCATACACTGCATTTGGAGAAACTTTAATTTCAACTGTATCTCTCGCCACACATGAATTTGAGTTTTCTACTTTTAAATAATAGAAACCTGCTTTGTTAACCGTAATTGATTTATCTCTCGAAGTAAAACCTGTTGTCGAACTCCAATCATAAACACTTCCTGCATTACCTGCATCTAATGTCTGAGAGGTATTTGCACAAATTAAGTAAGATTCATTTAAAAGCAAAGTAGGTTTAAGTAAAAATGCAACATCTACAGTATCCGAATTTGAACATCCATTTGCATTTGTAGCTTTTACTGAATATTTTCCGTCTAAACCAACTGTAATATTTTGGGTCGTTGCACCTGTATTCCATTGGAAATTTGGCGCATTAGTTACCACATTTAAGGTAACAACTTCACCTTTACAAGCTTTTACATCTTGCCCAAGTGCCACCGAAGGAATTGAAAGTACAGTTACATTAATACTATCGGCTTTAGTACAAGCATATTGGTTAGTTACTTTCACCCAATACAAACCTGATTGTGTTACAGTTTCTGTTTGGGTAGTTTTGTTAGTGTTCCAAACATAAGTGTTGCCTGAATTTTTTGCATCAATTACCACTGATGCACAAACTGTAGTATCGTTTCCTAAATTAACAACAGGATAATTTTGTGTATTAACTTTTATACTATCTGTTGATTTACAATTAAATGAATTTGTTAAAACCAACTTATAAACACCAGCCTGATTTACATTGATATTACTTGTTGTTGCTCCATTTGACCATAAAGCTTTGCTACCCGCAGCCAATGTCGGACCTACAATTGTTGTTGAGTTTCCGATACAAACATCTTTGTCAGCACCTAAATCAAAATCAGTGGTTGGGTTAACAATAACATTTATAGTATCTCTTGCAGTACAATTGTTTTTATCAGTAACACGAACTGCGTAATTTCCTGTTTTTATAACTGAAATATTTTCGCTTGTAGCAGCTGTTGACCATAAATAAGTTGCGCCTACATTACCTGCATATATTTTAAGCAATTGATTATCACAGATTACAGTATCTTTTCCAAGATTAACTACTGGATTTCCAAATACATTTACATTTACAGTATCTTTTGCAATACATTTATTGGTTGAGAATGTAGTTACAACATATTCGCCTGTAATATTTGCAGTGATAGCTTTTGTAGTTTCATTGGTTGACCATAAATATGATTTTGCATCAACACCTGCATCTAAAGGAATTGCCGAACAAGCAGAAATATCAGCACCTAAAACCGGCACCGCTGCACTTTCAAAAGTTAATAATATTTCGTCAGTAGCTTTACATTGATTTACATCAGTGATAGTTACTTTGTAATTTGCTGTAGTTTTCGCTATAATTTCTTGGGTTGTTTCAGTAGTTGACCAAGAGTAAGTAGCACCAGAATTAGCTGCGTTTAATGTCCAAGTTTGACCTTGACACAATGTTCTATCAATACCTAAATCCACTCTAGGATTTAAGAACATAGTTACTTTACGTTCAGCACTTGCCTTACAACCATTTGTTGCAGTTACATCTACACCGTAGGTTCCACCTGTTGCAACTGTGATAGTTTGGTTTGTTTCTCCATTGCTCCATAAATAGTTAGCACCAGCATTTTGTGCATTCAACACAAAAGTTGAACCTTTACAGAAACTAGTATCTGTTCCTAAATTAATCACTGGCGAAGCCAAAGCCGAAACTGTAATTGTATCTCTTGCAACACAATTAAATGCATCTTTCACTTCAAGAATTAAATCAGTAACCGCATTGGTTGAAATTTGCTGTGTTGTATTTGATTTACCAATCCAATTGTAGCTTGTGTAGCCACTTGGAGCAGTGATAGTTTTTGGTAAATCTGCCGAACAAACTTGTAAATCAGCACCTAAACTTACCGGTGTAATTGTTTTTTCAGTTAATCTAATTGATGATTTTGCTTTACAACCTTTATTATCAGTAACTTCAACTTCGTATTTACCAGCATTTGTTGCAGAAATAGTTTGCGTTGTAGCTCCATTTGACCATAAATAATTACTTCCTACATTTTGAGCATCAAGCGTTGTAGCATTTCCTGTACAGAAATTAGCATCTGGACCTAAACTCACCGTTGGGTTTGTGTTTACAGTTACATTTATTGTATCTGCATAAGTACAAGCATTTGCACCTGTAGCTGTTACAATGTAATTACCTGAATTAGTAACAGTTAAACTTGAATCTGTACTTGCAAGATTATTCCATAAATATGAACTTGCTTTTGCCCAAGCATTCAATGTTAATGGTAATTCACTACTACAAAGTGTAATATCATTTCCTAAACTAAATTTAGGTGCATTTTTAACTTGAATTGCAACTGTATCTGCACTTGAACAGCCACTAGGTAAAGTAACTTTTACGCCATATATTCCAGATGCAGTAATTGGTAAAGTAGCAGTTGTTTGTCCGCTTAACCATTCGTAAGTTGCCCCTGTTTGTGTAACATCAAGTACAATTGGTTTGGTATCACAAATACTTGCATCAGCTCCTAAATTAACAGGAGTTGGCGAAGTTGAAATTGAAACCATTACACTTGCATTAGCGGTACAACTATTTTGGTCAGTTACTGTAACAGAATAAGTTCCGGCAGAAGTAACATTCAACTTTTGCGTAGTTGCACCTGTATTCCATAAATAAGTTGAACCTTCATTTTTAGCATTCAACTCATAGTTATTACAAACACTTCTATCACCACCTAAATTTACAAGCATAGTAGTATTTAATAATACCAACACCGAATCAGTTGTTTTACAAGCGTTTGTACCAGTTACTGTAACTTTGTATTTTCCATCAGTATTGGCAACGAGTGTTTGAGATGTTGATGCATTATTCCACAAATAAGTACTACCTGCATTTTTAGCATCTAAAGTAAATGATGCCCCACAAGTACGAATAGTATCGCCAAGTTCTACTCTAGGAGCAGTTTTAACAATAAAGTTTTGAGTGGTATTTGCAGTACAACCAGCAGGCGTAGTTACCGTTAATTTTGAACTATAATTACCTGGTATTGAATACGTTTTATTTGGAGATAATAAAGTGCTATTAGTTCCATCTCCTAAATCCCAAGCATAAGATACATTCACACTTGGAGATGATGTATTTACAAAATTTGCTTTTTCACCCACGCAAACATCTGCAATAGTAAATGCCACTGTTGGTAAAGCATTAATTACTATTGTTTTAGTTTTTGTTACTGGCGAACCAGTATTTGGAGTTACAGTTAACGACACATTAAATGAACCTGCATTACCAAATACTTTCGCAGGATTTTTCAAAGTTGATGTAGTACCATCTCCGAAATTCCAAGCATAAGTTAAGGTATCTGAATCAAATCCAGAAGTGTTATTAAACTGAATTTCATTGTTTCTACACAAATTCCCTGAAGTTGTAAAATCAGCAAAATCAGAAATTGCAGTATTTGGATATTTAATATTTCTAACAACAGATGCTTTACAACCATTTGCACTTGTTGCACTTAAAGTAACATCGTAATATCCGTTTGAGAAATACTTGTAAGTAGGATTTGTTTGCGTTGATACAGCTCCATTTCCAAAATTCCAGTTATAATTAATTGTTTCTGTTGGAGTTATTGTTGTTTTATTGGTAAATAAAACATTGTTGCTTGCATCATTTGCCACTGTAAAATCAGGAACAGGTAAAGAGTTTACAACTACAGAACTTGTTTTTGAAGCAACACAACCTTTGTCAGATGTAGCATTTAAAACAATATTATAAGTACCTGCATTTGCATAAGTAGTACTAGGATTTGTAGTTATTGGAGTAGCATTGTTTCCTAAATCCCACGAATAAGTTAAAGAACCAGATTTAATTGTACTTGCATTTGTAAGATTATAAGTTTGATTTACACACGTTTTAGCTGCGGCAGTGAAATTAACAACTGGTATTGGGTTTGTTACCATTGTTTTTGATTTGGTAGCCGAACAACCAAATGTTGAAGTTGCAGTTAAATCAATATTGTTAATTTTTTCATTGGTAAATGTTTTTGTAGGAATTGAATCGGTTGATGTTGTTCCATCATTAAAATTCCAAGTATAGCTTAATGGCAAACCTTCACTAGCCGATGAAGTATTAGTTATGTTTAAAGGTGTGTTTGAACAAACATCTGCCACAGTAAAATCAGCATTTGGTAAAGTGTGTATAGTTACTGGTTTTGTTATTACACCCACACAACCATAAATAGATTGTGCCGAAAGTTTTACATTATAAGTTTTAGCTGTAGCGTAAGTAATTACAGGATTCGTTAAAACCGAAGTTTTTCCATTATCAAAAACCCAACTGTATGTCAACTGATTTTGGTCAAGTGGAGCTACAATAGTTGATGTATTGGTAAAATTAGTAACCTCTCCAATACATACAGTATTTGTTGTAAAATCAGGACTTGGTAAAGGTTTTACTTCAACCAAATTTGAGGTAGAAGCAGTACAGTTTTTATCAGAAATAGCTTTTAAAGCAACAGTATAAGTGTTTGCATTTGGGAAAACAAACTTACCATTTTTAACTGTTGATGAATCAGTTGCGGTAAATTTCCAAACGTAAGTAAGCGTTCCAGAAGCTATTGTAGATTGATTTGTAAAATAAGTTGTGTCTGCATTACAAGCTACTGCACTTGAGAATTTAACCACAGGGTTTTGATACACTTGCGCAACTTTGCTTGTTGAAGCATTACAACCATTACTCGAGCTAACTGTTAAGTTAATGGTGTAATTTCCTGCATTTGCATAAGTAAAAATTGGATTTGTTTCGGTAGATGTTGAAGCATTTCCTAAATTCCAATTGTATGATAAATTACCACTTGAAATTGTTGAGTTATTAGTGATACTTGTTGGTGCACCCAAACAAACATTTGTTACAGTAAAATCAGCTACAGGTAATTCGTTTACTACAGCAATTTGAGTTACAGAATCAACACAACCTAAGTTAGAAGTTACTTTAAGTTTAGTAGTAAAATCACCTACTGTTGAATATAAGTTTGTAGGGTTTTTAGTGGTTGATGTTTTTGTATCACCAAAATTCCAAGCACTTGTGTAAGTACCTGCCGAAATTGTTGAGATGTTTGTAAATGCACTTGCTGTACCCACACAAACAGGATTTACGGTAAACTTAGCAGTAGGTACAGGATTTATAACCACCACTTTAGTAGTAACATTTGTACCACCTGATGCAGAAATTGCAGTCAAAGCAACTGTGTAAGTGCCAGCTTTGTCGTATTTTTTGGTTGGATTTTGTAAGGTTGAACTTGTACCATCACCAAAATTCCAACTATAAGTTAAACCACCAGCATCAATTGTTGATTGGTTTGCAAATGTTACCGTTGAGTACGAACAAAAATCAGGAGCAGAGAAAGTAAATGCTGCCACAGGGTCACCATTTGTGGTGATATCTTGTGAAACAGAATCCTTACAACCGGCATTGGTAAATGTTAACAACTTAACAGTGTGTGCACCCGAAGTTTGATAAGTAAACACTGGATTTTTAACAGCAGAAGCTCCATTGTTTTCGCCAAATGTCCAATTATAGTTCATTGGTTCATTGGTAGATATTGAAGATGTATTAGTAAAACTAGTTGGTGTACCAGTAGTTAAACCAGAGAAAGTAAAACTAGCAGTTGGGTTAGGCGTTACTACAATTGATTGTGTGGTAGAATCTTTACAACCTGCATTACTTGTTACCAATAATTTTATTGTATAAATACCTGACTTTGAATACGCTTTTAATTCGTTATCAAGAGGTGTTTCTGAAAGTGAGTCTTTCTTTACAGAAGTAAAACCATCGCCAAATGTCCAATTACTACGAGCAATAGCAGCACCCGAAACTACGGTTGAATTATTGGTTAAAGTTACTGGAGCTCCCACACAACGAGTTGCATTACTCAATGCAAAACTTGCAACTGGCATTGGCTGAATCAATACTTTTGAAGTTGGAGCACTAGCCAACGAGGAATCAGTACATCCATAACTTGATGTTGCTACTAACTTAATAGTATAATTACCAAGGGTTTCGTATTTTTTTACAGGATTAAGTTCAGTTGAATTATAACCATCAACAGAGAATGTCCATTTATATGTTAAACTTTGTGAAGGTGTAATAGTAGTTGTATTATCATACTGAATAGTAGTTCCTAAACAAGCTGAAGTTTTAGCATTAAAACTCACAACTGGTTTTGGATTTACCTGTACAATTACATCTTGCGAAACTCTACAACCAGCTTTATTATAACACAATACATTAATTGTATCTTGTAAACCAGTGATATCACTTGATTTTAATTTGATTTTTTGGGTAGATTTCCCGTTAGACCATTTCCAAGAAGTTACATTATCACCTGCATCTAAAGTAATAGAATCACCATCACAGAACCAAACTGGTACTTTAGGTAAAGTTAATTTTGGAGGTGTATCACAATCTGTATCTGCAACTGTTACCCTTAAACCTGAAGTATAAACAGTAGCTTTGTCGGTTGATACATTATTTAATGTTGCATCCGAAACTGATAGCGTATCTTGAATATATTTTGAAGATTCATCTACTTTTTCACCAGCTTGCTTACTGTACCAAAGTCTGAAAAATGGTTCATTTTGTTTTTTAGGTAAATTTTCCCATTCAGAGTCAATGTATTTGAATACTAAGCCAACATCACCTTCATTATCAGGATGTAAATCATACAAACGTCTAATACTTCCCTCTCCTACACTATCTTGAATATCATTTCTTCTGTAATAAGTTACATCTCCAAGGTTATCAGTTGGTTTCACAATTAAACCCAAACTACTGTAGTCCTTATTATTTCCAGGTGTAGCCAAACGATTACGTGCAATAATCCAACCTTTATCACCAAATAAATAATTGAAAGGTGTTTCGTTTACAACTGTTCCAGTATCAAGTAAATCAATATTATAGTGTACAAAATCAATAGTACCTTGTTTTAATCTAAGTTTGCTATTAACAGTAATACCACGTTGTAAGGTAAGTTTTTGTTGAAACTTGTCCATTACCAAACTATTAAAGTTTACTGTATCATTTCGTACATATTGTAAAAAACCATATCTAAACGTAACCGTACCAAAGCCTTCTGATAAAAAAAGAGGTTTACTTGGAATTCTGTTTGAAATATTTCCAGCTACGAAAATTGAGTCAAGGTTTAAAATTTCGCCTCTTTTAATTCCACCTCCTATATCAATTAAAGTATCATTATATAAAGAACCATCAACATACAAGCGAGTAGTTCTATAATTTCTAGTTACAGCACCTTTCTTATAAGCTTCGTCTAATTTTGAGTAAAGATACAATTTAGTACCGTTGATATAAAAGCCAGCAGTATCAACTACAGGAGGCGTTTTTGAAACTACTCCTACAGATATATAATTAACTGTTTTTGAAATAGATGACACACAATTTTTATCCGAAGTAGCAGTTAATGTTACAGAATATGCACTTGGTTTTGGGAAAACATATTTAGGATTTAAATCAGTAGATGTACCTGTTTGACCTAACTTCCAAGCATAAGTCAAAGTTCCAGTACCGATACTTGATTGGTTTGTAAAATAGATTGTATCAGTATTTACCCTTGCATCAAAGGCAAAATCTGCAATTGGTGCTTGAAAAACTTGCACATTTTGAGTAGCAGTAGCAGCACAACCATTCCCTGAACTTGCAGTTAATTTTATGGTAAATGTTGCAGCAGTTGAGTAAGTTATAGTTGGCTCAAAATCAGTTGAATTGGTACTGTCGCCAAACTCCCAAAAATAAGTTAAATTTCCGCTACTTATTGTTGAATTATTTTTAATAACATGTGATGCACCAAAACAAGTGTCATTCACCGTAAAACTAGCGGTTGGTACGTCAGTTACATTTACAGCTACTGTTGTACTATCAACACAATTACTATCCGAAGTAACTATAAGTTTAGCATTGTAGGTTCCTAAAGCTAAATAGGTATGTGTAGGATTTGTACTTGAAGATGTATTACCATCTCCGAAATTCCAAGCACTTGTAAATGTTCCACTTGCAATACTTGTTGAGTTAGTAAAATTTGCATTACTATTTGCACAAGCATTGGCAATTAAAAAATTAGAGTTTGGTACTGGGTTTATTTTAACCGACTTAGTAATTGTATCAGCTCCACCTTGGTCTTCTGTTGCAATTAAAGTGATTGAATATGTTCCAGCTTGAGCAAACTTTTTTGAAGGACTCGCATCATTTGAACTTGTTCCATCACCAAAATCCCACTTATAGCTTACATTTCCAAAATCAATTGTTGTTTGATTTGTAAATGTTAATGTTGAATATGAACATTTATCTGGTGCAGTAACTGTAAAATCAGCGACAGGAATACCAGCGACAGTTAAAACTTGATCTAAAGTATCTTTACAACCAGTTTGAGAAGTAGCAATTAACTGAACCGTTTTAGCTCCGGCAGTTACATATTTATAACTTGGATTCAATATATTTGAACTTGCTCCTAACTCTCCAAATTTCCACGCACTTGCAATAGTATCGCTTGTAGAAATGGTTGATGTTGTAGTAAAATTAGTTGCAGAATTAATTGTTAAACTACCCGTAGTAAAACTTGGTGTAGGTTGAGGATTAATTACATAAGATTTTGAAACTGAAGCCAGACAGCTATCAACTGACAATACATTTAGTGTAATTTGATATGTACCGTCATTTAAATAGGTTTTTGAAACTGCATTTAAACTTTGAGCATTGGTTTTTGAAATAGTTGTTCCTTCTCCAAAGGACCAATCACTTGTAATGATAGAGCCACTTGCAATGGTTGATGTATTATTGAAAGTTTGCCCTACATTAACGCAACCAGCAAGATTTACACCTGCAAAATTGGCAACAGGTAGTGGTTTTACTGATATATTTTGGCTTAATGAATCCTTACAACCAGAAGCAGTAGTAACTACAAGTTTTATTGAATGAGTTCCAGTTGAATTATAAATTTTGGTAGGGTGTCTTAATGTTGAAGTAGAATTATCCACTCCAAAAGTCCATTTATATGATAAAGTTTCTACAGGTGATATGGTACTAGTATCGTGATATTGAACTAATTCATTATTACAAGTTTTTGGAAATGGGTCAAATATTGCAACAGGATTATTTTTAATTGTATAAGATAGCGTAGCTGTATCTTTACAACCTTTAGTTGAAGTTTCAATTAATGTTGCAGTATATGTTGCGTTAGTAGTATGTGTTTTTGTAGCATTTAAAGTTGTTACAGTTGATGCATCATAATTAAAAGACCATTTATGTGTTAAAGCTTCTGAAGGTGAAATAGTTGAAGTGTTATTAAACTGCATCACTGTATTCTTACAAGGCGAAGAAGTAGTAAAAGTTGCATTTGGTTTTGAATACAAATTTACTTCAACAAAAGCAGTTACGGTTGTACAACCTGATACAGTACTTGTAACAGTAAATGTATCCTTGGCTCCCAACATATCTACTGCTTTCAAAGTAATTTTTTGGGTAGTTTTATTATATGAAGCATTCAATTTGCTACTCCAAATTCTAGTTGCAACTGAACTACCAGCATCAATTACTAATGAATCACCATAACAAAAACCTAATGGGCCAGCAGGTAAAGTAAATGTTGAACAAGCAAGAATTTTAGATTCTTTACTTATTTCAAATACATGTTCAACATTGTTTAAATTACTTTTAGCATCTCCATTATTGGCAAAGCCAATCCCTAATACGCCAAAGAGTAATATAAATGTTGTTATAAGATATTTCGTAATTTTATATTTCACCTTATAAATGAGTGTTTTATTTTTTATCAATTTTGAAATTAGATTTTCATAATATATGCTAATGCATAATAAGGTGGTCTATTTTCATGTGCATTATTTGATCCACTTGAAGAAATGTTGAGCGTATGTTCGTGAGCTCCACTTACTTCCCCACCATAATCTTCAGGATCTGAACCAATTTTCCCACTTGATTTTGATGGCTCATCAGAACCATCACATGCAAATGGAATACTACTTACATCTGTGTCACCTTTATATCTATGCGAATGGCTACCTGTAGTATTTGTTGAACCTGTATGTGTATGACTAGGCATCTCGGATACAGTTAATCTATGCTGCACCTCTCCACCTGTTGAATTAACAGTATACGTTCCTGTTTTCGAAGCTCCTACAACAAATCGTTCTCTCAAATCAGGAGTACCGGCTGTTCCATCGCACAATGCCCATCCTTTAGGTATATTATTAATTGCACCAGACCACATAATTATTCCACCTTTGGGTACTGGTCCATTCACATTTTTAACAGATACATCTGATGAAAACCCTTTAGCTGTAAGTGTTTTAGATGCAAATAAATTTCCTGAATTGATATATAAACTTGAATCAGCAATAGTAAAATCTTTAGAACTTATATTTATTCCATTTGCTACTGTTAGAGTATCTTTTAATAAAGTCCTAGCTCTATGTTTAGCATTACCATTTACATCTAAACTATAATTTGCCTCAGGAACTAATCCTAAACCTACATTTAAATAAACCGATAAATTTAACGAATCTGGTTCGGTAGCATTAATTAAACTATCTTTTGTAATAAATGCACTTATTCCATACCACTGATTGGATCTGATGTAAAAAAAATCGCCAATTGTAGTATCATAAACCATTAATCCGTTTGGGCAATTGGGTGCACATGTATTCAATAATGAAAACCTTTGACTCTCACTCATTTTGGGAATCAAGATACCCTTGAAAGTAGAATTCATATCTAAAACCGCATGTGGATTAGGCATTGGATTATCAAACCCAATCTGAGCCATCAAATTGGTTGCAAATACCAATATTAAACTCGTAAATAATACTATGTATTTAAATATCTTCATTATTATAATTTTATGATATATGCCAAAGCATAATATGGAGGACGATTTTCATGTTTATTAGATCCTCCAGTATTATTAATCAATAAAGTATGAGAATGATCTCCGGCCGGCTCTCCTCCATATAAATCGGTCCCGCCTCCTCTATTTAAACACCAAAAATCATCAGAACCTGCACAGGTGTAATATACAGGTGTAGCGTAACCCTTCATTTGATGAGAATGGTTTCCTGCAACACTAGTAGTGGCAGTATGTCCATGTTTAGGTAATTGATTTTCGGTAAGTGTTACATATTCTTCACCACCTGTTGCTGTCCAACTATATGCTGAAGTACCAGGTACACTTGTATTATCAGCATCACCATGACCTACAACAAACTTTCCTTGTAAATTAGGCGAACCATTTGCACCATCACAAAGCGCCCATCCTGTTGGTATATTATCAATTGAACCAGACCAAATTATAATTGCTCCTTTAGGTGCTGCCCCATTACCTGTTTTATCAATATCTGTAGTAAAATTTTTAGATTCAATTACTCCTAAAGGTGCATTGGCTGACGAATTTACTACATTAACATTTCCTGAAGTAACTACCACATTTCCTGAAGTTACATTTGCACCATTTTTAACAGTGAGTGTATTTTTTAAATTGGTTGTAGCACTAACTTGAACTTTACCATTTACATCCAATCTTGTACCAGTGGTTGGAGGCGCTCCAATTCCAACATTTTGCGAAATGGATGTATTTAATGTTACACTTTCTGGAGTTGATTGTGTTATATCTGGTGCTAAAAATGGGTTCATTAAATACCAGTTTTTATTAATCATATAAAAAAATGCTTGAATATCTGTATCATATACCATTAATCCTTCAGGGCAAGTATCTGTTATACATGCAGTTTTAATTGCAAATCTTTCTGCAGTTGTTAACCTAGGAAATAAAACTCCTTTTTTATCTGATTTAAGCTCTAAAATTGAAAACACGTTCGGTTTATTTGTATTAACCCCAACTTGTGCTTCAGCCAAATTAGGCAAAAAACAAATTAATGAGAGTATTAAATATATACAGTACTTTATCATATCTTTTATAATTTTATTATGTAAGCTAATGCATAATAAGGTGGTCTATTTTCATGAGAAGCATCGGCACCTGAATCATTAATTGTTGCAGTATGTGAATGAGAACCAGCTGCTTCTCCTCCGTACTCAGCAGGGTGACCACTTTTTTGTCCTCTTGATCTTGTATTTCTACCTCTATGACAACCAGCACAATCATAATCTTCGGGAGTTCTGTACCCCCTATATTTGTGATCATGTGCTCCATCATTTGAAGTTTTGCCTGTATGGCTATGTGAAGGCATTTCAGCTACAGTTAGTACATGGGTATTTTCACCACCAGTTGCACCAACTGCGTAAGTTGAACTTGGAACAGTTGTATTATCGCTACTTCCAGCACCTACCACAAACCTTTCTCTTAAATCAGGACGTCCATTTGAACCATCACATAATGCCCAACCTTTCGGTATACTTGCTATAGTACCTGACCAAATTACTATCCCTCCAACAGGAATAGCCCCATCAACACCTTTTGTATTTATATCTGAAGAAAATGTTGTGGTTGATGCAGTACCTAATGGAGCTTTAATATTACCATTTGAAACCAAAACCTGACCTGAATCTACTTTTAAGTCCCCAGATTTAATCAAAATCCCGTGCTCGTTTAATAAAGTGTCATAATTCGATGTTCCACCTACTTGATATTTTCCTTCAACATCTAATTTATTAGGAAACACAGGTGATTTTCGAATTCCAACATTCCTTACAACTGCATCATTTGTATAAATATCTTCAGTTTTCCCATTTGTTGCATCCGGAGCAAAAAATGGATTAATTAAAAACCAGTTGTTATTGTAATAATAAAAAAATGCTTTTTTATCTGTATCAAATACCATTAATCCATTGGGGCAATTCGGTGCACAATCGGTAGTAATTGAAAACCTTTGAGAGGTAGTAATACGTGGTATTAAAACCCCCATATTACTTGATTGTATATCCATAACAGAAAATTGATCAGGAGCATCATTATTTACTCCTACTTGACCATTAACTATCAAGGATGTTAACATTGTAAATAATGCCAACAAAAGTTTTAGTAAAATATGTTTATTAAAACTATTCATATTAATTTTTTTCAAGTGTTAAAATAACTTTAACTTCTTCTGATTTTACAATATTTCCTAATTTATCATATAATTTTAACATATAAATATAAGCTCCTTCTTTTAATTTGGAGTCAATATATTCATCGGTATCTAACAAATTACCCGACAATTGTACCATTCCTTCTCCATTAAATGAACGAAATACTATACAACCTTTAAAATCTTTATCCTTTTCAATTTTCCAAGTAACTTTTGCCTTTTTATCTTTTGATGATATTTTAACATCAAAATCTTTTATCAATAAACTAGATTTTGTATCAACCCAAGTATATGGATAAGGATTAGACATCACTGATTTATTACCTGAACTATCTACAGATAATAAATAATAATTGTATGAATTATTTTTTTGCGCAGTTAAATCAATAAAATCTGTTTGACTTGGACTTACTTTTTCAGCAATCAAAACAGGGTTTTTATCTTTGCTTTTTTTATCTAATCTATATACTGAATAAAAAGCCAAATCGTTATCTACACTTTTCAACCAACTTATTTTCAAGTTTTTATCACCAACAACATCTTTAATAATTGGTATTGCAGGAGCAACTATATCAGGTAATTTAACAGTAACAGAATCTGAATATTTACTTCTATTAAATGCACTATCTACGGCAATTAATTTGTATACGAATCGATTCTTTACTTGTTTAGGTAATTTTTCTTCGTAATAATTAACTTTAATTGGGTCTCCGTTTAGTTGAACAAATACATCTTTACCCGAAATTGATTTAAATAATAAATATCCTTTTAAATCTTTTTCTACATTTTCATTCCAAGATAATTTTACTTTGCCCGAATCAGCTATCGCTTTAAATCCTGAAGGAATTTTTGGAGCAACCACATCTCGAACATCTGCCATTATTGCTGCCGACCCTGATTCATTATCACTTTTATCAACAGCTACTATCATGTAATAATAATCGCCTGGCTGAGGAACTTTATCAATATATTCAGTTGCACTTGAAGGAATTACTGAAGGAGTTACCTTTTCATAGTCTTTGTCATAATGCATACTTCTATATACATGAAATCCTTTTAAATCGTCGTCCTTTTCGGGCGAAGGTTTCCATGTAAGTTTTACATCTAAAGTATCTTGATCATACTGTACATCAACAACTGGTTTAGGTGGATCAAAATCTTTTTTTGTTACAAATAACTCCGAAGATGGCTTAGTTCGTTTACCAAAATAGTTTACTCCATAAACAATATAAGCATACGCAGTGTCTTTATGAACAGGCTTATCTGTAAAAACAATTTCCGGAAAATTTCCATTTTCATCTCTCTGAATAAGTATTGGTGCTTTATTTCTAGCAGTGAAGTTTCCTACTCCATTTGGTTTACGTTCATAATCAATTGAGTAATATCTATTATGCTCAACTTTAAACTTGAATTCAATCTCTTTTCGTTTACGTTCAGTAGTAATTTTAGAAATTGGCTTATCAGCTTCCCAAGGACCTTGTTGAATTACATTTGAACTATCTACAATTACTTCTTTGCCATTTTTAATGGTTTTGACCATATAAAAATATTGTCCACCTTCGTTTACATTATTATCTCTATAAGCCATACCCATCAATTCCGAAAACTCAAAATTATTAATCATTTTCAGATAGGTAAATCCGATTATCATACCTGCTTTAGGAATATCTTCTTCTTTTAAATTTTTTGAAGCATTCCAATAACTCTCCTCGTCACTATCTAAATTAATGTTAGCAGGTTTGGATTGTTGCAACTTTACAGGTTGGGCATTAATTTTTTCCCAAGGACCATTATCGCCAGTTTTACGATAAACATTGTATCCGTCTTTAGGTACAAAATCAGTTGAAAACCATTTTACTAAAATCGTTTTTCCATTATTGATATAATCATTTGAAACCACTACTATATCTTCATCTTCTTTAGGTTTCTTTAATGGCTGCGCCATTAATCCTAAAGAAGTACAAAGCATTAATACTATAAAATAATAATTTTTCATATTTATATATGTAACTACTTGCTAGTAATCAACATTTAATTTAAACTAGAAATTAACTTTGGTACTAAATTCAGCATCGAACGATTTTCCACAGATGGTAACGCCTGCTGAAATTTTACCTGAAGCAGATTTTTCAGCATCGGTAATTACAAGTGCTAATTCACCCGCAATACGTACTTCAATTAAGGTAACACAACCACCTCCACCTCCGAAGATATTAACACAACCATAAATACCAGCTCTTGCATCTAACCAAATTCTAATATATGGTATAGCAAACTTAGGTTTTAACTGAATTTTTCCTTCTCCTCCAATATTGAAATCAAAATATGCCCCTACTTTAGCTTCAAATACTTTTGGAATAATTGTAACCCATCCTGTGCTAATATCAAAATGATAACCATAGTTCAAACCAGCCTCTATAACATTCTTGTCAATGTAGAAATATCCTTGAGTTTCAACAAATAAACACAATGGTTTTACAGATGCCCATTTCTCTCTTGGTTTATCAGCTACTTTTACATACCAATCGTCTGGTGAGAATTTAGCTGCTAAAGTTACATTACGAGTACACAATAACGGCTGTGAACCTGTTGCTTGTCCGTTAAGAATAAATGTTTTGGTTTTTGAACTATATGACGCATACAGTACAACTTGCAGTACTGAAGTTGAGTTTTGGGTAATGTAACCAATATTTGCAGGTCCATCCATTTTTACAGGTTCTTCTACAGCTGGCCCATCCGTATCAGCTTTACTATCGCCAATAGCTACACCCCACGAGTAGAAGTTTTTATAGATAGTTCCATACAATTTACCATCTTTTGAAACAGCAGCTTTCATAGTACCTTCGCCAGATGTTTGTAAATTAATATCAATACCAACTACTTTGGTTGTCATTGTGATATTATTTCCATCGGCAGGTTTAACTACGAAATTCATTCCTGCAACATTAAACTTCATCTCATCTGAAGTTGCATCATCAGGAGAAGTCATACCTGATTTTGAATCTTCAAATTTAATAGGTTGATTTCCTCCAGCAATTATCTTTTGGTCGCCATTAATTAAAGTAACTATACCATCAGAACCAATTTCAACACCTTTCTTATTTACTTTATCCATCAAACCTAATTTCAAGGTTTTGGTTAAAGTGATTTCAGAACCTGCACCAATAACCCCTGCATATAAATCACCACCATACATCAAACCATAGCCCGCTTTTGAAGCAGAAACTCTTCCGTTTGACTGAATATCAAGTTTTAAATCGTCCCAATCAGCAGCAAGGAGAGTTTTAGTTCCACCCATCGATGCCCAATTATTATCTATGTTAACTTTATAACCATTTTCGAGATTATATGAAATACCATATTTTTCAATATTTAAATAATAATCTGGATTTGCAGCAGCAAAGTTTTTAATACCAAAATTTAAAGAAGTTAATTGAGAAGAGGTTATTATTAAATCTTTACCAAGTACAACTAAGTTCTTTTTGTCTTTATAAGTTGCACCTTTATTTATATCAAGATCAAATTTATAATCTTCATAAAAGAAACCGAAAGTTGTAGCAGAACCATTTAATCCCCATTCAGTACCTTTATTTAATCCAATAGCTTTTGAATTTAAATCATAAGATAATGTATATCCTCTATATGTAATTTCAGCTTTATCTTTTAACTTATATGTTTGACTTCCATCAAATAAAGTAGCACCCTCAGCTTTACTTACACTCATTGAGTATTTATCAAATTTACCTGCAATGCTTTCTTTGGTAATTTGAACACTATCATTTTTGTATCTAACTGATAGTTCTCCAGCAAATTTGTAAGCTAATCGTGCATTTGCTTCGGATAGAGCAATATAGTCTTTATTTAATTGGAATTTTTTATCTTTATAATACAGGCTTAATGAAGTATTTTTAGAGAAATCTACTCCCATATCATCCCAACGTGCACCTAAAGCTTCAGGAGATAAGGTTACATATTTATTTGCCTCATAACTTACTTTAAAAGTTTTAGTAGCTGTTGCAAAGGCTAGGCTTTTCTCAAGATATGCAACCCTTAAACCACTTCTAGCTGCCGAAACACTTGCTCCATCTTTAACAAAACCTAAGCTATCCGAACTTACCATAAACTTGTAACTAGCCCAATCTATAGCTATTCCTTTTTCTGAAGCAGCAACCGAATTTGTAGTTCCATCTTTGATTAATAAGGTTTTTTTAGCAAAATCAACACCTATTGATTTATCTGTATAACTTGCTTCAATACCTGAAGTGTTAACTGATAACTTGTAATCATCCTTGTAATTGAATGCTAACTCTTTGTCTTTTTCAAAATTAAACGTAGCGTCATCATAAATAAAATTAAGCTTCGTTGTACTTGCTACTAAGTATTTACTTGGTTCATATTGAACTCTTAAATTTTTCTTATCGTCAAGAGAAATGTATTTATCTTGATAAGCTAATCGAGCAAAAGTTGGTTCTACTATAAATTTGGCATCATTATATATCATACCAAAATTATCTTTTGCTTTATAATATCCTTTGAAATCCTTGATTTGCATAGTGAAATCATTTTCAAGGAATTTCATAAACATATCATTGCTATAATAAAAATTAAATTCTGTTGGAGATATGTATGCAATTTTGTCCATTGTTTTGAACTCAACGCCACCGTTTTTCTCCATTACCGAAAATGCAACATTGTCTTTAGCGAAGCTAAACATTGATTTACCGTTAGGGTCGTAACCTGCTGATATTTTAGCAAATGAAGGCACATCAAACTCTAACTCATGGCTACCATTATTACGGAAATATGCAATTGCTACACCTTCCATTTTGATAGTTGACTTGGTTGGAGAAGCTGTTACTTCTTGCTCTGAACCACGTTTGAAACCAATTTCTGTTTTCACTGCATCGTAATACATGCTTACATCATCAACAGCCAATGATATTTTTGAGGCATTTGCATTTAAACTTCTACTTCCATCATTGTAGCTCAAACCATTTGTTTTGCTAAATGATAAAGTATATTTCTGATATTTAGCAGCTAATGAGTTTTCATTTACCATGAAACTATCTGCATCCACTTTTACACTAATGGTTTTATCGAATTTGTATTTTAATACTCTTCCACCACCGTCAGCAAGGCTAAGTGCAGTTTTGTTTAATGTAAATACATTTTCTTTATAGCTTACTTTCAGTGCATCGTTTTTAGCGTACGATAAGTTTACATCATCCCATTTCGCATTACATGCCAATGGCGAAGCTTCTACAAACTTAGTTGCCTCATAGAAGAATTTCAGATTTTTACCTGATTCGTAAACCAATGATTTGCCACCGTAACTTGCCAATGCAGCAGTTGCTGTTACTGAAACTTTAGCACCTTCTGCATCAAAGCCTAAACTATCTTTCCCAACTGAGAAACTATATCCACTCCAAGTAGTTGTTAATTTTTCTGGTGTGATGGTTGCATAATTTGAAGCACCCACTTTTACAGTTACTGAATTACCAGCTTCAAAAACTAATGATTTATCACCACTTATTAATTCAGCACCAGTTGTTGTAATGGTAGCTTTGTGTTCGTTTTTGTATGAAACAGCTAGTTGTTTATCTTTCTCGAAACTAGCTAAAATATCATCGTATTTAAAATCAACTTTACCAGCCGCAGTAGCTTCTAAATATCTGTTATCCGACATTTTAGCTTTCAAAATTTGCGAAGCTGTATTTAATGCTAATGAATAATTTTGGTAAGCTAATTTTGCATCGTCACCATTGATTGCAAATACTGCATCGCCATAGCTCATTCCTAATTTGGTTGGGGATGAGTAATTTGCTTTTAAATCATTGTACTGCATATCGAAATCAGTACCTTTTAAATTTAAATAGGCTGATTTGCCGTAACGAGCCGAAATGCTATTTGGCGTATAAGCAACTAATTTATCGCCAGTTGTAAATTCATAACCTCCATCTTTTTCAGCGATTGCAAAGTCAATATTGTCTTTATTAAATCTGAAGAAATTACCTCCTTTTGCATCGTAACCACCATAAATTTTAGCAAAATTAGGTACATTAAACTCTAATTTATGTGCGCCATTGTCTCTAAAGTAAGCTATTTTAATGCCTTCCATGGTTAATGAAGCACCTTCTGGCGAAGCAGTTAATTCATTGTCTCCACCTTTTTTGAATCCTACTTCTGTTTTGGTTGCATCGTAATACATACTTACATCCTCAACATTAATAGCGATTTTGCTTCCACTTACTTCTGCCGAACGACTACCATCAGAATAAGTTAAACCTTTGGTTTTATTTAATGCAAAATTGTAGTTACTGTATTTAGCTGCAATGCTTTCTTTGTTAACCATAAACGAATCAGATTTCATTCTGAAACTAATAGTTTGGTCAAATTTGTAAGTTAAAACATTGTCGCCATTTGCTAACTGTAAAGCAGTTTTGCCAAGTGTAAATGAATTTTGTTGGTAAACTAATTTCAATGGAGCATCTTTTCCATAAGTCATTGAAGCATCGTCCCAAGCTGCATTCAATAAATCAGGCGAAGCTGTTAAATGTTTGTTTGCATCTAAATATAACTCTAATGCTTTGCCTTGCTCGTAACGAAGTGATTTGCCATCGTAAGCCACTCTTGCTCCTGTTGGACTAGCTTTTACTACTGCGCCATCTTTTGCAAAACTCAAACTATCTTCGTTCAACATAAAGTTGTAACCCGACCAGTTTGTTGACAATCCTGTTTTACCAATCGACAAACGATTTTCGCCATCTTTAACCGAAATTGATTCTCCAACTACAAAATTTAAACTTCTGTCGCCAGCTGTAAGTTGAATTCCTTTCTCTGTTAATGATAAGCTGTTTTCTTCTTTGTATTTTAATGAAACTTGTTTGTCTTTTTCAACAATTGCAGTTACATCGTCAAATTGAACATTCATTGCCAATGGATTAGCAGTAATGTAACGAGTATCTTGCAGTTGTAATCTTAAGTTATTGTTTTTATCAACTTGTAAATATTTGTCGCCAACTGAAAGTTTAGCTTTGTCAGCAGTTACATCAAATTTAGCTTGTTGATATTCCATTCCCATGTTAGCCACACCGCTGTAGTAAGCTTTCATGTCGCCCATGTTCATAGCGAAATTATTTTCAGCTATTTTGAAATTGTATTTAGATGAATAGTTGAATCTTAATTCTTTACTAGACGCAAAAATTGATTTATCACCCGAACTTAATTCATAACCACCTTCTTTTTCAGTGAATGCTACTGCAATATTATCTTTATTGAAGTTGATAAAGTTGCCTCCAACTTTGTCGAAACCAGCATTAATTTTAGCATAATTTGGTACATCAAATTCTAATTTTTTAGCACCGTTATCGTTCATGTAAGCAATTTTGATTCCTTCCATCATTAAGCTAGCACCTTCTGGCGATGCAGTTAACTCATTGTCAGAACCTTTTTTGAAGCTTACCTCCGTTTTAGCTGAATTGTACGACATTGCAACATCATCAATATTGATTGCTACTCTATCGCCATTGATTAATGCCGAACGTGAACCATCGTTATAACTTAAACCGTTGGTTTTGTCGAAAGAGAAATTATAGTTTTGGTATTTAGCAAAAACCGTTTCTTTACTAACCATAAAACTATCAGTACCTTGACGGTAACTTGCTGATTGGTTAAAATTATAAGCAATTGCTCTTGCACCATCAGTTAATCTTAAACCTGTTTTATTTAATACAAAACTATTTTCTTTGTAAGCTATTTTTAATGGAGTAGTTTTTCCGTAAGCAATTACTGCATCATCCCATTTAGCATTAAAGCTTTCAGTAGATGCTTCTACAAATTTGTTTGCATCGTAGAATAATTTCAATTGTTTATCAGAACTGTAAACCAATGATTTACCATCTTGTGCTACTTTAATTCCTTTTTCGCTTACGCTAACAGCAGCACCATCTTTATTAAAGCCTAAACTATCTTTACCAACAGTGAAATTATATCCAGCCCAGTTTGTAACTAAGTTTGTTGCAGTGATAGTTACTTGGTTGTCTCTACCTTGTTTCAATGTTAAAGCTTTGCCAACTTCATAAGCTAAACTGTTATTTTGATATTCAGTGCTGATTCCTTTTTCATCAACATTGAATTTGTAGTCTTTTTTGTAAGCAACGCTTAATGTTTTGTTTTTCTCGAAGTTAAATTTAACATCATCAAAAACTACATCAGCTGTACCAGCCAAACCTAAAGCCACAGTACGAGTTGGAGAAACAATTACATTTAACACGTTTTTATCATTCAAACTCATTGATTTATCACCGTAAACCAATTGTTTTAATGCAGGAGTTATTTTAACATTTGCATCTTTGTAGCTAGCTCCAAAATCAGATGAAGAATTATAGAATGCTTTGAAATCAGTATAAGCTACATCAAATTTTTTGTCTGCATAATTTAATGCAATGTCTTTACCTAGATTGATTTTTAATGCATCAGGCGAATAAGAAATTAATTTATCCTCATGTGTAAATGAGAAACCGTTTGCTAACTCTTTTACTTGAGATATATAATTTAAGTAAGCCAAGTTTTGAGCATCAATACCTGTAGTGATTTTTCTTAAACCTGGAATTTCAACTTCTAATGTTTTAATGCCATCCGCAGATGTGAAACCAATTTTAGTATTATCTAAAATAACTCCTACTTTACCAGGACCACCTAAAATAGAATAGTTTTCGCCTTTTTGAATCGAGATTTCATTTGCAGCAATTGAGTAACCTAATTTAACATCGCCTTGTGTAGCTGCAATTGTTTCTTTACTAACTGCAATGGTACGTGAACCATCTTGGAAATTCATACCAGCAGTTTTTGAGAAAGCAAGTTTGTAGTTTTTATAAACACCCGCAAAACGCTCAGGACTTACAGAGAAACTGTCGCTTGCAACTTTCATACTCAATGCTTTATCAGCAAAAATATAAGAAAGTGATTTGTCAGCATTTGCTACTTTTAATGCTGTTTTATTGATTGCAAAAGTATTGTTTTGATATGCTAATGATAATGGTTCGCCTTGTGAATAAGTAATTGAAGCATCATTCCATTTAGCATTTACTTTGTCATAAGCTACATTTGCATAAGTATTTGCATCATAATTAAATGCTATGCTAGCTTTATCAGCTCTGATAGATTTGCTACCTTTTGCAATTTTCACCGCATTTGCCGACAAGTTCAACACTGCATCGTCTTTAGTAAATCCAAGTGAATCAGCACCTAATGATGCTGCATAACCTTCCCAGTTTGTTACTACTGATTTTGGAGCCAATGTAATACTGTTAGTAGCACCATTTTTAAAGGTTAATGTTTTTGCATTTACATTGTAATCAATTGATTTATCATTGTAAGCCAAGGCTGCGCCTGCTGGTTGTAAGTTAACCGAAGCATTTTGATATTTTAAAGCAAGTAATTTATCTTTCTCAAACTGACCACTTAAATCATCAAATTTCAAATCAATTTTACCTAAGGTTTTTGGAGCAGATGCATTGATTTGATAACCAACATATTTATTGTTATCATAAGAAAGTTTAGCATACAAGTTTTTATCAAGCATTAAGTATTTATCAAAATACAATGCTTTTGCATAGTCTTTAGTAAGCTCAAATCTTAAGTTTGATGTGAAATCAATGTTAAAATCACCGAAACCATTCCATTTGAAATCAACCGCTGGAAGTTTGAATGCAAAGTCTAAATTAGGTGTAGAGAAATCTAAGTTATAGTTAAAGCTTGGTAAATTAAGCTTGAACATATTTACATCAAAACTAAACAAACGACCATCAAAATCGAAGTTGAAACCATTTGGTAAATGCACAAATGCTAAATCAACATTTGGTAAGTTTGGTAATGTACATTTGAAACTTGGCAAACCAATTGGCGAGAAACCAACATTAATTGATGGGAAGTTTGGCAAATCAATATCAAACATGGTTAAATCCATGTTGATTTTTGGCATGAAATCAATTCCATCAATAGTGAATTTCACATTTGGAACTAAATTTTGTTTAACACCATCAATGTATAATTCTGGTTCGTTGCTACTTGCTACTTGCATTAACACTTGGTGTGCAGCAGTTGTAACTAAAATTTTCTTATCTGAACTAACTTTAATACCTACTCCGTTGCGAGTAAACTTAGCATATTTTAAAGAACTAACAGAATAAACGTTTTCAATAGAATAACCTGAACCATTGAAAATCATTTTTTTATCACCATCTTTTACAAATGATGTAGTTAAATTATTATTTAAAATACTTGCTACAAATGAGTGTGAACCTGCCGATTCGTTTAACTTAGCCGAAACTGAATCTTTACCCATGGTGATAGCAAACTCAGCTTTATCAGATGTAGTTGAAAGTAAACGAACTTTAGTATCTCCATTTTTATAAGTTAAGCTTGCATCTTTGTCAGCCAAACCTTTGATAATATCTAAACTTGCATCATTACTCATTAAAGTAAAATAGTGACCTTTCGCTCCATTTAATTGGAATGCTAAACCTGTAGATGCAGCTGCAAAACCTCCTGTAAATGGTTTGTTGTTTTCAGCAAAAACAAACATCGAATCTTTACCCCAACGTGATTTTAAGTTAAATAATCCATTGTTTACATCACCATAAAAATTACCCGAACCATTAGCACCACTGTAGCGAATAGTACCTGCACCTTGCTTTTGACCATTTAAATCAAATAAGAAATCAGGATTATCAAATGTAAAACTTGCTCTACCAACACTATTTATAAATGCTGAAATGTTGTTACCAGCTAAGAATGATTTAATAGATGAAATTCCATCTTGTTTATCTAAAGTAGCTGCTAAACTATCGTCTTTAACTTTGAATGCAAAATTGTATAGATTATCGTTTTTGTTGATGAATGCTTTGTAAGCAAAATCATTTTGTTTGTAATTAATGAAGTTAATACCACTTGAAGGATTCATACCTGCAGCAAGATTAATCCCTGATGCACTTAATGATAAATTAGCTAAACCAGTTTTATTTGCATTGGCTACAAATGAATTATCTCCAAATACTGCATTTACATTTGCTTTACCTTCAGTACCGTTGAATGCAGTTGACAAACTATCTTTTGTATTACTAAACGAGAAGTTAGCATTTTTTGCGTTGATGTCGGCAGCTGAAACAATTCTTATATCGCCTTGACGTAAATTAATTGCTCCCGAACCACTTGCATCTCCATTGATAGAAACAATGTTATCACCAGTTTTTAACGAAACCGAACCTTTGCCATTTCCATTATATGAACCTGCAAATGAATTAGTTCCATAAGCCGCAGCAATAGAACCTGAACCTAAGTCAGGATTTGCTTGCAGATTAATACTATCATTGTTTTGTTTGAATCTTAAAGCACCTTCGCCAGTGGTTGGGTTACCGCCTAAATCAATTAATGAACCGTTGGTATTTACATAAATTCTGTTGTAACCAGCTTTATTTCCCCAAATAGCTAATTCATCAGCACTTGATTTGAATCTGAATTGACCTCTTCCCGCTGAGTGAGCAGATGCAAAAACATTGTAATTATCAATATTTAAACCTAAGCTAATACTGTCTTTATTTCTTAATTGCGAAGCATCAAATGAAAACTCTTTGCCATCAATAAATAATTTAGGAATTTCAGCATTTGCAGCATCCATAATAAATTCATGCGAACCCGAATTGTATGATGCTTTGCGTTTGTTATCAACTTTTACCGTGTGATTTTTGTATTTTAAGTTGATAAATTTATCTGTAGCTTTTTCAGAAGCTTCTATTAAATAATCAGTTGCTTGTAATTTAATGTATTTATCTCCGTCTTTTTTGTATTCAGTGTTGAATGAAACGCCTGAATAATTTGCAGATAAAGTATGTTTTCCATTGTCGTTGATGAATGAATACAAACTATCAGCACCCGAACGTAGTTTAAATAATCCTTTGTCGCCAGTTTGATTTTCAAGTTTAAATAATAAAGCACCTGATGCAAAACTAACTCCTTTGCCTTCTTTAGGATTTGCATAAGTACTTAATTGCGTAGATGCATCTTTGTAATTGAAGTTATGGTCAGCTACACTTACTGCATTAAAATTCATTGCTTTATCTCCCAATACAAAAGCACCTTTGTAGTTACCACTTACTGACGAAGCAGTTAAACTATCAGAACCCATTTGTAATGCTAAGTCAATATCTCCCGAAGTTTTATCTCCATAAGCACGAACTCTAGTTGAACCATTTACTAAATTTAATTTAGCTGAATTTGCTTTTTCAGAAGCGAAATCCATTTTTAAATCATTTGTAGCAATGGTTAATACGCCATTATTTCCATTTTCTAAACGAGCACCAAGCGAAGTACCAGACACCGAAGTAGCAAATGAAGAAACATTGGTTGATTTATTTACAAATGCATTTAAACTATCATCGCCGTTACGTAAACGGAAACTGTTGATTTGTAATTTGGTATCATTTGATGCAGCAAATAAGAAAGCATCTTTTCTGAATGAGATTGCATTGATTCCAGCAGGGTCTAACTGACCAATTAAATTCAATCCGTTTGAAGTTAATTTTAAATCACCTTTACCCGATTTATCAGCAGCACCTCTAAATGCAGTGCCACCAAACGAAGCTGCAATATTTGCCGAACCTTCTGAACCATTGAAACGAGTATTGATACTATCGTTACCAGTTTTGAAACGCATAGTTCCCAATTTCAAGTCCATATCTGAACTAGCAGCAGCTAACACATCGCCAGTTTGGAATAAAATATTTCCATTTCCAGAACCATCTCCACGAAGATTGATTTTGGTTCCAGCAGCATTCATACCTACAGTACCAACACCGTTTTCAAAACCTGCAAATAAACTATTACCGCTATAACTAGTTGAAATTTTTCTTACGCCTGAAGCATCATCCGAAAGTACATTGATACTATCGCTACCAACTTTGAAACGCATTGCACCATAACCAGTAGTTTTGTTGGCTGCAATTAAAAATGCATTGTTTCCTGTTGCAACTGAAATTTTACCTGCGCCTTCTTTGTTAGCGTAAAACGAAACGTCGTTATCGCCTTTTTTGAATCTTAATCCTCCTCTACCCGCTCTGTGAGCAAATACACTAAATGCGTCATTGCCACCGCTCCAGCCTAAACCAACTGAATCTTTGTTTCCAATTTCGTATTGAACTTCGCTTCCATCAATAAAGAATTTTGGATTTGCTGATGCATTGGTTGCATCCATTTTAAATTCGTGATTATTAGCTTGTAATAACACAAATTTCTTTGAACTAACATTGATTCGTTTGCTATCAAAAGTTAAATCAATTGCTTTTTCAGCTGAGCCGTAAGTTGTTGCAAATCCGTAACCTGTGGTATTGAATTTAAGCGTTTTGTCTCCATCTTTTAGATAAGATGTTTCAATATATGTTTTATCTAAACTTCCGATAAATGAATGTTTTCCACCATCATTTACTACTATGTTTAATGAATCAGCATCTTTACGGAACGAAACTAAACCTTTACTTCCAGCATTTTCTAAACGAACTATATTACCTGCGGTAGCAAAACGAACTCCTTTGCTATTGTCAGGATTCATAAATCCATTTAACGAAACGCCATTGGTAGCAAACTTGTAAAAACTGTTTTGACCAGGAGCATGTAAATATGAAAGTTGTAAATCTCCAATGCTTAAAGCACCTGTATATTTGTTTGGTGCTACAGATGATTGTAAACTATCCGAACCAAAACGTAATGATAAATTACCTTCACCAGATGCTTTGTCACCATAAATTTTGAAACGATTATTTGCATCAGCATAAGAGAATGTACCCGAACCTTGTTTTTCAGCAGCAGCATATAATTGAGTAGTTCCAACTTTTACGCCTAATTTACCTTTGATTCCTTCTTTAATTTCTCCACTTAAAGCCACATTGCTTACTGAAGTTGTAAAGCCAGCAGTTGAGCTTCCATCCACATAAGCATTGATACTGTCGTTCTCAAATTTCAATCTGAAATTACCTTTGTTAGCCGCTTTGTCATTTGATGCAGCCAATAAGAAATTATCCTTTTTGAAATAAATACTGTTTAAGTTTTGGTCGGCAGATGCTTTTAATCTTAAATTAGATAAACTCAAATCAAGATTTCCTTTTCCTGATTGATAAGCATTTCCACTGAATGATGCACCACTGATTGAGGTAGCCACCGAAGCCAAACCAAGTGAACCGTTGTAAGATGTATTTACTGAATCGCTTCCTGATTTTAATCTGAAACCTCCAATTTTTGTATTGATATCAGCATTTGCAGCAATAATATTTGCACCTTTTTGTAAATAAATACTTCCACTTCCTGAGGCATCGCCTGATAATTCTATTTTATTATCAGCCCCTTGTGCAAAGTTTAAAAATCCTTTTCCTGTTGCATCGTAACGAGCTCTTAAGCTGTTACCATCAACATTTGTTCTGATAGATGCCAAACCTGCTCCTCTATCGGCCATCACATAAACCGAATCATTGCCAATAGCAATGTTCATCAAACCTGAACCTGTAGTTTTGTTACCTTCAATTTGGAATAAATTATTTCCAGTTTTTAAGTTAACTCCCGCCGAACCAAGTTCTTTGTTAGCAAACAATGACACATCATTATCGCCAAGTTTGAATCTCACTTTTCCTCTTCCTAAACGATGAGCCATTACATTGAATAACTTATCATCTCCACTCCAACCTAAGTTTACCGAATCTTTGTTAAACTCATAAGCAACTTCGCTACCATCAATAAAAAATTTTGGATTGCCAGCTCCTCTAGCATCCATTTTAAATTCATGGTTATTAGCTTGTAGTTGAACAAATTTTGTAGATGAGATTTTTAATTTTTTATTGTCGAATGCAAAGTCAACCAATTTTTCTTCGCCAAACTGCCCAGCAGTAATATTAAATGCTGAGGTTGAAAGTTTGATATTTTTATCAGCGTTTTTGTTGTAATTGGTGATTAATGAATTGCCTGAATAAGCCGATGCAAATGAGTAATTTCCGTTATCATTGATAATTGCATTTACGCTATCACTTCCCATTTTTAAAGAAGCCAAGCCTTTTGAACCTTGGTTAAACAAGCGAACTTTTACATCTTTATTTGTAAAACCTGCACCTTTTGCATTGTCAGCATTAAAGAATGCATTTAAACTGTTATCGCCAGTTTTGAAGTTGAAAAAATTATCTTGACCTTGTCCGTAACTAAATGCCATAGTATTGCTACTCAAAGCAAAAGCTCCACTTACAGTTTTGCCATCTTTTATTGCACCAACTAAACTATCAGCACCAGGACGTAAACGGAAACTTGCATTTCCTGTAGCTCTGTCACCTTCAAGGTAAAATGAATTATCAGTATCGTTGTAAGAAATTGCACCATTACCAGCTTTGGCAGCACGTAAACTCAATTTTGTTTCGCCAGTTGCAAAAGCCATACTTGCATTTGCACCATTTTCTAAACGAGCCGAAAGTGAAGTTCCTGAAACCGAAGTTGCAAATCCATAAGAATTTGCGTTTTTATCTGCGAAAGCAGAAACCGAATCATTACTTAATCTGAAACGAATATTTGAGTATTTGGTAGCCTTATTGTTTTGAGCTGCAAAAGTTAATTCACCTTTGTTGAAATATACTTTATTTAAACCTTGAGGATCAAGTGCTGCATTTAATTGTACATCAGGTGTTGTAAAATTAACATCACCTTTGCCTGTTTTATCCGCAGAACCGCTGAATGCATTTCCTGAGAACGAAGCAGTTAAACCTGCATTACCAGCAGTACCATTAAAATTAGCATTGATACTATCGTTTTCCATTTTGAAACGAATAGCACCAGCCGAAGCTTTTACATCAGCCGAAGCAGCAGCCAAAATACTTCCATTTTGGAAAAGAATATTTCCACTTCCTGAAGCATCACCGCCTAATGCAATGTAATTTCCATTTGCTCTTAATGATAAGTTTCCGTAACCTTCAGCATTGTAATTTGCATACATTGAGTTGTCGCCAAACTTAGTACCCAAACGAGCTATGCCTAAACTTCTATCTGCAAAAATATTTAATGAGTCACTTCCTAATAATAATCTTAATGAACCATTTCCTGTTCCTTTATTTCCTGCAATATCAAATAATGTAGTTCCTGATTTCGCCGAAATTCTTCCAGCACCAGCTTTATCAGCAAATAAATATAATTTGCTTTCGCCTTTATCAAAACTTAAATGACCTCTACCCGCTCTGTGTGCAGCTACTAAAAAGTTAGCACCATCTCCTTTGTAACCTAAACTTACAGAATCTTGATTATCTGTAGCTTTATAATCAATTTCTCTTCCATCAATATAAAAATATGCTTGATTTGGTTTTGTAGCGTCCATTTTAAATTCATGGCTGTTTACATTTAAATAAGCATATCTAGTAGAACTCAAACGAATACGTTTATCTGTACCAATTTTCATATCTACC
Source organism: Bacteroidota bacterium (assembly GCA_041191405.1). GTDB lineage: Bacteria > Bacteroidota > Bacteroidia > Cytophagales > UBA9547 > JBEEOW01. The sequence goes on from JBEEOW010000023.1 coordinate 52,741, forward strand.
ATTTTTTCAGCGGTAGTATTTAAAGCTTCTAAACTAAAACTTGGATTGGTAAATTTTAATTTTTTATCTCCATTTTTAATATACAAACCATCTAATGTATTATCTCCAATACTAGCGTTTATATAATTTTTACCTTCATCATTTACTCCTAACAAAAGACTATCTTTAGCAATTTTTACCCCAACAATGCCTTTACCAGTTTCTTGCGCTTCGATAAATACTTTATTTGATCCATCTTTAAAAATACCTCCATTTAAACCATTAAGTTTACTATAACCATGAAGTAATGTATTTCCATTTTCGTATTTATAGAATTTATCTTCATTTGGTGCATAATTATACGACATGGCAAAATCACCAATAGATAATGCACCTGAATATTTTTTTCCTTCAACAACCTTAGTAGTTAAACTATCTTTGCCATCAATTACTACACTAACTTCTGCATTACCTAATGTTTTATCGCCATAAAAACGAGCTTTATTTTTTTCATAAACAAAATCAAAAAGACCGATACCAGCTTTATCTGCCATTACACCAAGCTTCACTCCACTTGTGTTTATAGCTAAACCTCCAGTTTTGCCGTCATTATAATATCCTGAAAATGCATTTGAAGAAAAAGCTGTTGCGAAAGAATATCGTTTATTTAACTTATCGATATCCGCTTTTAAACTATCATTGGCTTTCTTGAAACCAAAATAACCATATTGTTTTGGTTTGTTTAATCCTGTTGATAAATATACATCTCCATCTTTGAAAAAGATAGAATTTAAACCGTTAGGATCAGCTTCTCCACTTAAAATTGTTGAACCTACTTTTATTGACAAATTTCCTTTACCATCTGGATTTGCACTTCCTGAAAATGCATTATTTCCAAAAGCAGCATTTACACGACCACCATCAGCAGCACTAAAATATGCTCCAATACTATCTGAATTAATTTTTAATCTTAATTTGCCTTCTTTGTTAGGAACATTAGCTCCTGCATCAACTAAAAAACCTGGTCTAGAAAATAATATATTACCCGAACCTGCTTTATCTCCTTCTAAACCAATAGTATTTTCTGTAGTTATTACTTTTAATCTTCCCCTTCCTTCAGCATTATATCCAAGTTGAAAAACATTATCTCCAAATTTAGATGAGATTTCAGCAATGCCTTTGCTTCTATCAGCCATTAAATACAAAGTGTCATTATTTAATTTGTATCTAACTAATCCTGAACCATTTGTTCTATCAGCAGCAACATTAAATAAAACACCATTTGTTTTAATCAATACATTTCCCTTGCCTACTTTATCTCCAAAAAGTTTAACTTCAGTTCCTCCACCTGAATAACTAATTCCACCTCGTCCTGATTTATGACCAGATGCATATAAACTAACTCCATTAATAGATGTACTAATTAAAGCACTGTCTGAATTTAATGCTGTTTGAAATTTATTACCATCTACATTATATAAGAAAGAACCTGATTTTTTGCTCATATCGAAATCGATAGCCATTCTATCTGTATCTCTCCAACTTAAGTCAAAATATCCTGAACCTAAACTTTCTCTAGTTCCTGCAGCAAATTTAAAATTACCTATATCAGAAAATGATAACCTACCGGTTCTTTTATTTAAATCTGCACTAAAGCCTATGTTATAATCACTATTTTTAAAGAAAAATCCTCCTGACCTCTTGGTTTTATCAGCATTGGCACCAATTTCAAAATTGGGCATTTTATAGTATATCAATCCAGCCTCTGGGCTTCCTTCAATTTTTAGATTTACATTTTCAACATTAATACCTAAAGAGCCTTTTGTTTTCTCCTTACTAAATGCTAACTCAACATTATCATTGTATCTAAATTTAGCTTCATTGTTAATATAACTCATGGCTAAATCAGAACCTGGAAATTTCAATCCAAATGCCCCCTCAGATTTAATAAGGTCAACATTGGTAGAAATTCTAATATCAGCATTAGGTTGTAAAAAAAGTGCATATTGTTTCTCTTGTTTACTTCCCGAAACTCCAATTTTAAAATCATCATAAAACATTCTAAACGAAACTTTTTTCTTAGTGTCGTAATATGCCCCACCAATTCCAAAATTTCCTTGTTTAAAATTTAATCCCATTGAGTCACCTGGCAAATATGCCAAGCCAATAGCAAATGCATCAGCACCTGTTTTCTTTTCAAAGTTAAATGCAAATGATGCAGGTGTTTTATTTCCAGCTAAACCAATTTTCCAATTTGAATCATCATAATTAAAATAAGCAGATTTTGACATTACATTAGCACCAAAACCAAGTTTAGTAGTACCATTTTGAGCCTCTAAACCACCTCTATATTCTGCTGATTTTATGTTGGGTCTAAAAGTCCAATCTCCAACAGTGAATGATTGACTATTTAATGCACTTTCTGCCTTTGCTGCAATTTCTTTGGCTCCAGCTGCGCTAGCTTTTTGAGTTACGGCCGAGCTAGCGGTGCGGCCTTCGAGGTTTAAAATTGTTGCCTGTCCTTTTAAAGCTAGTTGAAAATCACCTTCTAGCAATTTCATCTCAATTCCAATATCTGCTTTTAATGTTTGACCATTTGTGGCAGCATCAATTAATTGCGCATATAAGCCTGCACCATAAAGGGTATTTGCATCAATTTTAATTTCAGCTTTTTTACCAGATTTATCAACTTTAGCAGACATGTGTCTGAACATTCTACCTTCTAAACCTACAATATTTACAACTCCAGGTACAAGTGCTACACCTGTTCCTTTATCGTACATAAATACATCAAAAAACCAATAATCTAATTTTGAAGGAGTTTTACCAATTATAATGGTTGAACCACAACCTATTTCAGATGGTGCATAAATTACACCTTTAATTTTTCCATTAAAACAAGTTCCCCATTCTGGATCATTTTTTCTGATACCAACTTTACCTTCAAGTTTAGCTATCCCACAATCTAATTTAAAATTAATTGAATCAACTAAAGGCACTGCTGCAGGAGGTAATTCTGTTACTGTTGCAGGAATTGAAACCGCAGGTTGTGAAGAGTAATCATTTTTTATTCCTAAACTTTCAGAAGGTTTTTGAGTACCATAAATATTTACTTTAACAGGTCCACCATTTGTTGCTTGGGCATCTTGTGCTAAATTAACAGTTGTAGCGGCATAGTATACATATCTACCATTTTGATAAGCAGCACCAAAATTTTCGAAAACCAAATCAAATAGTTGATCATATTTACCAACCACTTGCTCTGAAAATTCAACAATTCCATTACGTTTGCCAAATCCTATTTGATAATCGCCATAAGCCTTAAAATTAGGAATATTATTTACTTTAACTTTTATATATGGAACTGCAATATCAACAGTCATATCAAGATGGTCATCTCCATCAAAAACAGCTCTTTTAACAGTTAAATCAGCTTTTGATTCAGCAGCTTCTTTACTAAAATAAATGTGTTGATTTGCTAAATCTTCACCTAAAAATCCTTCTCCAAATCCATCATCTGTAATTTTAGCAAAAACTTCAAAATCTCTTGAATCGTCAATTACAGGTATTTTAATCCTTCCTCTAAATTCACTACTTTTAACTAGTGAATTTTCAACATCTATTTTATAAGTGATAGGTTGAACAGGAAAAGTATTAAACTTCATACTGAAATCACTTGCAAATTCTTGATCACTATAATATTGTAAACCAAGCGCAGTAAACCAGTTTTTTAAGTTTGGATTGATTGTTAAACTTACCTCTGTTAATAAATCTTTCGTAAACTCAAGTCTTTTCCCTTTTCTATCGATGTTAGTTTTTTGCTCTAAGGTATACTCGGAAATATAACATCCTTTCCAATCTTTATCGAAACTTCCTGGAGATTCTTCATTTGAAAAATCTATAATAATTTTTTTAGGAATTACTGTTTGATTTATTTTATCAATCGGTCTATATGATTGAAAAGTCAATGCCATTGTTTCGGCATTTAAATCAAAGTATTTTAACCTTTCAAAGTTTTTAAAAGGAACTGTAATTCGTTTTCCTTGTGTATTTAAAGTGTTTTCTGGTAAACCAATACTTCCGTAATAAAATATTTGATAACCAGTAGCCCCAATAATTAAAGTGGAAGCCGTATCAATATTAAGTTGGAAATTCAATGGTTCCATAATATCAAAAGTACCATTTAACGAAACCCCACCTCTTAAATAGAATGAATTAAAATTCATCCATTTATCTTTAATTAATGCATTGGGTTCACTTCCATCTAGCACAATATCAAGTGGAATACTAAAATCTCCACGTAAAGAAAGTGCCTGATTATCGAGCTTTACAGCAGTTGGAATGTATTTAACATTTCTTAAATCTTTATTTTTTGCTTGAATCTCAATTGGTTCTTGGTCTTTCAATTCCTTGAAAAGTGTACCTTCTTCTAATAAATATAAACTTCCAGCTTTCTTAAGTTTGATATTTTTGAAATCTATTTCAGCTGTACGAATCCCTTTTGAATCTAATTTTACTATACCAGTACCAGTTAAGTTAGTAATGTCATTTCCTGTAGTTGACACTACTGTTACATCATGGTCACCTGCACGGAAATAATCAAGCAATGGAGCACCTTGAAATTTACGAATTTCACTTTCTGCAATTTTTTGATCCCCTGAATACGCCTCTACTTTCCAAGCAAAAAACTTTTGACTTTCAAATTTCTCTTCAACTACAGTTGTCCAACCTGTAGGACTGCTCGAAGGCTCTGTGTTTTCTTCATAAATAACTTTATTATTCTTAATTGCTATATCTAAATCTTCATCTTCAGACTTTAGCTGTACAACTTTGAAATGATAACTAACTAATTGAGAAGAAATAGCTTTATTATCTGGCACTGACCATTGAAATTTTTGTCTATCGCTTCTTGTAAATTGATAATCTTTCTCAGGCTTAGTTAAAGAAATTTTCCCTCCAATTGGATATCCGTATACAAACCAATAAGGCTCAGATTTGCCATCATTTCTAAAAACACTTTTTCCTGTATTATCAAAAACTGTAACAAAATAGGCATATCTTTTTCCAACCTCTAAAGCAGGTGCAGACGCATCGTATAAAAACGTGGTTTGTTTAGTTGGTTGGCTTTCAAATACTTTAATTACGTTTCCATTTTGAAAAGCAACATCTGGCGCAACACCTGATGTTGTAATTTCATACATCTCTAGTTTATATTCAGTGGTAACAGGGTTTAAAGGTGGAGCCGTCATTACCCATTGAAAAATAATATTTTGTGGGTCTGCCGCTAATACAAAATTGGTTTTAGGTGCTATCACTTGTGGTACACCTCCTAATAAAAATGGACCTGCTGCTTGACTTGCATTCGAAAGTACTTTTCCGGTATTATAATCTAAAGCTTCAACTGTAAAAGTATAAAAACCTTCAGGTAATACCCCTTTATCAGAAAATGTTTTAGCATCAAATCCTGTAATCTGAATATTATTATAATCTAAATACTCTGCCCAGTCATCACCTGACACTGTGTGTAGTACACCTGGTGTTAATGTTATTCTTTCAAGAGGAATAAAATTAGGTTTTGACTCAATAATTACTCCATTATCACCTTTAATTGTAATTTTTAATCTAATATCCCATGAAGGTTCAGCAAAGTCTTTAAACAATAAATTAGTAATAAGTTTTTTGCCATTTGGCTGATACAAATCACTAAAATAAGGCGAATAAGGGGCAGTAAGCAAAGTGGTAGCTTGTACAGTTGTTTGAATCTGTGCATGAACTGACTTTGTTATAAACAACAAAAAGCACAAACTTATAAAGCTGTACTTAAAGTTTAATTTATTTAATATTTTTTGCAAAATTTTAATCATCAATTTTTTTAATCAAAAGCTGAAATCGTAAGAAATTTTACCAAGAGTTTCGGTAAATGAATTTCCTTGACCTGATTTAATATTTTTATTCACTAAAGCTGTTTCCAACTTAAATGAATGTTTTTTTCCTGGCTTATATACACCTCCTAATTTGGTTGCAAAAGTTGCAGCTTTTGCACCATTATCATTATTATTTAAATAAGAAGTAACGTATGTAATAGATAGTTTTTTTTGTATTAATTTTTTCGTTATAGAAAGTGATGGCCCTATTGATTCTGAAAAAATATTAGGAGCTTCAACCTTATTATAATTACCAGATAAAGCACATGTAAGCTGAATATTATTAAAATTTACACTATAATTTGCCAAATAGTTAGTTACATCATTTGGTGTTGAAACTTGCATATTCACTAGTTGACGTATTTCCTTAACATTTTGAAAAGTACTTGAAATTAATGCTGTGTGTTTAGCATTACCTTTTCCAAAAGTGTAATTTAATGAGCCTACATTACTTGCACTCACTTGAACTAATTTAACAGAGTCTGCTTTAGTAATAGTTGTTGGAGCTGTTGAGTGGTTAAAGTTCGAATAGTTATATGTAAAATTTAAATTTGGAATAATCAACCAAGTTCCATTCAAAGCATAAATAAACCTACGCATTGTTTGGGCCATATTATTTTCCAAATTATTTCTTTCTGTACCCAATGAACCACCCAGCGTAACTTTATTTTTAAAAATTGATGTAGTTGAGTTTAAAGTATAAGCTTCTATATCGTTTTTAGCTGCTAAAGCACCAAGAGAAGCATACGTTGGGTCAACCCAAAGATACTTTAATCCAACAGTTGTTGACTTTTGCTTTACCTGTATACCAGCAGCATAAGTGCTATTATAGATTGTTGAACTGTTTGGTGTAAATATGTTTCCAAGGTTATTAAAATAAGTGTAATCACCAGAATTTAAAGCTTCAGGAGCTCTTAAGTCTGTAGTTAAAGCACTGGTAGTATATTCAAAATCTAAATCCAGTTTTTTGTATAATTGATTTTTAGTTTCAATACCAAACACCAAGTTCGACATTGGTTTTAAATTATATTTTTCAGTTAACTCATCACCAGAATAAGTATCATCTTGTGCTTTAAATATGGATATACCAACTTTATTTTTTTGTTTACCCAATTCAAGTTTTGTTCCCCAACCAACTCTTTTATACGCAGGAACAACTGCAATTCCGTTAATTGTATCTAACAGAGTACGTCTATTAAACCTACCATAAAAACCAGAAAACTTAACTATACTTTTGGTAGGAGCTAATTCAACCCCAGCTCCAAAAAATCTCAATCCAGCATAAGTATATCTTGAAAAATTTAAGCTTCTATCTCCCAAATGTAATGTTACCCATTTATACTTTGGGCTCATCCCTGTTTTATTAGCTAAGTCAGCTAAAATAGTTTTCAAAGGATTTTTAGCTGAATAAGATGTTCCATTATCGGTGTAGTTAATTGATAAGGGAATACTAATTTTACTAAAAATAGAAATATTAACATTACCATTCAAAGCCCAAGAAAATGGAGCTCTTCTTGATGGCATTCCATTCATATTATAAAATGCACTTGTAGCACCAAAACCTCCAGAAACTTTAACAGGCTTTGCATCAGCTATTTTCTTTAAATCTTTAGCCACATTCTCTACATCTTGTGCATACAAAAAAGTTTGACCACCTAAAGCCAAAATAAAAATAATCAATTTTACATATTTATGTTTTTTTAGCACAATAATTGTAAGTGTCTAATATTCTGTTGTACAGTTTATCTATAATTTCACAAACTACGATTTTTTTTTATTTTTGTTGATATTTTTTAAAAATAAATTTGAATTTCAAAACAATATTATTAAAAAAATATAGTTATCACTTAATTTAATCCTATAAAACATAAATCACTCCTATTTAACTATTTACCAAGTGTACAAAAATTTATACTTCACAAAACAAGATATATTTTTCAATGAAGCAATAATTTAGATATAGATCAAATTTTTTAACTACAGAAATTAATATACAAAATGAAAAAAATGATAAATAAAAAAAGCGATAAAAGTTGGTTAAAACCAACCTTTATCGCCTTAATTTGAGTTATAAAACTTTGATTACTCTACAAGTAATTTTTGAATTTTTACTCCAGTTTGAGACTGAATAGAAACAAAATAAACACCGTTATTTAATTTTTCAGTAAGTGCTAATTTAGAAACCTCATTACCAAAGAAATTTAATGTTGTTTCAAAATGAACCTTCTCATTCAAATCGTAAATTTTAACAATAATTCCATCTGCTTCTGAAGAACCATTATAATTGATATATAGGTCATTGCCAATAAGCGGATTTGGGAAAACTGTGAACTCATTTACATTATTACTTGAAACTTCAATGATTTTAGAATATGTACTAACACCATCAAAATCAACTTGTTTTAATCTGTAATATTTTAATGGATTAGTTACTGTTATCGAATAATTACTTAAGGTATTTGTTGTACCTATTCCGTTTACAGTTGCGATAGGTTTAAAATTTACAGCATCATTTGAAGCTTCAACAATAAATTCTTTATTATTATACTCCATTGAAGTAGCCCATGAAATCAAAGCTGAATTTCCGTGTAAAACACCATCAAAAGTTACAAAAGTTACAGGAACTGGTGATGAACCTAAAGAGAAAACTCTACCACCAGCTGTAATTCTTGCATTCTTTCCTCCTGCTAAACGTGCAGGCACAGATGCATTAATAGTAAAAGTTTTATATTGAGAACCTGTAGAAATTCCTGAATTTGAAATACTAGTTGTTGTACCATATTCATATAATGTAGAAAATGAAGTACTTGCAATAATTGACGTAGGAGAACCTGTTAATTCAAATCGTCCTTTATTTCCAGTTACTGCATAAGTAACTCCAGTACCAATAATAATTTGACCAGTTCCTGACAAAGTACCGTTAATTATTGGAGCATTTTCTTCCGAATAAATTAATACATTATTGTTTGTAAAAGTTTGACCACTTGGTATAGTTAATTTACCAACATTAATTGAAGAACCATCTGCAATTTTAACTTCATTTTGCATAGTAACATTTGATGAAATTATTCCTGCACCTGATAAGTTCAATACACTTGTCGGTTTTAAAACGAGGGTGCTTGAACCTGAAATTGTGCCATTTACTACAACTGATGTTCCTGTTATTATTAATGAATCTGATAAGGTTAAAGTTGTACCCGAGTTAATAGTAAAAGTATTTTTAACAGTTACATTATTATTAATTATAGCATTTGAGCCAGACAAAGTTAATTTATTAAAAATAACACCTGGTAAAGTTTGGTTATTACCAGCAAACTCAAAAGCACCATCTGCTAAATATACTTTAGTTAAAGAATCTAATGCAAAATTACCATATAATTTTGTAAATGGATTAGGGCTATTTGAATGAGAAAACTTTCCTTTTCCTGTTAAATTACCGCCAATTTCAATAATACTTGAACTCCACAGCCAGCTATTTTTTTCAGATATATTTACTGAACCTGTTATATTTAAAGTTCCGTTATTATATAGAATACCATTTATTTTTACATCTCCTGTAACATTTAAGGTTTTATTTTGTTCGATTGCAAGACTGTAATTGTTTAGTATTTCTAAATATGCGACAGTAGTATTAGAATAACTTTGAATTCTAGCATTTAAAAGTGGTCCAGTTCCAATTATTACAGAATCAGTTGAACGTGGGACTCTTCCTAAATCCCAATTTGCTGAAGTTTCCCAATTGCTATTAATTTTACTATCAAATTTCCATGTAATTTTGGTTGCATTTGCTATGTTTATCAAAAATAAACTAGTCAAAAATAATGCAGCTCTTTTAAAACTGTTTGAAATATCTTGATTTGATAATTTTAACATGAATACTAGTATAAAAGAATTTGAAATTATAACTATTTAATAAATGGTTATAATTTCAATTTAAAGTTTAAAAATTGTAACCTATTTGTAAATTTATTACAATAAAAATCAAATACAAGTTTAATAATCATTTTTTAACGCATAAAAAAAGCTACCCGATTGAGTAGCTTTTGAAATCTTTTGCTTGAATAAAATTACAATTTTACAAATCTCACTGATTTAGTGATAGTTTTGCCATTATATTTTATAATGTAAACACCTTGAGGTAAATTTTCATTTACATGAAGGAACGTTTGGTTGTTCTCTACAAAATAGTCTTTTACTAACTTACCTTCAAGGGTTAATATTTCAACTTTACCTTCGTATAAACCAGCTATTACAAAATCATTTGCCGAAGGGTTTGGATAAACTTTTAAAGTTACCTGATTTTCTAACTCTTCGTTTGTACCTAAAACAACTGCTGGTGTAAAGTTAAAATAATTTAAATTTGCATCATCAGCAACTATTGCAACCTTTAATACTTGATTATCACCTGCTTTTAAATAAATATTAGGTACAGTGATGGTTTTAAATGTAGCCCAACCTCCAGTAGTTGCAAATGATATGTTGTTTGTGATTGCAGTATCATTTAAATAAAACTTAAGTACAGGAGTAATTTTATTGTCTGCATAATTATTAGCATAACGAATATCTAAATTATAATTCTGTGATTTAGTTACATTTACTGTATATTTCAACCATTCGCCTGCATCAGTATAACCCAAATTATAACCAATTCCTCCATCGGTACAATTTTCAATATCAACAGTTGTATTTCTAAATGAAGTAGCATCTCCAGTATTTGTAGGAGTTAAATCATAATAAGCAATTCCTTGCCCTCCGTTATCAAATTCTTCTGCCTCTACCTTACCTGGAATCAAAAATGGTGTTCCATTATATGGTGTATGTAGTGGTACAACTTTTTTGTTAACTTTTAATTTAGCAATATTAGAAGTTAAACTTGTTGCACCTGAAGTAACAACAACTGTATAATTACCAGAATCAGCAATTTGTACATTGTTCAAAATTAAAGATGAGGAAGTGGCATTTGGAATGTTAACATTATTCTTTTTCCATTGATAAGTTACACCACTTGCACCTGAAGCTACTACTGTAAATGTAACATTATTGGCACCTTCAGTAACTGTTAAACCACTTGGTTGTGAACTTATACATAATGAAATACAATCAACTAAGGAAATTGCAATTGCTCCATCTGATGGATATGCATCGAAATATAAAATACCATTTTTTACTTTTTTTGAAGTAATTGTTTTTACACCTTGGGTAATAACGTAATCTTGTGCAGTTAAACCACTTAAATTAACCTTTAGTGTTACAGGAGATTTTACTTGTAGCGGATTTAAATAAGTGGCTACATCAAAAGTTGGAGTATTCCAAGTAATATTAATAACCTTATTTTGAGCATTATAAGTTGTAATTGGAGTAAAATTTAATTTCTGAATTTGGTAAGTTAAAATTTCAGAAATAGTACCAACCCATAAATCACCACTTGTAACTTTTGATTTTACATAGTTTAAATGTGTTCTATAATCAGCAACCGAAACGGACCCCCAACCAGAATTACCAACATTATGTAATTCCCTATTAACCCATAAGTTATTATTAATTGCTTGATCAACCCAATAATTTAAATTAACAGCAAAAGTACCATTTCCAGTATTTTGAACATCAACTACTAAAGGAGTTCTAAAAAAACCTAAATTATCTGGTTCAAAATCATTTGCTTCCGCTGAGTTATATGCTCCAGTTCTTGCACCTAAATACCCTTTAGTTTGTAGATAAGAATTAGCATTTTCGTTAAATTGATCATAAGGATATATAAAAAAACGAGGCGTATAACCTGTACCAGTTTTTATAGAAGATGTTGAATAATCAATTTCAATATTAAATTTTTGAGTGTTTCCAGGAACTGCCCATTGATAATTTGTACCTGTACCACCACAATTAGCATTTCCAACAGCACAAGAATGTGTATGTGAGTGATTAATAATTTCATGACCGTGATCATTAATCATTGATTTAGCCTTGGTGTACATTGATTGGTCGGCTTCACATGAAGAAGTAATTGCGCCAAATGTAAATTTCAAACCACGATTAAAATTCATGGTATCAGCATAATTTTGAATACCAATTACGCCATAATCACCAAAATCATCATGAATAATATTATAGGCTCCTTTGCAATCATTTTTCCATGTTGCAATAGTTGTACTTGGAGTTTGAGCGTTTGCAATAAGGGCAGTTGCAAATACAAATAAGGATGTAAGCGTTTTCTTCATTTGACTTAGGGGAGTAAATTTATTATGAAAAATGAACGTTTAATACTAGCTAATAACAAAAGATCATATTCACTTCTTGAAAGTATTCAATATTTTCCTTTAATAGTAATATTTAAAACAAAGTAACAACAATATTGCTAAATAGTCAAATTGAAAATTTTTACTAAAAACACAAACTATTGATTATCAATAAAATTAATTTAAAAAAATATTCTGAAATGAAGAAAAAATGGTACGGAAGTGAGTGGAAAATATTATTTTGTCAAATTTAATTTCTTTTTTAAGTAATTAAAAAGGGATTAATAAAAGATAAATTTACCAATGTTCCAAAATATGAATTAGAAAATCTCGGAATTTACATTTACAGCACAATTCAACCACATTAATTTTAATTATTCATCCATATTTATTTAACAACTTGCTCCAAACTACTGTATTTGCCAATTATTTTTTTATCCTTATCTAAAACAATAAATGTAGGCGTGGCTGCTATGTAATATTTTGTTGCGGCTTCGGTATTCCATGCTTTATAATCGCAGGTGTGTAGTATGTTGGGTAACTTTTTTATAGTTTCTTGATGCAAGGCACTATCGGTATCTAAACTTATAGCTATAATTTTTAATTGTTTATGTTCGGCAGCCCAGTTGTTTAACTTTGGCATTTCTTCCATACAATGCGGACAAGTACTGCTCCAAAAAACCAAAATCGTTTTTTCGGATTTTAATTGATACAAACTCTTCGCTTTTAATTTGGTATGTACATCATTCAATTTAAAATCGGGGGCTTTATTACCTTGTTTTAATGCCGCATAGCCTTCCATTCGTTTTTCAAACTCTGTTTTTTCAAAGGCATCAAAACATTGTTCGGCTAAATTTTTATAATTTTCATCTAAATATTGCAATACCTCTTCTTCGCCTATTTCTTTAAAACCTAAACTTAAATATTTATAGGCGAAAGTATGGGTTTCTTCATTACCAGTAAATTTTCGGATAATAACATCCACAGCACGTTTAAAACCATTGGTTTTTTCCTCTGCACTAAAATTCATATTGGGGTTCATCCAATAACGTAAATAATTTAAAATATGCTCGGTGTATAAGGGTGAGTTTAATAATTTAGGATTATTGGCATCAAAATTATCCCAAAAATGTTCTCTTTTGTTAAAATCCTGAATTCTAAAATCCTCGTTAGGGTTCGAGAAATAATAAGGCCTATTTGCCACCATTTCATACGCCCAAGTACCTTGCATTTCGGTTTTAAATTGCTCAAAATTTTTCCAATATAAATCTCTTTCCATCTCCCATTCTTTAACAGCCACTTTCATCACCTCGGCTTGTGCATTAGGGTAAGCATTAATAAACTGATTTAATAAAGCAATGCGTTCCATTTGCAAACTATTTTGCTTTTGGTAAGCATACCATTTTTGGTTTTCAACAGATGCCGTAAACTTTGGCAAAGCCATTTCCTCATTGGCTTCCATTGTAAAAGCTATTTGTTTTTCTGTACCATTAATAATAATATCCAAATACTTTTCACCTTCGCTTACAGCGTATTGGAACCGATAAACCCCAGCCGAAATTTGTGGAGGCAAAACCAATTTAAAACTATCGTTTTTAATAGTAGCCCCACCCACCGGGAAATTACCTACCTCAAACTTAAGCATCAATACCTTGGCGTATTTGGTATTGCCTATAAATGTGCCTTTTACCACTATGCTATCTTGCGCATAGGAGTGGAATGAAATAAGTAAAAATGTAGTGAAAAGTATAACATAACAAGCAGAAAGTTTAAAACCCATTTTTACTATTGTAGTTCTATTGTTCAATTTTATACATGCTACACCACTTTGTCTCATATTTTTGTTTTTTAATACATTAACCTAAATGTTAAAATTATTACCCTTACCTAACAGGATTTAAAAACCTGTTAGGTAAGGGTAATATTATTTTTTGCTAGTATTCTTTATTTAGCAATTAAATGTGAAAGATTTAACACCTGTCACGGCAAATAAAAGCGGCAAGATGCCTTTTTCATAAGCAGTCACTAGGCTGGAGCCTAGTGACTAAGGAAAACCTATACTGTATATTTCTTGATTTAGATTTTTGATGTATTTAATCCTTAATTTATAACCTAAAAATTTAACAAAAAAGCTCCCTCGTTATACACCTTGTAAAATATACCCTCTTGATGAAGATATACTTGGGTAGTATCTTGTGCTTGCATTTCTATTTTATCTTTTAATGTCATTTTTTTTGCCTTAAATAAATCAAATATAAAATAAATCTAATCCTTGAGGCAACGAACAGAAAAGCCGAACGCCTTAGGGTCGCTGTAACGGCGCACACCACGGTAGCCCGTGTACAGGCTGCGGTTACTTGCATTAGCACCTGTAGCAGAAGACGACCACCAGAGGCCGCCAGACGTGCGATTGAGGAACGTACCAAGGGGATGGCGGAAGCCTGCTAAAAGCCCAGAGAAACCGCTGGCATTGGTTTGCCCTGTGCCTTGGCTACGGAGTTTATAACCTGGGGTACCTTGGTTATCGGCAGCATCTGCTCTCCAAGCATTGTCGGTGGTTTGGAAGG